>CABRDE010000043.1:0-40341 GCA_902469665.1 uncultured Collinsella sp. | reverse complement strand
CCTTCCTGGCCTCGACATCATGCTTCACCCTCAAATCAACGCGCATAAAGAAAGCCTCCCATTTCTCATGTCCAAGAAATGGGAGGCAGTTCACAATGTCATGCCCGGGCTATTCAAGCAGGATAAACTCAACCAAGTTAACCCCGCAGGTCGTCTAAGGGGTCAAAGTGCCGCAGATTGCCACGAAAGAGGAGCGAAGCGTACTTAAGGTACGCGAGCGACGATTGAGCGGCAAGGTGCGGTGCTTTGGTCCCCTTAGACCAACTTTCCAAGACAGTGATCGATCATATGCTGGATCATCTGTGCCTCAAAGCCCGCGTAGTCGCGGCGGCACTCCTTCATCTTGCCGTCGACGATCTGGTCAAAGGCAACCTTGCACTTGATGTAGCGCGTGGACTTGGTGACCTCCCCGTGCGTCAGGCAGCTCTCCTCCATCTTGCTGGCACCCAGGCCAAACACCAGACGGGGGTTGTAGAGCACATGGGGCTCGCCGGCGTCGTCCAGATAGACGCAGACCTTCTTGGTGACGCCGATCTGGTTGGCGGCGAGGCAGCCGGCATCGTCGAGCGACTTGATGGTATCGATCAGGTCCTGTGCCACCGACTCGTCCTCGACGGTCGCGACCTCGCAACGCTGGGACAGAATAGCCTCGTCGTGGCAGAGCTCTTTAATCATACGTTCCTCCATAGGGGTCGTTGTAACTGCTTAAGTATACGGTACCCACACATTTTCATGCGAAAAATACCGTCCGTCTGCTACAAAGCGCCGAACATCAACATGCGAGGAACATCAACCTTTCAAAGGCGATATAGTAGTTGAGTTCGTGTCAATCGGCCTAAACTCGGGGCCGAACAAGGAAAGGGTATGCATGGACGAACTTTTTCACGTCAGTGAGCGCAAGTCCACAATCGGGACCGAACTTCGCGCTGGACTGACAACATTCCTGGCGATGGCCTACATCATCGCCGTCAACCCTGCGGTGCTCTCGGGCGCTGGCATCGATGCGGGAGCGCTCGCCTGCGCCACCTGCCTGGGCGCCGGCATCATGACCATCTGCATGGGCATCTTCGCCAACCGCCCGCTCGCCTGCGCGTCGGGCTTAGGCGTCAACGCGATGATCGCTGGAATCACCACCACCGTCTGCGGCGGTGACTGGCACGTGGCCATGAGCGTCATCTTCCTTGAGGGCGTCGTCATCTTGCTGCTCGTGCTTTGTGGCCTGCGCGAGGCCATCATGGACGCCATCCCGGTTGTCCTGCGTCACGCCATCTCGGTGGGTCTGGGCCTGTTCATCGCCATGATTGGCCTGTGCGATGCCGGCATTATCACCGCTGGCGCCGGTACACTCGTCGGTCTGGGCGACATCACCTCCCCCACCTTCATCGTCGGCATCATCTCCATCCTGGTGACGGTCGCCCTCGCCTGCCGCAACGTCCCCGGCTCGCTGCTCATCGGCATCGTCGTCGCCGTCATCGCCGGTATCCCCCTAGGTGTGACCCAGGCTCCGACCGGTATCATCGCCCCGCTCGACTTCTCGAGCATTGGTGGCCCCATCGCCGACGCCGGCGGCGTGCCCGCCATCGTCAAGGTCCTTACCGACCCCGCGCTCCTCGTCATCTCGTTCTCGTTGCTCATGAGTGACTTCTTCGACACCATGGGCACCGCGATGGCCGTGGCCAAGCAGGGCGAGTTCCTCACCGACGACGGCAACGTCGAGAATATCAAGGAGATTCTGATCGTCGACTCTGCCGCCGCTGCTGTGGGCGGTTTCATGGGCGTCTCCTCCATCACCACCTTCGTCGAGTCCACCTCTGGCGCTGCCGACGGTGGCCGCACGGGCCTCACCTCCGTCACCACCGGCGTGCTGTTCATTCTCGCCGCGTTCTTCTCCCCCATCGTCACCATCGTTTCCAGCGCCGCCACCTGCGGTGCTCTGGTCTACGTCGGCTACCTCATGATGAGCGAAGCCTCCGAGATCGACTGGTCCGACGTGTCGCAGGGTTTCCCGGCGTTCATGATTGTCGCCGGCGTGCCCTTCACCTACTCCATCTCTGCCGGCATTGGCCTGGGCTTTATCGCCTACGTGGTTGTCGCGCTCTTTAAGGGCGAGGCCTCCAAGATCAAGCCGCTCATGTGGATCGCAGCCCTCGCCTTCCTCGTCTACTTCTTCGTGGCGTAACGGCATAGTCTGCTAAAGCAAAACAACAAGGCGCGGAATCGCATCGAGCGGCTCCGCGCCTTTCTTTTAGCGTCTGCCCCCGTGTCAGCGTGCGACAATTGAGGCTGTCAATATCACAACACCGAGAGAAGCCTGCCTTGGAAGCGCATCATAAGCAGATAACCGTTTATTCAGAGTGTGCGGAAGGCGCGCCCGTCATCTATCTCCCCGTGGTTATGGGCAACGGTAGTGAAGTCTACGAGCGCTGCCGAGAGCTCGACTGCCCGCCGTTCACCCTTGTCGCCATTGGAGGGCTCGATTGGAATCGCGAGCTGAGCCCCTGGGAATGCGACGGAACTATACGAGATGCCGAGCCCTTTGGCGGACAGGCTGCTGGTTTTCTTGACGAGTTGTTGAAGCAGATAATCCCCCAGGCCGAATCATCGCTCCCGCAACCGCCCGCCTGGCGCGGCGTTGCCGGCTACTCGTTGGCGGGTCTTTTTGCACTGTGGGCACTTTGGCAAACAGATGTCTTTGAGCGCGTGGCGAGTGCATCGGGGTCGCTGTGGTTCCCCGGCTTTATCGACTACGCGCGCGAGCGCGCGATGACAGCCACGCCCGACGCCGCCTATCTGTCGCTCGGTAAAAAGGAAACCAAGACGCCCAACCGCATGATGCGGCACGTACTCGACGATACGCATGCGATGGAAGAGCTGTTTATCGAGCATGACATTCCAACAACGCTGGAGCTCAACCCCGGCAATCATTTTGCCCAAACTGACCTGCGCATGGCGCGCGGCATCCACTGGATACTGACGCATTAAAAATGGCGTCCACGCGTACACACGCATGGACGCCATTTTTAATTTGGCTGAACGCAGCTACTATTCGACAGTCTCCTCGAGTTCAGATACGGTGGGCGTCGAGAACTGGGGCATGGATGTCCTTTCATGATGGAAGGGCGATCAGGCATATCGGATAACCTGCCCGAACGATACGATCCGGACCATTGTACGTGATACGTCATGTCTCGCGCGCGCCGTCACCTGCAAGCGGTAGCGTTACTTCCAAACGCGCTCGGCAATGCGCTTGACCAGCGCGATCTTTGCCCACTGTTCGTCCTCGGTCAGCTTGTTGCCAATCTCGCAGCTGGCAAAGCCGCACTGGGGCGACAGGTACAGGTTCTCGAGCGGCACATACTTTGCGGCCTCGTGGATACGTTCGACGATAACGTCCTCGTCCTCAAGCTCAGCCGCCTTGGTGGTCACCAGGCCCAGCACGACCTTCTTGCCGGGAGCAACGTACTTGAGCGGCTCAAAGCCACCGGCGCGTGGCGTATCGAACTCAAGGTAGAACGCGTCGACGTTCTCATGTGCGAACAGGTACGGCGCAATGGGATCGTAACCACCCTCGAAGGCATACGTGGAGTGATAGTTGCCGCGGCACACGTGCGTGTTGATAACCAGATCGTCGGGCTTGCCCGCGATGGCGGCATTGTTGAGCGCCACGCCCAGCTCGCTCACCTTTTGCAGGTCAACCGGGCTCATGCCGGTCTTGGACACAAAGTCGGTATCGCAATAGATGCCCCAGGTGCAGTCATCAAATTGGATGTTGCGGCAGCCTGCTGCGTACAGGTCGGCGATCACCGTGCGATAAGCGGCCGCAATGGCGTCGGCAAGTTCCTCATCGGTCTTATAGACAGCGCGCAGGCTCTCCTGCTGGCCGTCGCAGCGATCGAGCGTGACCTCAGAGAACGTCTGGATCGGCGCCGGAATGGTCTGGCGTGCGACCTGGCCCTCCCCCTCAAGCGCCTTGACGAACTTAAAATGCTCGACGAACGGGTGGTTCTCGCCGCTAATGGGACCAGTAACCACGGCGGTGTCGGCCGTCGTCTCCTCATCATGGAACATATAACCCGTGCGTGAGGTGCGGCGCTCAATGCCGTTAAGGCCCCACATAAAATCGAGGTGCCAGTAGCTGCGGCGGAACTCGCCATCGGTGATCACCTGCAGGCCGGCGGCCTTCTGCTTGGCCACCAAATCGCGAATGGCATCGTCCTCGACGGCCTTAAGGCCGGAAGCGTCGAGTTTACCCGCGACATAGGCGGCACGGGCGTCCTTTACAGCCTGCGGACGAAGAAAGCTGCCGACGATATCGGCGCGAAACGGCGCGTTCGGTTGAATCGAAGTGCTCATAGATATCTCCCTTTGCATTGGTTGCTTTACTGGGACAGAGTATGAGCGCTCATATGACCATCGTAAAATATACGTTTATAACAGTTTGATATAGATGTTTCCTATATCAGTCTGGACTGTCATAAAGAGACTTGAACCGTGCGGAGCACAGCAGCCTAGATATGCTGACGAATCGCGTCGATATAGGCCCGACCGTAGCGCGTAAGCGTCGTGTTCTTGCGCGTGATGATGCCAATCTCCATGTACTCGTCCACGTCGAGCGGAATCGAGATAATGCCGGGGCCGTTGAGCTCGTGGCTGATCACGCCCGAGCATACCGTGTAGCCGTTGAGGCCCATGGCCAAATTGAACAACGTCGCACGGTCGCGCACGCGGATATTTTTGCGACGCTCGAACGTCGAGGTCAGCTCCTCGGAATAGTAAAACGAGTTGTAGCTGCCCTGCTCGTAGGACAGGAACGGGTAGTCTTCCAGATCCTCGAGCGTCACGCTGGAGCGGTCCGCCAGCGGATGGTCGGCGCAGACGAAGACATGCGGCGTGGCGCAGAAGAGTCCTTCGAACACGAGCTCGTTGGCCACCAGCATGCGCTCGATGACCTCGCGGTTGTGCTCGGACAGATATAGGATGCCCAGCTCGCTTTTCATGTGCGCGACATCCTCGATAATCTCGTGGGTCTGTTCCTCGCGCAGGGTAAAGTCGTAGCGCGCGGCATCGAACTCGCGGATCACGTCGACAAACGCGTTGACGGCAAAGGAATAATGCTGGCAGCTCACACTAAAGTGCGGCACCTGCTCGGATGCGCCCTTGTACTTGCCCTCGAGCAGGTCGGCCTGGTCGAGTACCTGGCGCGCATAGCCCAAGAAGGTCTCGCCTTCCTCGGACACAATGACGCCCTTGTTGGTGCGCTCAAAGATGTGCACACCCATCTCGTTTTCGAGATCGCGAATCGATGCGGTAATCGAAGGCTGCGACACAAAGAGCCGGCGCGAGGCCTCGGTGATGCTGCCGCATTCGGCGACTTTGACGACATACCTGAGCTGCTGAAGCTTCATGGCTTTCTCCCTAGATGTTCGTGACGTCGAAACCCGTCGCATCCATCTGACGCATAAACGGCGGCATCTCCCCCGTCGCGGCACAGGCGGCAATCTGATGCAGAGCCCCGGCAACCGCATCGTCTGCCGCAGCGCCGATATGCCAGCGCGCGGCAGCCGTGACGGCCTCATTGGCATTGGCGACTGCAACGGAGTTGGGAACGGCATCGATCATGGGCAAATCGTTATCGGAATCGCCAAATACGGCCACCTCGTCGGGCGTCAGGCCCAAGGCGCGCGCCAGCTCCAGCGCAGCGCAGCCCTTGTCCCAACCATCCGGAAGGATGTCGAACAGGCGCACTCGGTTGTTGGGAAACACAAGCGAGAGTTCCGGCACCTCAACGGCAACGCGCTCGCGTAGCTCCGCGAGCTCCTCACGCGAACGGGCACTCCAGATATTCGCCTTAAACACCGGCGCGCCATCGACGACGGGACGACACGGGGCCTCTTCGCCTTTGAGCCACGCATTGCCGCCCGACTCCATAGCGCGACGCACACGCTCGGGATTGCTCGTCACGCAATAGGCATCGTTGCCCCAAAAGTCATCGCCCAGGCTGTAGACTTTTAGAAATGTATCGTCGGTCTCTTGCTCCAGATAGTCAGCCAAACGCATCAGAGCATCGTTGCCGATTGCGCGCGAAGCGACTACTTCGCCGTCGACAAACATCACCTGGCCGTTACAGAACGCACCGGTCGAAAAACACTCGGAACGGTTTTTGAACATCCAGCCCATCGCGGACGGCTGACGACCCGAAACCGGCCCAAAGTGCAGACCCGCCGCCTGCATGGCATGAATACCCTCAATGGCGTAGTCGCTGGCGCCGTCATGCCCGGCTGGAATCAGCGTATCGTCCATATCGGTCAGCACAAGTTTAATCATAAGGCCCCCATTCGTATCGGTCCTACCTATTGTAACGACCTGCCAAAATAAACCTGTCCCTTTTTGGCAGGTGCGCTAGTATAGGGAACAACAGATTCGATGCGGGAGTGCCGGCGGTGCAAACCACAAGGCTGAGAGGGCATGGGGCCCAATCCTTTGAACCTGTCAGTTAATGCTGGCGTAGGGAGCATGCCGCCTTTACAGGGGCGCTGTCTATGCACAGCGCCCCTTTTCTATGCCAAGGAGGCATGTGCAGTGATTGATTCGGAACAGCTTAAGCAGCATATGGTCAAGACCGTGGAGGAGATTCGCGCCACCAATCCGATGGCCGGCTCCATCACCAACACGGTGACGATCGACTTTGTCGCCAACGCACAGCTCGCCGTGGGCGGATCGGCCGCCATGGTCTATCTGCCCGACGAGGGCGAGGCACTCGTTGCCGGCGGCGGCGCCATCTATCTTAATATGGGTACGCTCTTCCCCATCTACGAGCAGACGATTCCCCGCGCGGCCAAGGCGGCACACGACGCCGGCAAGCCTTGGGTGCTCGATCCGGTGGGCCTGGGCATCGGTAGCCTGCGCACCCAGCTGGTAAACGAACTCAAGCAGTACAAGCCCGCCATCGTGCGCGGCAACGCCTCCGAGATCATCGCGCTCGCCGGCCTGTGGGGTCTTGAGGGCGAGGCGGCTGATCTGAGCCGCGTACACGGTGTCGATACCACCGACACGGTAGACGCCGCCCGCGATGCCGCCGTGGCGCTCGCCCGCTACACCGGCGGCGCCGTAGTGGTCTCAGGCGAAGTCGACCTGATTACCGACGGCACGACCGTGGCCAAGTCCCACGGCGGCAGCCCGCTCATGTCCAAGATCACCGGTTGCGGCTGCTCGCAGGGCGGCGTACTGGCCGTGTACGCCTGTGCCGCCGACCCTTTTACGGCAGCCGTCTGCGGCGCCGCCGTCTACAACGTTGCCGGCACGCGTGCCGCCGCTGTCGCCGATGCCCCGGCGAGCTTTAAGGTCGCCTTTATCGACGAGCTCTACCGCGCAACCGCCCAGGACATCGCCGATAACCAACTCGAGCTCGAGGAGGCATAAGCCATGTCCGAACCCGCAACCACCGCCGGCATGAACACACTCGTCGCCGTGGCCATCGCCCCGTGCGGCACCGGCGATGAGCTCTCCGCCGAGGTCGCCGAAGTCGTGCGCGTCATTCGCGAGAGCGGCCTTCCCAACCGCACCACCTCGATGTTCACCGAGATCGAGGGCGACTGGGACGAGGTCATGCAGGTCGTGCGCGACGCAACCTTTGTGTTGGCGAGCAAGGGCATCCGCACCGAAGTCGTGCTCAAAGCCGATATTCGACCCGGATTTACCGACACCATGACCGGCAAGCTCGAGCGCATGGAAGCACAGATCAAAAAGCAGGAGGAAGCACGATGAGCATCCGCGACAACCTTGATATCTCGGCCTATCTGGTACTCGGCCCCGAAAACACGCTCGGGCGCCCCGTGGGCGATGTGGTGGCCCAGGCACTCGATGCCGGCTTTACCTGCATCCAGGTGCGCTCCAAGGTGGCAAGCGCCCGCGAGATCATTGCGCTGACCGGCGACGCCGCGCAGGCAATCGCTCAGGCCGGCAAGACCGGTCAGGTCGCCTTGCTGATCGACGACCGTCTGGACTGTGTGCTTGCCGCACGCGAGCAGGGTATTGCTGTCGACGGCGTGCACGTGGGCCAAAGCGATATTCCCGTCCAGGTCTGCCGCAAACTTTTGGGTCCCGACGCCATCGTGGGCCTTTCGGCCCGTTGCGAGGAGATGCTCGAGTACGTCAAGACCGCCGACATGAGCCTAGTCGACTACCTGGGCATCGGCCCACTCCACGAGACCGAGACCAAGCGCGACTGCGGACGCGCGGCCGACGGCTCTATCATCACCAAGAGCTTTGAGGACCTGGCCGCACTCCACGCGGCAAGCCCCGTGCCCATCGTGGTGGGCGGCGGCGTCAAGACGGCCGACCTGCCGCAGCTCAAGACCACCGGCGTCGACGGCTTCTTTGTGGTGAGTGCCGTCTGCAGCGCCGATGACCCCTACGCCGCGGCCAAGGAACTCGTAGACACCTGGCAGCAGGCATAGGCATAGGCCGAGCAACTGATTCGCAGCCTCATATCTTCAGCAATGGAAAGCGCATCCCAGTTTGGATCTCCATTCCGGGATGCGCTTTCCGCCGAGATGGCGGCAGCAGCCTCTACCCTGCCAGATATGCCTCCAGTGCCGGCAAAGTCGCCTCCGCATCGCGGCGACCAATCTGGTAGATGCGCTCAAGTTCATCGGGCTCGCGACACAGCGACGGCACCTTCACCGATTCGCTCGGCCGCACCACAAAGATTTCGCCGGCGGCCTCGCGACGTGCCAGGTCATCGAGCGTGGCATTGTAGACCTCATGCCGATGCTCGAGCGCTGCGACAAACTCCGGATAGTGACGGAACACGCGACGCAGCATGGGCATCACGCTGTTGGGCTGCTTTACAAAGCCCGCCGGCTGCGTGAGTACCACGATATTACGGTCATACCCCTGCGCAAACAGCCATGCGCTGGGAATAGAATCAGCCACGCCGCCATCCAGGTACTTACGGCCCTCAATGGCGACAGGGCGCGTCGCCACGGGAATCGCCGATGACGCCCGGATCCACTCGATATCGTGCTCATCGCCATAGGGCAGGTCGTGGTAGACGGCCTTGCCCGTCTCGATATCGGTACACACGCACGTAAACCGCATGGGGCAGGCGCGATATGTCTCCAAATCGATGGGATCGCGCTCGATGGGCACCTCGTGATAGGCAAAATCGGCATTGAACATATCGCCGGTCCGCAGCCAGCTTGCTACACCCGCATAGCGCTTATCGGCACAATAGGCCTTGTTATAGCGAATGGCGCGGCCGATCTGGCGCGATTTAAAGTTGTAGCCAAACGCCGCGCCCGCCGAGACACCTACCATATGGTCGCAAGTTAAGCCGTGCTCCATCCAAACGTCGAGCACGCCCGCCGTATACATACCGCGGTAGCCGCCTCCCTCGAGTGCCAACCCCACCGTGCGCGTCGTATTTGACTGTGCCATGCGACCATCTCCGTCCCCACAAATTCAAACGGGACAAGTATACCCGTCAACATATATCGTCCCAGTCGCATTTTTATCGAACATCGCATCGTCGCGCTACCGCTTGTCGAACAATAGCCGCCCACAGCATGTGCACCCATATATAATTGTGCACTATTGTTTACACTACTCAGCTGTTATCAACAGCAAACATTAGCCGGCAAATTAACTCAACAACGCGGCAAGGCGGGGGCCTGGATACATGCAAAGCGCTGAGCAACGACGCGTGTACACAACGAGCTCGCCCGACGCAATCCGCCCCGACCTCAGAAAGCCACTTAGAACATGGAAACTGTCAGCAATTACACCGAAACGCTCGAAAAGACCGTCCGCGACCTTCTCGAGCGGCAGGAGGATCTGATCAGGACCGCCTTTACCGACCAGCTTACCGGGCTTGGCAACCGTGGCGGCTTTGCCCGTTCCCTCGAGGAGCTCTGGGAGCAGGACGCCCCCGTTACCATGGCGTTCATCGATATCGACAATCTCAAGCACTGCAACGACGTCTTTGGACATGACGAGGGCAACCGCTATATCTTGCAGGTAAGTCTCTATCTTAATCTGTATATGAAGGTGGGCGAAGCGGCGTTTCGCATAGGCGGCGACGAGTTTGCCATCCTATCTACGATTGCAACCGAGGACGACCTCGCCGAACGTCTGAAACACTGCCGAACGGTTCTGCTCAAAAACAACGATTCCGAGATGCCCCACTCGTTTAGCTACGGAGTGTCACATGCCGACCCCGCCCTGGGCGAAGCTTCCAATCGCATGACGCTCGATGCCGACCATCGCATGTACGACTACAAGCTACGTCATGCCATGCACCTCGATCGACGCAATATCACGCAAGTTCACGCCGACGACTTCGAAATAAGCGATCGAATTTTTGACGCCTTTTCGATGCTCAATGAGGGCCGATATTTCTTTATCGAGAACTTGGACAAACATCGCACCCTTTGGTCACAAGGTGCCTTGCGCGATCTTGGCCTTCCCTCGGAGCACATAGACAACTGTCGCGATTACTGGAAAACGCGCGTCCATCCCGACGACCTTGAGGCCTGCATCAACGACATCGACCAAGTCTACAACGGCACCAAGCACCGTCGCGTCATGCAGTATCGTGTGCGCAACGCCGTCGGCGACTACGTCCTTTGCCGTGCTCGCGGGTTTCGTATCGACGGCGACGGAAATGTCCCCTCGCTCTATGTCGGCGAGCTCGTCAACCACTCACTTGCCGAAACCGTCGACGCCGCCACAGGCCTCGGAACGCAGCGCATGCTGGCCAACGCCATCGACGCCTGCCGCCGCGATCGTTGCGAGACAGGGCTTATAGCGGTGCGCGTTCGTGGCACGACAAAGCTCAACGAGCTCTACGGGGCCGAGGCCGTCGACAACATGCTTGCCGAATACGCAGGCCGCATGCTGTCGATCACTCGCGGCAGGAGCCGGGTCTACCGTTCACGAAGCGTTCAGTTCGTCGTGCTCAGCAACGACCTGGACCACGAGGCATTCGAGCAACTGACCCGCCACCTTAAAGAGGCCGTTTTCGCTCCTGTTCGAATCGCAGGCGACACCATTACTCCCGTCTGCCTTGTCGTCCCGGCCTTTTACGAGCACTTAACCCATCAAGCGACCGCCGTTTTAGGCGAACTCGACCGTCGCCTTCGCACGGCCGGCGGGCTTGTTCCCAACGACAGCCTCCCCATACCCGAGGCGGAGCGCAAAAGCGCCATAGCCGAACGTATCGACTCGCTCACGGGTCTCTATCGACCCAGCGAGTTTATACGGCGCGCCAACGCATTTCTCGAGGCAAGGCGCAACGGCACCTGGTGCATCGCCACGGTCGACATGGGCCACATGCGCCTGTTTAACGAATGGTATGGACAGGCCGAAGGCGACCGCCTGCTTGCCGATGTGGGCACGGTCCTCAAGGACATCGAGAATGCCGATATGGGCGTCGCAGGGTACTGGGGCCAAGATGACTTTTGTGTACTCATCCCCTTTAAGCACATCACCGTCCATCAAATCTACAACCGCGTTCGCGAGGCAGTAGCCAGGCATGATGGCGGCGTAGGTTTTTGGCCGTCCATGGGCGTTTACCCCATCGATTCCAATGAGGAGATCACCATCGATGCGCAGGCAAAGGCCATGTTTACCAATCGGCGCGCAAAAAACGACTTTAAGGAGCGCATTGCCATTTTTTGCCCCGAGGAGTACAAGCGCGAAATCGTGTTCAACCGCACGCTGACCGAATTCCAGTACGCGCTGTCAAATGGTCGCATCACGTACTATCTTCAGCCCCAGGTCGATATGGAAACCGGCGAGATTATTGGCGCCGAAGCACTCTCCCGCTGGATTGACAAGGACGGCTCTCTCATTTCGCCCGCAACGTTTATCCCCGCACTCGAGGAAAGCGGCTTTGTAGTGACGCTCGACAAGTACATTTGGCAGGGTGTCGCCATGTGGCTCCGCGAGCGCCTCAATCGAGGACTTCGCGTGGTTCCGATTTCCCTCAATGTGTCGCGCGTAGACATTCTTGCCTGCGATGTCGCCGAGCATATGGGGTCGCTCGCCGCCCAGTACAACCTGCCGCCCGAACTCATGCACATCGAGATCACCGAGACCGCCTATACCGGAGAGTCCGAGGCCGTGGATAAGCTGACCGCGGATCTGCACACCCGTGGCTTCTCGACCTACATGGACGATTTTGGCACCGGCCAGTCCACGCTCGCGATGCTCAAGAACGTCAACGTCGACGTCATCAAGCTCGACCGCACCTTTGTGCCCACCGACCGCGATCAAGGCCGCAGCGCGCAGATCGTGTCATCGATGCTCGAGATGGCGCAGTCGCTCCATCTGCCCGTCGTGGTTGAAGGCGTCGAGACAAATGAGCAGGCAAACATGCTACGACAAATGGGCGCCCGCTTCGCTCAGGGCTTCCTCTACTACCGTCCCATGCCGGCGAAGGATTTTGAGGCATTGCTCGATGGTGGCAATAACAACTGATACGCTCGCGCGCAAAACGCCACCGTCGAAGGGGACATTTGCCTCCATTAGCTAACTTATATCCCCAATTCAAACCGAATTGGGGATATGATACAAACCGTTGTTCCGCCCAAGGAGGTTATCCATCATGAACGAGTCATATCGCCTGGGCGAGCAATCGATTATTGCCTATCTTCAGCGACTTGCGAACGACGTCTCGACCGCTGAACTCGATGTTGCCGCGCTGCCTGCTGAGCTACGCGCCGTTGGTGAGCAACTGCAAAAGACGCATGCCATCCTGCAACAAGAGCGCCAGCTGCTTGAGCGCAACGCCTATATCGATCCGCTCACCAACTTGGGCAACCGCAACGGATTCGACCGTCACGTCGAGCAACTCTGGCGCAAAGGCGATCCCTTCACCTGCGCCTATATTGACATCGACCATCTCAAGCATTGCAATGATAGGTTTGGCCACGCCGAAGGCAATCGCTATATTCTGAGTATCTGCCGCACGCTCTCCGAAACCATGGAGCACGATGAGATGCTGTTCCGTATCGGTGGAGACGAGTTTGTGCTCATCTCGCTCTCCGCAAACGAGATCGAACTCGAGCAGCGCTTGGAGCAGGTACGTACCAGGCTGATCGAGGCGAGCTCAGGTGGCAAGGCGCCCATGATCGGCAGCTTTAGCTTTGGCTGCTCGCGCGTCGATCCACTTGCTGGCGACACGCGTCGCCAGATGACGATGGATGCCGATCGCAAGATGTATCGCTATAAGCTTATGCACCGTGTGCAGCAACCGAAAGACGATGACGCGCCGCAACGCCCAATCGTCGATCAGCTTCCCTGCAACGACCGCGTATTCCAAGCGATCTCCATGAGCTCCGAGACGCGCTATCCGTTCATCCTTAACCTCGATACGGGAGAATCGCAATGGGCGGTTAACGCCATGCGCGATTTTGACCTGCCCTCCCAGGACCCTTTTAACTCACTCGACATGTGGCTCGCCCGCGTTCATCCCGAGGACCGCGACAACGTACGTGCCGAGCTCGACATGGTGATAAACGGCACGTGGCACTTCCACTACATGCAGTATCGCGTAATGGATGCCACCGGAAAATACGTGCTTTGCGACTGCACGGGCTACCGCTTGGACGGCACCGATACCGAGCCCGGCATGTATGTGGGCATTGTCATCAACCGAAGCTTGGCAGATACGACCGATTCCGTGACCGGCTTGGGCGATATTCACGCCCTGGTCAACGCCATTGGCGAAATGCGTCGCGTGGCGCGCAAGGCGGGGTTGATCGCCATTAAAATCGATGATATCGCTCAGGTCAATGCCCGCTTTGGCTTTGATGCGGGCGACCGCGTTTTGGCAGAAAGCGCCGCCTGTCTGGTGGAATGCTCGCGCGGTAAGGGTCGTATGTTCCGCTCGACGGGGCCGATGTTCGTGGCTCTTTTCGACGACTTTGATCCCGAAGAAACCGATGCGATTGCAGAGGAAATCGAGCGGTTCCTGGGTTCGCCCGTGCTCTTTGGCCCATTTGAATATCAGCCGCCCATTCGCGTGGCCACGCTCCATCTGGACGGCGTCGACCGTCAGCCCGTTTCCATTTTGAACGAGCTCAAAGCGTTGCTCGGGAAAGCCGTGCAGGTGCCAGGCACCAAACTGGATTAGCGCCGCGCCCGCGCCGCCTCCCCCATCGTGCGATAATCCTCTGCAGAAGTCACCAAAAGCAGAGGGAGTTTGTGATGAAGGTTCTTTTGGTCAATGGCAGCCCCAAGGCAAACGGCAACACCGCCCGCGCACTCGCCGAGGTCGCCGAGCAGCTCAACGCCGAAGGCATTGATACCGAGGTGTTTCAGCTGGGCGCCAAGCCCATTCGCGACTGCATCGGCTGTGGTCAGTGCGGCAAGCTTGGCGGGCGCTGCACCTTTGACGATGACGTGGTGAACGAGCTCATCGCTGCCGCCGAGCAGGCAGACGGCTTTGTCTTTGGCTCGCCCGTCTACTATGCGCACCCCAGCGGACGCATCCTTTCGGCCCTCGATCGCGCCTTCTATGCCGGCAGCAAGGCCTTTGCGCACAAGCCGGGCGCTGCCGTCGCCGTCGCCCGTCGCGGCGGTACGTCGACGACCTTCGACGTGCTCAACAAGTACTTCACTATCAACCAGATGCCCGTGGTAGCCTCCACGTACTGGAACAACGTCTTTGGTGCCATGCCGGGCGAGGCCACCCAGGACGCCGAGGGCCTGGCCACCATGCGAAACATCGGCAAGAACATGGCCTGGCTTCTGCATTGTATCGAAGCAGGACAGGCCGCCGGCATCGAAGCCCCCGAAGCCGATCGCGAGCGCACCAACTTCATCAGGTAGAACGGCGGAACATGAATATCCAGATTTTTGGCACCAAAAAGTCTTTCGACACCAAGAAGGCGCAGCGTTATTTTAAGGAGCGCCGCATTAAGGTGCAGTTTATCGACCTTAAGGAAAAGGAGATGAGCAAGGGCGAGCTCACGAGCGTGATGCAGGCGGTCGGCGGCATCGACAAGCTGCTCAACCCCAAGGCCAAGGACGAGGAGACGCTCGCGCTCATCCAGCACCTCACCCCTAGCCAGCGCTTCGACAAGCTGCTCGAGAACCAGCAGGTTCTAGCCGAGCCCATCGTGCGCAACGGCAAAAAGGCCACCGTCGGTTATTGCCCCGATGTATGGGGAGCCTGGGAGTAGCCTGTGTTATTTGCCGGCGCGTGGGTATAAGAGCAGGCGTTTGGCATAAGATTCAACTGTAAGCCATGTCTAACAAAGGAGGGCACATGCCCAACAAACCCGTGAAGATCATCATGCTTACCGGCTACCTCGGTGCCGGCAAGACCACACTGCTCAACCACATCCTCGCTAACGACGGCGGTATCCGCGCCGCCGTGATCGTCAACGATATCGGCGAGATCAACGTCGACGCCAGCCTTATCGCCGACGGCGGCCTTTCCGAGACCGATGACCTCATCCCGCTCACCAACGGCTGCATCTGCTGCACGCTTTCGGATGACCTGGCCAACCAGCTGCAAGGCATCGCCGATTCGGGCGACTTCGATTACATCATCATCGAGGCCTCGGGCATTTGCGAGCCCATCCCCATCGCCTACACCATCTCGAGCTTCTGCGACGAGGCCAAGGTGGGCGGCGAGCCTAAGCTCGCGCTCGACAACATCGTGGCCGTGGTCGACTGTGCCCGCATGTACGACGAGTTCAACGGCGGTCGCGACCTGCTGGCCGAGGATATCGATGAGGACGACATCGAGAGCCTGCTCATCCAGCAGATCGAGTTCTGCTCCACGCTAATCCTCAACAAGACCGATACCGTGAGCCCTGAGCAGATCGCCGAGCTCAAGGCCATCGTGCGCAGCCTGCAGAAGGACGCCGTGATCGTCGAGGCCCAAAACGGAGAGGTTCCTATGGAGGAGCTGCTCGACACCGACCGCTTTGACTTTATGCGCGCCTACAACTCCGCCGCCTGGATCGAGGCCATGGAGCATCCCGAGGAGCACGACGACCCCGAGGTGCTCGAGTACGACATCGAGACCTTTGTGTACTCGCGCCGCAAGCCGTTTGACCTGCAGAAGTTCACCGATTTTGTTGAGCAGGAGTGGCCCGACGAGGTCATCCGCGTCAAGGGCCCGCTGTGGCAGACCGGCGATCCGGACATGTGCTACATGTTTGAGCAGGCCGGTCACCAAATGCGCCTGATGGAGAACGGTCTGTTTGTCGACTCGGCGCCCGAGGGCGAGAAGCAGAAGATCATCGACGAGAACCCCGAAATCATGCAGATTTGGGACGACGAGACGGGCGACCGCATGACGAGCCTGTGCATCATCGGCCGTCACATGGACAAGGATGCGCTCATCGCCTCCCTCGATGCCTGCCTGACCGACTGGCACCGCGCCTAGGTTTATCCAAGCGGGCATTTTTCCGCCTACACAACCGCCAAACCACCACGAAGGTGCCCTTCGTGGTGGTTTTTCGTTCTGAGCCAAGGAGATTCATGTTCAATATCGTGCTGTATGCACCCGAAATTCCGGCCAATACAGGCAATATCGGCCGTACCTGCGTGGTCACCGGCGCCCGTCTGCATCTGGTGGAGCCGCTGGGGTTTTCGCTCGACGACAAGACGGTGCGTCGTGCCGGACTGGGCTACTGGCAAAACTTGGACGTGACGACCTATGCCAGCTGGGAGGATTTCCTTGCGCGCAACGGCCTCTCCCCTGCCGACGAGCGCCTGCATCTGCTGACCAAAAAGGCGCGCAGAACCTATGCGCAGAGTACCTACCGCGATGGCGACTACTTGGTCTTTGGCAGCGAGAGCTCGGGCATTCCCGAGCCACTGCTTGCCGCGGCGCCCGAGCGCTGCGAGCGCATCCCGATGCTGCGCGATTGCGACTCGCTCGATAACGCCGAGGCATGGGAAGCTCACGAGGAATCGCTGGGGCATACCGAGGACAGCCACGAGGCCATCCTTCGGCAGGATATCTGCGGCAACTTCGTCAATCCCGACGACTACCGCATCAGCGCCCTCAACCTTTCCAACAGCGCCGCCATCGTCCTCTACGAGGCCCTGCGCCAGGCAGGCTTTCCGGGAATGTGACAAAGGGGCTGTCCCTTTGTCACATTCAAGCGCCACGCCGATGGCACACACGCCTAATTGATGCTCTAGATAAAGAGCCCTCACTTTTAATCAGAATTAACTAAAGTAAAATGAAGTTAAACGGCGGTGTGAAAGGAGAGCCTTGTGAAATATCTCGAGAACCCGTTTACCCCCAGTTTTGGTGAGGTTCCTGCCCATCTCGCTGGCAGACAACAGATTATTCGGGATTTGGACCGTGCCTTCTTGAGCCAGCGTAGGCGCCCAGAATTGACCTCGATCTTCTCAGGCGCGCGTGGAACCGGTAAAACCGCTCTCATGTCGTCGCTCGCGACAAGGGCGGAATCCCACGGCTGGATAGCCGTAAAGACGACCGCGCTCCCGGGAATGCTTGAGGAAATCGAGTTCGGGGCGAAACGTGCTGCCGGCCATCTTATCGACCCGTCTAAGAACTTCGAAGTCACCGGCCTCGGAATTGCACCGCTCGGCAGCATCGAGGTCAATCGCGTTCACGATGCCTCAACCTGGCGTTATCGCATGAGCGACATCATCGACCAGCTCAACGAGGCGGGCACCGGTCTGCTCGTCACGGTTGACGAGGTGGACCCGACACTCGATGAGATGATTCAGCTCGCAGCGACGTATCAGCACTTTGTGACCGATGGAAAACGCGTCGCCCTGCTCATGGCGGGACTTCCCAACAACGTATCGACGCTACTGAACCACAAGACGGTCTCGTTCCTTCGCCGCGCCCAACAATATCATCTGGGTCGCATTGCCGACTATGACGTACGCGAGGCCTTGATTCGCACAATCCAGGAAAACGATCGCCTGGCAGATGCTGAGGGAATCGATAGAGCCGTCCGCTCGATCTCTGGTTTTCCCTTCCTATTGCAACTCGTAGGCTACCGTGCCTGGGATCTCACAAGCGATTCGAAGGAAATCTCGTCACGCGACTTTGACCTGGGAATCAAAATCGCGCGCGACGAGATGGACGACCGAATCCTCGCGGCAACCTATCGGGAACTCACTGCAGAGGACAAGCGATTCCTCATCGCCATGCTCGATGACGAGGAAGAGTCCACCACCGCCGACCTTGTCGAGCGCCTTAAGCGTTCGCCGCAGCAGGTCTCCCGCTACCGACGCCGCATGATAGATGCCGGCATCATCGGGGAACGAGGACGAGGGCTCGTCGCATTTGAATTGCCATTCTTCCGCGACTATCTCGCGGCTCAATGCGTGAAATAGGCATCAATGAGGCAAAGAGGCTGTCCCTTTGTCACATTCGGTTATAGGTAGCGGCCGGTGATGCTTGTGGAGCAGGCGGCGATGTCGCCCGGCGTGCCGGCGCAGACGATTTGCCCGCCCGCGTCGCCACCGCCCGGGCCCATGTCGATCACGTAATCGGCATTGCGGATAAGGTCGAGATCGTGTTCAATCACGATAACCGTGGCGCCCTTGGCAACGAGGCCGTCGAACACACTCAGCAACACTTGGACATCGAGCGGATGTAGTCCGATTGTGGGCTCGTCGAACACGAATACGGCGTCGTCCTGCACGCGGCCCATCTCGCTCGCGAGCTTAAGGCGCTGTGCCTCACCGCCCGAAAGCGCCGGCGTGGGCTCACCGAGCGTGAGATAACCCAGGCCCAGGTCGTGCAAGGTCTGTAAGCGCGTCTGAACCTTCTTGAGTCCTACCGTGGCGTCGAGGGCCTCGTCCACACTCATGTCCATGAGCTGCGGCAACGTAAGCAAGCTCCCGTCCTTGCCCTCGCGATGGATATGCGAGGCGGCCTCGGCGTAGCGCGAACCACGGCATGCCGGGCAGACAATCTCGACATCGGGCAAAAACTGCACGTCGAGCGATATCGAGCCCGTGCCATCGCACGTAGGGCAGCGCAAGGCGCCGGTGTTGTAGCTAAAGGCGCCCGCCTTGTAGCCGGCCGCTTTGGCTTCGGGCGTACGGGCAAAGGCGCGGCGCAGCTCGTCATGGATGTCGGCATAGGTTGCCACCGTCGAGCGAACATTGGCGCCGATGGGCGTAGCGTCAATCAGGTTGGCGCGGGCAATGCCTTCGGCATCGATCCAGCGCACATGGCGTGGCAAGCGCTCGCCAGCTGCCTGCGCCTTAAGCGCCGGGATGAGCGTCTCGAGCACGAGCGTCGTCTTGCCCGAACCCGAAACGCCCGTCACCGCGACGAGACGGCCGCGTGGGATATCGACTTCAAGCGGCTTGACGGTATGGATAGCATTGGTCGCCATGCAGATATGGCCCTGGTCGAACATTTCCTCGTCAGTCACCTGTGGGCGCAAACGCTTGGGCTCGGCGCGCAAAAACGGCGCGATGCGACTGCCCTGCGATTGTTCGACCTCGTCTACCGTGCCAGCGGCGATCACGTTGCCACCGCCCGCTCCGGCAACGGGGCCCATCTCGACCAGGTAGTCGGCTTCCGCCAGTACGCGCGTATCGTGGTCGACAACGACCACGGTGTTGCCGTCATCCACCAGATCGCGCATCACGCCTACCAGGCCGTCGACATTGGCAGGATGCAAGCCAATCGAAGGCTCGTCCAGCACATAAAGCACACCCGTCGATCGATTGCGCACCACGCGGGCGAGTTGCACGCGCTGGCGCTCACCCGTGGAGAGCGTGGCACCGGCGCGGTCGAGTGAAAGGTAATCAAGGCCCAGGTCGACCAGACGACGGGCCGCACCCAAAAACGAATCGCAGATATCCGTCGCCATGGGCCGCATCTCGACCGGCAAGGATGCGGGCACGCCACGCACCCACTCAATCGCCTCGCCCAGCGTCATGGCCGCCGCCTGCGCCAGATTGATACCGCGCACTTGGGGCTGGCACGCAGCCTCGGAAAGACGCGTGCCACCACAGTCACGGCATGCTCCCTCGCGCAAAAAGCGCGCAACGCGTTTTAAGCCCTTATCGTCCTTAACCTTGGCGAGCGCATTCTCGACGGTATAGACGGCGTTGTAATAGGTAAAGTCGAGCGGCGTAGCACCCTCGCCGTTTTTGGGAACGTAGAGAATGTGCTTCTTAACCGCTGGACCATGGAACACGATGTCGCGCTCTTGAGGCGTGAGCTGGTTAAACGGCACGTCGGTGCGCACGCCCATCTCACCTGCCACCTGCTTCATCAGATCCCACATGAGCGTACCCCAGGGAAGCACCGCGCCTTCGTTGATGGTCTTTGACTCGTCGGGCACCAGACTCGCCTCGTCCACCTCGCGCATGACACCAGTGCCGCCGCAGGTAGAGCACGCGCCGCCGCTGTTAAAGGCAAGGTCCTCGGCACCCGGCGCGTAGAACTCGCGGCCGCATGCGGGGCACGTGAGCGATAGGCCAGCAGCAACGTTAAGGCTCGGCTCCACGCGCGCCCCGCAGTGCGGGCACACGTGATGGGCACAACGGCTAAAGAGCAGACGCAGGCTATTGTTGAGCTCGGTCATGGTGCCAAAGGTCGAGCGCACGCCCGGTACGCTCGGACGCTGGTGCAGCGCGAGCGCCGCCGGCACGTGCAAGACCTCATCCACCTGGGCATGTTCGGCCTGCGTCAGACGACGGCGAGTATAGGTGCTGAGCGCCTCCAGGTAACGGCGCGAGCCCTCGGCATAAAGAACCCCCAGCGCCAGCGAACTCTTGCCCGAACCCGACACGCCGGCAATGCCCACAAGCTTTCCCAGCGGAATATCGATATCGATGTCTTTAAGGTTATGAACGCGCGCGCCACGCACCTCGATAGCCTGCGGGCTCATCTTCTGTTCCGTCACCTTTATCACCCTACTCATGCCATAAAACTCGATCGCGAACGTACGCGCCCAGCATGGGCACGGTAAACCGGACGAGGCCGTATCCGGCAGCCTCGATGACGCGCTCGCGAATCAGGCTTGCGCGATATTTACTCGCCCAGCTCTGGGTACGATCACAACGCTCAATGATATCCGCCATGCGCGTCGGTTCGCCCTCGTCAACCGCCATAGCCTCGATAAAAAGGCGCTGTGGACTGCGCAGCCCGTAATACAGGGGCGCGTCAACCGCTTCGTAGAACTCGGAGACGGCATCCGCATGGCCATCCTCGACATCGCGCCTTTCGATGACCTGCGAGCCGCGTCGAACAGCAGACCGCCACATGTAATAGCCCACCAGCTGAACCATGTAGGGATGCCCCATGCTCTTGTGTGCCGCAAGGTCCGCCGTCTCCGCGTCAACGTGAAGACCAGCGTCTTTGACCGTCTGGATATATGAATCGCGCACCTTGGGCAAAGAGATCGCCCCCAACGTACGCTGCTGGGCACGCCGCAAAAACGTCACGCTCGGCTCTTCGAGCAGATCGTCAACCATACTGGGTAAGCCGGCGAACACCAGCGCAAGACCGCGCTGGTCGCTATCGGACAAGCCCGTGGCATCCTGGTCTCCGAGCACCTGCTGATAGAGAACGGCAAGAGCCGCCAGTTCCTCGATAGACGCAGATTGCGCCTCGTCAATCGCAAACAGTATGCCCTTGCCTGGACCGAGCTTCTTGAGGCGCTCGTTGACCAGCCCTCGTAACGTCTCGCCCTTTGCTCGCGCCGCCTCGACCGACATCCGGCCAAACGACGGCCCGAACTCCATTGACGTCACAACGGGTTTATTCGAGCGAAGCGCGTCGGCTAAGCGGTCGCATAAGCCAAGCGAAGCGGAATCAGAGATAACCGACCATCCGCGCTCGCTGGCTAGACGTTGCAGCTCCCGCAGGAGAACCGTCTTGCCGCAGCCGCGGTTTCCCGTAATGAGCATGAGCCTACCCGGCGCTCCGGCGCCGTTGTCGAGTCCTTCCTCGAAATCTTCGATGACCGACTCTCGACCGATGAGCATCGGAGGCCGCTTGCCTGCCGTTGGCTTAAAGGGATTTGGATTCATGTCGGCCTCCTCGGATCGGTAAACCCTGGTAACAGTTATACCAACTTATACCGAGTTATACCAATTAAATGCGGTAAAGAGTCTGACCCTCTATCACCTATGGCCGAAAAACTCGGCGTCTGCTGCTCGCCAGGGGCGGAAGGTGGCGGGATCGACCTTTACGTGAGCTGCGGCGGGTACGTCGTACCATTTGACCGTGTAGCCGGCGCCGTGAGAGCAAAAGACCGAGTCGGGCGTGTTGGGCAGATCGGCCTCGGGCTCATAGGCGGCCGTCTCGATTACGCACTCGGCATCATGACAAGCCGCATAGCCGGCAAACTCTAGGTACAGATGACCGCGACCGCTCGTGTAGGCAGCCACCTCCAGCGCGTAATCCTGTACCTCAGATGCCGGCACGCGACCCACAAGCTTCGCCCGGTCTCCCGCCATCGTCGGCGGCTCGTACTCGGCACCCATACGCGTGGCATCCGAGAGCGCCCGACCCACGCACTCCCCCGGCACCTCGAGCTCAAAGCGATGCCACGGCTCCAACAGCACCGCCGCGCCGGCCTCGCGTACCTGCATCAAACCCTGGCGAATCGCGCGGTACGTGGCCTGGCGAAAATCGCCGCCCTCGGTATGTTTGGCATGCGCACGGCCACCCGTGAGCGTAATGCGCACATCGGTGATGGGCGAGCCGGTCAGCACGCCCAGGTGATCGCGCTCCATGGCGTTGGTGAGCGCCAGACGTTGCCAGTTAAGATCGAGCTCATCGGTCGAGGTCACGGTGCCAAACTGCACGCCCGAACCCGCTGGCAACGGCTCCAGACGCAGATGCACCTCGGCATAGTGGCGCAGTGGCTCAAAGTGGCCCACGCCCTCGACCGGCTGCGAAATGGTCTCCTTATAGAGGATGCCGCCGGGCTCAAACGCAATCGAAAGACCGAAGCGATCGGCCAGCACCCGCTGCACGACCTCGAGCTGCACCGCCCCCATGAGCTGCAGATGTATTTGTTCAAGATGCGTATTCCAGTTTACGCCGAGCATGGGATCCTCGTCCGCCAGCTCAGTCAGTGCTTTGAACACCGTATGGACATCGTGCTCGTTCGGCAGCACCGTATAGGTGAGGACCGGCGCAATGACGGGCGCATCGCCCGCGGGCTCCGCGCCCAGGGCGCCCCCTGGGCGAACGTGCGCAAGACCCGTCACGGCGCAGATGCCACCAGCGGCAACTTCCTGGGCAAGCTCGTATTTCTCGCCGTTATAGATGCGCACCTGGTCGATCTTTTGCTCCCATGCCTCGGCGCCGGAACGTCCGTCAATCATCTGCTTGGCATGCAGCGTGCCGCCGGTCACTTTAACCCAAGCCAAGCGCTCGCCACGATCCCCGCGGCTGACACGATAGACGCGCGCGGCAAACTCAGGAAGCCATGCCTGTTCACGCATCAGCGCGCATATGCCGTCCAGCAGCTCGTCCACGCCTTGGTCCTTGAGCGCCGAGCCGGCAAAACAGGGAAAGAGCTTGCACTCGGCAACCATGCGCGACAGCGTTGCGACAGAAAGCTCGCCCGCTTCAAAAAACTCCTCGAGCGCCGCCTCGTCCAACGCAGCAGCGTCCTCCTGAACGGCGCCGCCCGCCAGCAGTTCGTTGGCATCCAGGCAGCCCTCGGAAAGACGTTGCCTAAGTTGTGCCAGCAAAACATCGCGGCCGGGATTCTCCAAATCGATTTTGTTGATAAAGATGAACGTCGGAATGTCATAGCGCGCAAGCAGGCGCCACAGGGTTTCGGTATGCCCTTGCACGCCGTCGTTGGCGCCCACAACCAAAATCGCGTAGTCGAGTGCGCGCAGCGTGCGCTCCGCCTCGGCAGAAAAATCGACATGCCCCGGCGCATCCACGAGCATGACGTGGGTATCGCCGTGGTCGAGCACGGCCTGCGACGAGAAGATCGTGATACCACGCTCGCGCTCAATTTCGTTCGTATCCAGATGCGAATCGCCATCGTCCACGCGGCCGCGCTTGCGAATGCGACCCGCGTTGAACAGCATGGCCTCGGCCAACGTGGTCTTGCCGGCATCGACATGCGCCAAGATTCCAACGACCGTCTGCTTCGACATGGCTCTCCTCTTATTACAAGCCCATCGCACGCGGCAACGGGCGTTCACGCTCCACACTGGATGATACAATTTACGGGCCGGCGGGCGAAGCGGGCCCTATCCCCCGACCGAGCTCATCGTCCCGCGTTGCCGCGCGGCGATTTTCGTAGGTTCGCGCCTTGCGAAAGCCGGCACCTCCCCTTTTTGTCTGCCCGGGTTCATCTGGGGCAGTAACAACGCGAGCCCCACAACAACGCGTTTTACCAAAAATGGCCCCACTCGGGGCCATTTTCATTTCGGTGAAACGCTGGTATGTGACTCGGCCTTTATGCCTCGCGCAGCCAATCAAACGCGACGCGCGGCGTACCGTCCGACACATATACGATACCGGCGCGCTTAAACCCGGCCTTGGCAATGGCTCCCTGCATGGGCAGGTTGTCCTGATGCGTGTCGATACGCAGGTGATCGGCACGCTCTTTGGCAAAGGCAAACATCGCAGCCGCGATACCGTGTACGGCGCCATCGGACGCCACACGGTGCAGCACGGCGTACGGAGTGTCGCTACGCCATTGACCGTCCTCAATTACGTCATAGCACTCGTCCGGGCCCGGTAAAAAGGCAAACGTCGCCACCACGCGACCATCGACTTCGCACACATAGCTGCCACCGGCGGCGATATCGGCAGCCAGCTGCTCGGCAGAAGGCGTGCCCTCGGGCCACTGCGTGGCGTTGCCATGCGCGCGCATAAAGGCGCGGGCCGCGTCATAGATAGCCATGACGGCGGGAATGTCGGTATCGAGGGTTTTTCTGATCATCACGCGGCGACCTCACGTTTATTGGTATCACTTTGATTGAGCAATGATACCAACGTTTGGAGAGGGGCGCGATGCAGATGGGAAGCAAAAAGCGAGCCGCCTGGTCAAAGGCCAAAAGCGAGTTTTTGGGCGCTGCCACCGGCGGCGATATGAGCGACCTGTTTGCGCGCGAAGACGAGCGCCGCGACGCCCTGAACGCCGAGCGCAATGAAGCCTGGCGCTACAAGTCGTGCGAACGCAAAAACCGTTACGACACGCGCGCCGAGGCCGAGGCAGTTATGGCCGACTGCGAAAACCGCGGGCGGCGTGGTTTGGCCTGCTACAAATGCGAATACTGCGGTGGATGGCACCTGACGTCGCACCCATGGAAATAGACGCCGCATCGGCACGGCGCTAGCGAAGCGCCGGTAATCGCACGCAAGTTACGGGCGCGGCGGCACTAACACATCGTAGCGAACGGCCTTGCCCGCAAGCTGATAGCTCGGCTTAACGCCGGCAAGCAGTGGCCCCTTCACCGGTCGCTTGATAACGACCTTGCGCGGGTGCGCCGCAAGCGCAGCTTCGACCAGCGTCTCCTCATCGGCACACGGCTGTTCCAGATGATGCAAAAGTTGGAACTTCTTTTTCACCGCCGCGCTCTTGGTGCGCTCGGGAAACATGGGGTCCAGATACACCACGTCGGGGGCGGCAAGCTCGCCCCGCCCGATCAGCTCAGCCGTATGGCGAAGGCCGGTAATACTGTCCTCGCCCGCATGTAAGCGCATGCGCGCCACGGCTGTCGCAAGCGCCGGATCATCTGCCGCGCGATCCAAAGCATCCTTGAGGAGTGCCGCAATCACGCAATCCTGCTCATACAGATCGACGGTAAAGCCCGCGGCCGCCAACAGCAGCGAATCCTCGCCAAAGCCTGCCGTGGCATCAATCGCCCATGGGCACTCGACGCCTTTTGCGCGCGCAGCCTTTACCAGCAGCTCTTGCTGCAAACGGCCCTGCTTGAGCCGCGGATGCATGCGGGTGAAATCGGCGCGCAGCTCCATCGTGCCGTCGGTGAGCGTGAGTCCCTCGGACTTCCCGGCCAGCTCAAGCCCCGCGGCCCGAGCAACAGAAAAGGGATCGACTACGCCCATGGGTACTCCTTAGCAAGCAAAACGAATACGTGAGAGCCGTTTGTGTCGGCACCCCACCGTCCGCTATTGTCCCACATGCGACATGGCCCACAGCATCCCAATGCAAAGCACCGCCATCAATCCCGTGCACACGGCAGCGATCACGGAATCACCCATGCGCCTTCCCAACGACCGCGGCTCACGCACTTGCCTTGCTCCGTACATCATGGCTCCTCCTTGAGTCCAGCCCCTTGTTACGGCCTCATCATCGCAGCGCCGCACATGAGCTGCCATCGATTTGGCTTACGTCCAGCTTTCCTTTTTGAAAGGTTGGGGTTGGGCTGCGCGGGCTCAAAGCGCTTTCAGGCACATGCATCGCCGCGTTGAACTACAATGTGCTTCACCATATGTGCAGCACATGGGGTGCGCCAGGTTGGCGTACTCGTATCGAAAGGACCAGCCATGAGCAACGCCTGCAAATTACTCAAAATCCTATCGTTCTTCTTCTTTGTCGTCGGCATTCTAAGCGCAGGCATGGGCGCTACAGCGCTCTTTGCGGGCAGCGCGGCAGGCGATATCACGGGTGCCATGATCGTTTCTTGCATCGTCGTCATCGTATTGGGTGTCGTCGAAATTGTGACCGCCGTCTTTGGCATCCGCGCGGCAAATAATCCCGCCAAGGCTGGCGTTGTCTGGATTTGGTCCATCGTCTGCCTAGCATGTTCGGTCATCAGTCTGCTTCTCTCCCTGCCCCTCTTGGGTGGGACCGGCTCAAGCATCCCCGATTTTACCGGCCTGATCGTCAGCATTATCTACTTTGTACTCGCCAACCGCGTCAAGAAAGAGGGCATGGACCGTTTGAGCTAAACCGCATCCGTGTCAATCGCTCAGCGACTCTGGTATATACGCCAATAAAAAGGGCCGATCGCGTAGCAACGCGGTCGGCCCTTTGCGTTTTCCCAGATAAAACCTACCAAAATAAACCTGTCCCTTTTTGGCGGGTTGTTAGCTGTGGCGGTACTCGGCGATGATGAAGTCGATATCGGTCTGGAGCGTGTCCAGGTTTGCCAGGCGCTCTTTGTCGGCAGGGCGCGTGCGGTAGTAGTACGGCGTCATCTGGAACACCGCCTCGATGTCGGCCTGGGTCTGAAGCGTAATATTCGCAGACACCCGCTGCGTTCCGACCAACTCGAGCTCGGCGGCCTGCGGCAGCTTCTCGTCGTTAAGGTACGGCGTGTCGTAGAGCACCTCCTTAAGCCCAAAGAGATGGCGGGCACCTGGCACCACGGTGTAGAGCGAGCCCTCGGGCGCCAGCACGCGGGCAAACTCGCGCTCGTTAAAGGGAGCAAAGAGCTCAGTCACCATATCGAAGGCGCCATCGGCCACGGGAATGTCCTTCATATTGGCCACGAAATAGGTCGCATCGCCGCGCTTGGCGGCCAGGCGCACCATCTCTTTGCCCAGGTCGAAACCGTAAGCATCCACGCCCGGCACCGCGCCCATGGCGCTGGTGTAGTAGCCCTCGCCACAGCAAATATCGAGCAACGTCATGGGGCCGTTCGTAGACGCGGCGCGCCCAGACACCTGCTTGCGCACCAGCTCAACCATCGCATCGCGCAACGGCGCATAGTATCCACGGTTCAGAAAGTCACGACGGCTGCGTGCCTGCGACTTGGGATCGCCCATGGAGTCGCCGCTCTTGGACGAACGTAGTAGATACAGATAGCCCTCGCGCGCACGGTCAAACCGGTGTCCGCCCGCGCATGCAGCACCGCGTTCGTCATCCACCAGTGGCTCATGGCAAACGGGACACAACAACATGGCAACTCCTTAGCGCGAACAACACAATGCCCACCATTGTCGCACGCCTTCCCCGCCTAGTCATTGGGGACGTTCTTGAATGACTAGTTAGAAGAGATAAGGAGTGTCCCCAGCTGCCGACAGAAAAGGAACGTCCCTACGTGCCGACTGGTTGCATTAGGAGTATCATCATCTGCGCAAATAAGCACGAAAGAGCATATTAGAGATTGAGAGCATATGGCTGACACCGTATCTAAGCACATTGACATGACCACCGGCTCGCTGTGGCGCAATATCCCCCTGTTCGCCTTCCCCGTGGCCGCCACGAGCATCTTGGAGCAGCTGTCGAACCTCATCGCCACGGTCATCATCGGTAACTTCTCGGGCGACCAGGGAACCCTCGCCATGGCAGCGGTCGGCTCCAATGTCCCGCTTACCAGTCTTATGCTCAACCTGTTTATTGGCATGTCGCTTGGCTCCAACGTGGTCATCGCCAACGCCATCGGCCGCAACGATCAGAACATGGTCAAACGCGCCGTCCATACCTCGATTTTAATGGCGCTCGTGGGCTTTGTCGTCATCGCCCTGGGCGAGGTCTTTGCCGAGCCCATGCTCGCCGCGCTCAACGTTCCCGCCGAGACCATGCCGCTCGCTTCACTCTATCTACGCGTCTTTTTGCTGAGCATGCCCTCGATTTTGCTCTACAACTTTGAGGCCGCGATTTTCCGCTCCGTCGGCATCACCCGCATGCCGCTGCAGGCGCTTGCCGTGTCCACCGTCCTCAACATTGGCCTGGACCTCATCTTTGTCCCCGTACTCCACTGGGGCGTCGCGGGCGTCGCCATCGCCACCGCCATCGCCTACACCGTCAGCGCCGCTACGCTCTTTATTCGCCTGCTCAAGACCGACTCCGTCGTCCGCGTCACCCCGCGCGACCTGGCTATCGACCCCGTCGCCCTCAAGCGCATCGTTAAGATCGGCCTGCCCGCCGGCATCCAAAGCGCTGTCTTTGCCGTCGCCAACATCATCATCCAGTCCGCCATCAACAGCCTGGGCACCGAGGTCATGGCGGCATCGAGCGCCGCCATGAGCCTGGAGTACGTGTGCTACAACCTGCTCAACAGCTTTAGTCAGGCTTGCACCACCTTTGTGGGACAAAACCACGGTGCCCGCCAGATCGACCGTTGCACCAAGACGCTCAAGGTCTGCCTAGTCGAAGGCGGTATCGTTGCGCTCACCACAATTATCGTTATTGTCGGCCTGGGGCGCGAGATCTTGTCGCTCTTTAACAGCGATCCCAACATCGTCTCGATCGGCTATATCCGCGTATGTTCGATCTTCCCGGCGTACGCCTTTAGCATGTTCTACGAAAACATGTCGGGCTACCTGCGCGGCTTTGGTATCTCGCTCACGCCCGCCCTCATCACCATGATCTGCGTCTGCGGCATCCGCTTCTACTGGGTGTTCTGCGTGTTCCCGCACTTCCGCACCTTTGCGAACATCATGATGGTCTACCCCATCAGCCTGGGCACCACGGCGTTCTTTATGGTCGTAGCGGTATTGCTCTGCCACCCGGCACGCACCTATCGCGCCACCCAAGCCAAAGCGACAGCCCGCTAAACACCGCACTCAACGCCACGCCAGTCATTAATTGACAATATGTGAGCTCATGTAGTCGATAAAGCGCCTCGTGGCGATAGGCATGGTGTCCCAACTGCGCCAGGCGGCCACCACGTCGCGCGAAGGGACATGCACGATGGGCCGCACGCGAATATCGGCCCGCATGCCCTCCACAGTACGACGGTAGAGCATGCTCACGCCCAGGCCCTCCTCCACCATCGCCATGATGGTGTAGTCGTCGGTCACCTCGCTCGTCACGTGCGGCGACAGCCCATGCGCCGCGAATGCATCGAGCACCAGACTCTGTTCGCCCTCATCCAACAGTACAAACGGCTCGGACGCCAGGTCGGCGAGCGTCACCTTTTCCTTTGCCGCCAGCGGATGCGCGGCCGGCAACAATGCCACCAACTCGTCGTGATAGACCACGCGCTTCTCGAGCCCAGCGGTAAATCCGCGCGCCGTAAAGCAAAAATCAACCACGCCATCGTGCACCCATTGAGCGTTGCGCGTGTAATCGCCCTGTTTGAGGGTGAAGCGTACGCCCGGGTGCAGCGCACCAAAGTCGCGGATCACACGCGGCAGCACGGTACGACTCACGTTAGTAAACGTCGCGATGCGAATATCGGTCGACGAAAGCCCCAGCAGCTCTTGGCGCTTGCCCTCGAGCTCGACCTCGGCGGTCACAATCTGGCGCAGGTACGGCAGATATTGTTTACCGTCGCGCGTAAGCGAAACGCCCTGCTTACCACGCTCGATAAGCGTGGTGCCCAGCTCGCGCTCGAGCGCCTTGACGGCCTGGCTCACCGCGCTTTGCGTATAGCCCAGCTCGTCGGCCGCACGTTTCAGGCTGCCGCAATCGACCACCATACAAACAATCTGATACCGCGATGCCATCGTGCCTCCACATCAATGCAGCCGTAAAACGTTTTGCCGGGGCTTTTTCTGCCTACATTAGTATTTCTTAATCATACTGAAGATACATTCGCTTTACTACATCCACATCTGGGAGCAGAATCCTTTTTGCGAAACCGTTCTGTAACAAAAGGAGTCCCATGGATCGCAAAAAAGCAATCGCGCTCTCATTTTCCGTTCCCGTCGCATGGGGCTTTTCGTATCCCCTCATGAAGATCGGCATGGACAGCATGAACGCCACGAGCATCGTCGCGCTACGTTGCATCATCGCCTTTGTGGTCTGCCTGCTGCTCTTCCACAAGCGCGCTTTCCGCATCAACCGCGACCTTATGGTCCGTGCCGCCATCATCGGCGCCATTATGGCAACCGAGCTCACCTGCATGTGCCTGGGCTCCAGCCTCACCTCTGCCTCCACTGCCGGCTTTTTGCAGAGCCTGACGGTCGTGATCGTACCGTTTGCCAACGCCGCCCTGCTGCATCGCGCCCCCGAGCGCAAAGTGCTCGTCGGCACCGCCATCGTCACCTGCGGCATGCTGCTGCTCTCGGGCGCCGACTTTACCAGCCTGAACCCGGGCGCGATCATCATGCTGCTCTCCGCCTTTGTCTACGCCGGACACATCATTGTGGCGAAGCGCTTTGTCGAAGATGTCGACCCGCTGGCTCTGGGCGTTTGGCAGCTGGGCTTTGGCGGCTTGTTCTCGGGCATCGCCGCATTCACCTTTGGCGGCTTCACGCTTCCCGGCACGCCGGGCGAGGTCGTAGTCGTCGTCGCGCTCGCACTCATCTGCTCTGCCTACGGCTTTATCACCCAGACGCTCGTGCAGCCCCACGTGCCTGCCGAGACCACCGGCTTTGCCTTCTCGCTCGAGCCGGTCTGCTCCGCCGTCTTTTCGTTCTTCCTAGTCGGTGAGGTCCTGAGCCCCATCGCCTTCCTGGGTGCAGCTCTCATCCTCACCGGCGTCATGGCGGCAACCGTCGAGCTTCCGCGCCTCCGCGCACATGGACAGGCTCGCATGGCAGGAGCGCCCGAGCACGTCTCGTAGACCCCACTCTTCATACAGCCGCGGCATAAAGGCAACCGGTGCGCCTTTACAATAGATGTCAACAGAGCATCTGACATAAAGGAGCCCCATGGACACCGCGACCCGCGACCGCAACATAGCGACTTGGTTAGGCGATGCGCCGCAGCCGGTACGTGACACTACGAACCAGCTGCTCGAGCGCATCGCCCTTTTGCGTACCGAGCAAACCATCTACCCGGCACAAGACGACATCCTCAATGCCCTCGCCTACACGCCGGCCGACCAGGTCAAGGTTGTCATCTTGGGTCAAGACCCCTATCACGGACCCAACCAGGCAATGGGACTGTCGTTCTCGGTCCCCGCGACGCAAACCAAGTTGCCGCCGAGCCTGCGCAACATTTACAAGGAACTCAAAGCCAATCTAGGTTGTCCCATTCCCGCCACGGGAGACCTAACCCCATGGGCACAACAGGGCGTCCTGCTCCTCAACACTACGCTCACCGTGCGCGAACATGCCGCGAACTCTCACGCTAAGCTGGGCTGGAGCACGCTCACCGACTACGTTATCGAGCGCTGCTGTCAGCTGCCCCAACCGGTAGTCTTTTTGGCATGGGGTCGCTTTGCCCAGCAGATGGTCGAAGGTAAGCTCGTCGCAACCGGTGCGGGCAAGGCAACCGACAAGTTCTGCCTGGCCTCCACGCACCCCTCGCCGCTTTCGGCCAACCGTGCCACGGCAGAACTCCCCGCCTTTATGGGGTCGCGTCCCTTCTCGGCGGCCAATCGGCTACTCGAACAGCACGGCTCGACCCCCGTCAACTGGACTTGCCTCGGCTAAAACCGATACATCAAAAACGCGCCCGACGGCAATCTTGCCATCGGGCGCGTTTTCTACTCGGGCCAGATAAACTGGGTGCGGCCGGCCTCGCCACCGTCAATGAGCAGGCTCTGTCCGGTCATAAACCGGTTGGTCACGCCCACAAAGTAGATCCACTCGGCGATCTCTTGGGCGGTGGCCCAACGTTTAAGCGGCGTGAGCTCCATAATCTGATTCCACAGGTGCTCGTCTTCCATCACGCAACGGTTGAGCGGCGTGATAACGCCGCCCGGGTCCACACTGTTGGCGATGGCCTGCGGTGCCAGGCGGTTTGCAAGGTTCTTGGTGTAGGCGATAACGCCGCCCTTGCTGGCGGCATAGGCGGGAAACTCCGATCCCGTATGTCCGCTCGCCGACCCCACATTGACCACGGATTGGATAGCAGGCGCCGGCTTGGCGGCAAGCCCCTCCCCTACAAAGGCGTAGCGCTCGGTCACGTTGATGGTGCCACGCAGGTTGGAGGCGATGTCGTCCGCCGAATCCTGCGTACCGGCAACATTCACGATTACCTGGGGTTCAAGGTCGCCTGGAAACGAGCCCGGCTCGCGAACATCAACGATCAGATGGCGGTAGCGCTCGTGCTCGACCGTCGCCGGCAGCAGATCGAAACCCACGACCTCGTGGCCCTCGTCCAAAAAGCGCTGCACGCACGCGGCTCCGATACCGCCCGAAGCACCCGTGATCAAAACCCGCATGCTTGCTCCTTAGGCGGTTGCGTGGCGCTCGAGGTACTCGGAGCCCACGTTCTCGCGCTCCCAGCCGCGCACGACCTTGTAGCCCACGGGACTCAGGAAGACCTCGCACAGCAGCTCGGCAACAGCGCCCGTCAGCGAGCACATGAGGACTTGCACCCAGGTCCAGCCGAAGAACGTGTGGCTCACCACAATGGCAAAGACCAGATTGTCGATAAACTGGCCAACACCCGTGGACACATAGGAGCGGAAGGCAAAGCTCGCAAAGTTATTCTTTTTGAGCATACGGCCGAGCGACTGGTTGAGCGTGGAGTTAACCACGGCAGAAACGAGCATTGCCAGCGAAGAGCCAAGCACCACGTACCAGGTGCCGCCGATAGTGGCGTTAAGGGCAGTGTTGACCTCGATCATGCCCGTGTCGTAGTAGGCGCCCCACATGCCGGGCGTGAGCGAGCATGCCCAAAAGCACAGGCTCACGGCCAGGTTGACCAGCAGCGCGAGGATAGAGATTTTGATGGATGCCTTGGCGCCAAAGCGCTTGCAGATCATGTCCTGGCACAAAAACGAAACCCAGCTCACCACAAAGCCGCAGTCGAGTGCCAGATACGGCAGGCTGATGAGCTCTTTGTTGGCCAGCAGGTTCATCATGATGACGCTCACGAAAAACAGCGAAACCGTTGCCGCGGGAATGCTCCGCAACAGGACCTTGTAGTCCTCCATGACCTTCTTGATCATTATGTACTCCTTTGGTTTTAGGTTTAACGAGCAGGATATCGGACCCGAACTGCTCGGACGTCTCGGTCTTAAGACGACGGTGGGTATGATAGCCGCTCACACGGCATCAGGCAAGCAAACGGCGCGGCAGCCCCGCAGGGCCACCGCGCCGATGCGTTAAAACGCTACGTTGCCAAACTCCGACAGGATAAGGTCGGGGTTGTGGTCGGTTGCCCAATCCACGTTCCACGGGCTCGTGAACAACAGCAGCTTGCCGCCGCGCATGTCCTCGACGCGCAGCGTGTCGCGCGTGAGCGAAAGGCCCGGGATATCAATAGTGTCGGGGTCGTTCTGAATCCAGCGGATGTCCGTATAGGGCAGCGGCTGGCGACGAACCTCAACACGGTACTCAGCCTTGAGGCGGCGCTCGAGCACCTCAAACTGCAGCACGCCGACCACGCCCACGATGACACTCTCCATGCCGGCGCCCAGCTCGCGGAAGATCTGGATGGCGCCCTCCTGGGCAAGCTCCTCCATACCCTTGACGAACTGCTTGCGCTTGAGCGTATCGACCTGCGTAATGCGAGCGAACATCTCGGGGGCAAACGTCGGGATCTGCGGATACTGCACGTGGCGCTTGCCGGAGCACACAGTGTCGCCGATGTTAAAGATACCCGGATCGAACAGGCCCACGATATCGCCCGCGTACGCCTCGTCCACGATGGCGCGGTCATCGGCCATCATCGACGTGCCCGTGGCAAGCTTGAGCTTGCGGTTGCCCTGCACGTGGAAGGCGTCCATGCCGCGCTCGAACTTGCCCGAGCAAATGCGCACAAAGGCGATGCGGTCGCGATGGTTCTTGTCCATGTTGGCCTGGATCTTAAACACAAAGCCGCTAAAGTCGTCGCGGCAGGGATCGACAGGCTCACTGGTGAGCGTATCGGTATAGGCGCGCGGCGTCGGGGCCAGACGCAGAAACTCCTTGAGGAAGGGCTCCACGCCAAAGTTGGTGAGCGCCGAGCCAAAGAACGCCGGGCTCAGCTTGCCGCAGGCCACGGCATCCAAGTCGAGCTCGTCGCCGGCGCCATCGAGCAGCTCGATATCGTCCATCAGGTTCTTATGGTTTTCCTCGCCAATGAGCTCATCCATGGAAGGATCGCCCAGCTCGGCCTCGACCTCGGCGACCTTCTTGGTGGCGTTGGCGTGGCCGTCGCCCTCAAAGGCAATGACGCGACGAGTCTGACGATCGAACACGCCACGGAAGTTGCGGCCGCTGCCGATCGGCCAGTTCATAGGATACGTATTGATGCCCAGGACGTTCTCGATCTCTTCCATGAGCTCAAACGGATCGCGAGCCTCGTGGTCGAGCTTGTTCACAAAGGTGAAGATGGGAATATGGCGCAGCGTACAGACCTTAAAGAGCTTTTTGGTCTGGGCCTCGACGCCCTTGGCACCGTCGATGACCATGACAGCGGCGTCGGCGGCCATAAGGGTACGGTAGGTATCCTCCGAGAAGTCCTGGTGACCGGGGGTATCGAGGATGTTGACGCAGGCGCCGTTATAGGTGAACTGCAACACCGAGGAGGTAACGGAAATACCGCGCTCCTTCTCGATGTCCATCCAGTCCGAGACGGCATGTTTGGCCGAGCTCTTGCCCTTGACCGAGCCGGCGGTCTGAATGCTGCCGGTATAGAGCAGCAGCTTCTCAGTCAGTGTGGTCTTGCCGGCGTCCGGGTGGCTGATGATCGCGAATGTGCGGCGCGACGAGATTTCATCCGACAGGCTTGCCATGCGGATCCTTTCTTGCATTGAGTGCATTACGTCGTTGTAACCGTACTATTGTAGCCGCGAAATCCCGCTCTAGGGCGTCTATCAGGACAAATTCATCAGTTGGGGCCAGGGTAGCCGGCCCAATCAGTATTTGCCTCTTGCATAACTGTATATAGTGTATATATACTGTGCTTACCGGTTATATACACGTGTAGCCCAACAGCTAAGGAGCCGCTGTGGACATCATCCTATCCAATTCGAGCGACAAGCCCATCTACGAGCAGATAACCTCGCAGGTCAAAGCCCAGATCCTTTCGGGTACGCTCGCTGCGGGAGCCAAACTCCCCAGCATCCGTGCACTCGCGAGCGATCTTGGCGTGAGCGTCATCACCACCAAGCGCGCCTACGCCGACCTGGAGCAGCTCGGGTTTATCTGCACCGTGCAGGGCAAGGGCTGTTTTGTCGCCGAGGGCAACCAGGAGCTTTTGCGCGAAAACCAGCTCTGCCATATCGAAGAGCTGCTTGCGAAAGCGGCAAGCCAAGCCGAAGCCTTGGGCGTCACGCGCGACAAACTGCACGAGATGCTCGACCTGGTAGCCCCCGCAACCATGCAGTAGCCATCTGCAAGAAAGGCTATACCATGCAAAACTTGCTTGAACTCAAAGGCATCTCACGCACCGTAAGCGACCGCTTTTCGCTGCGTGATATCACGCTCGCTGTGGAGCCCGGCCAGATCGTTGGCTTTGTGGGCGCAAATGGCGCCGGCAAAACGACGACCATTCGAGCCGCGCTCGGGCTTATCAAACTCGATGCCGGCGAGGTGCACCTGTTTGGGCAGCGCTGTGGCGCCGACGCACCCGATGAAGCGCAGCGCTGCTTGCGCACCCGTGTCGGCCTCGTGCTGGACACGTGTCCTTTCCCTTCCACGCTCAAGGTGACCGAAGTTGAGGCACTCGTAAGCCCGGCATACCCCACCTGGAGCCACGACACCTTCGCTAGCCTCATCGACCGGTTTGGCTTGAATCCCAAGGCAAAGGTCAAGGATCTCTCCCGCGGCATGGGCATGAAACTGCAGCTTGCCTGTGCACTCAGCCACAATGCCAAGCTGCTCGTTTTGGACGAAGCCACCGCGGGCCTCGATCCCATGGCACGCGAGGAACTGCTTGATGAGCTGCTTGCCTTTGTCGCCGACGGCCAGCACAGCGTGCTGCTCTCGAGCCACATTACGTCCGACCTCGATCGCACCGCTGATCGTGTCATCTGCATCGATAATGGCTCGATTATTTTTGACCTGCCGCGTGAGGATATTACCGACCGCGCTGGCATCGCCCACTGTACCCAAGCACAGGCCGCCGAGCTTATGGCTTGCGTCGAAGGCGCCCATGCCGTCCACCACGCCTATAGCGTGGACGTGCTCGTGCCCAACCGTCGCGAAACGCTCGAGGCCTTCCCCGAGATTCCCTGCGATCGGGCAACCATTGACGACTATCTACGCCTCACACTGAAAGGGGCTTCGAAATGAAACGCGCCTTTATGTCCGAGACCGCCATCATGCGCTCGTTTCTCCCGAGCATCGCGGGCGTCGGCCTGTTCATATTCGTCGTATTGACCCTTGCCAACGCGACAGACGGCGATTCCGGCATGAGCGCCGGCGCCTGTGCGGTCAGCGCAATGTCGCCCATCATAATCATGAACTCGCTAGCTGGCTACGATAACCAAAACGGCTGGGAGCGTTATCGAGCAACGTTGCCCTTCTCGCGCAAAGACATTATTTGCGCACGCTACCTGTGCATCGTTGTCTTCTCGGTCGTCATGGCATGCGCGGCTACGCTTCTGAACATCCTCGCCCTTCCGCTCTTCGATCCCATGGGCATCCCTTCGACATGCCAGACGATCTTTGAAATCGCAACCGCCTCGGCAGCATCGATGCTCATCTCCCTCATGATGGTGTTCTTGGCACAGCCGCTGTTCTTCCGATTTGGACACATGGAGGCACTGCGCCTATCCGTTGGCCTGTTTGCCCTACTCGGATGCCTTACCATGGCAGCGCTGAGCTCCTCCAACCCCATCAGCAACTGGCTTATGTCGATTGCCGGGGCGAATCCCGATCCTGCCGTCCTTGGCTGTCTGTGTGCAGGAATTGCCGTACTGGCGCTCGCACTATGCGCAATCAGCTGCACCGTCAGCACCAAGGTTTATCGAGTACGCGATCTGTAGCCACGCGAGTCTCAATCCACGAAGGACGCGATCGCCCCCCCGCAAATCCATGGCAAACGGCATGTCCCCGGCGTGCGCCACCGTGCTACTTGCGCAGCGGCTTGGGCAGTGGGATACCGGCGGCGATGACGGCCGCGATGATCATGCAGACGATACCCTTGAGCGGGAAGCACATGAGCAGCAGGCCCACGACCATGATGGGCTGGCGCATGACGGCGCCCATCGTCGATGCCGTGCAGACAGCGACGCAAAAGACCGGATCGGCGCCGGTGAGGATGGCCAGGCCGTAGCCCAGGCTTACGCCCGAGAAGATAACCGGGAAGAAGTGGCCGCCGCGCCAACCAAGGTTGATGAGGGCGGGCGTCAGCATGGCCTTGACAAGACCGGTCGCGATAAGCACGCCGGCGGGAATGGCCAGATAGGTTTCCATGAGCACGTCGGCCTGGGTCTCGCCGGCAAACATGGTGTAGGGCAGAACCGTTCCGCAGGCGGCAAGTACCAGACCGGCTAGCATGGCCTTGACGACAGGACGCTCCCCTATTGCATGGGCAAGCGCTTCGCTCGCGTGCTCAGAGACAAAGTACAGCCAGCCGCAAGCGGTGCCAACCAACGCCAGCGGAATGAGCCAGGTAAGTTCCAGGTTGCCCACCTCGGCGGACTCGAACCTGGGCATGCCCATGCCGCCGCCCATGAGCTGGCCGAGCAGCAGATAGGTGCCCAGGCCGCCGGCAATCGCAATGCCGTAGACCACCGTCTTTTGCGCCTTGGGCAGCTTGATGGTGATCTCGCCGGACGTGGACTCATCGTCGGCGTCTTCGCCCTGGCCGTCGGCGCTACCGGCAAGCGGCGCCACAAAGCCAAAGACGGGCGCGGTAAAGAGCGCCGTCAGCGCGGCCTGAGTGCCCAACAGCGTAAGCTCCCTAAACTCGGCGCCAAAGCGACGCATGCGGTCGCCGACCCAGCTGCACAGACCAGCGATAACGCCGGTCAGGCCGGCCTCCGGTCCAATGCTTCCGCCAAACAGCAGCGGCAGCAATGCCGCGAGCGAAAGCTTGCCCAGGTTGTCGTACGGGTAGCGCCCGTCTTGCTTAACCTTAGCCATCACCTGGTTGAGGTCATCGGTCTTGGTGCCTGTCATCTTTTCGTACAGACCGATTAACAGGCCGCCCAGCAGGCAGACAAAAAACGGGTACGGCAAAAAGCCAAACGGGCCGCTGGCAAGCTCGGGCGAAGAGACGCCCAGCGCGTGCGGAATCTCGGTCCACAGATAGTCGATACCGTGCTCCATCGCAAAAAAGAACAGCCAGACTGCAGCACCCGCGAGTGCACCGGTCACGGCAACGCTGACCAAAAACAGCGCTCGGTTCGTGGGTTTGGCAAGGTTATCCATCGGGTCCTCCCGCGGTCAAAGTCGACATAGATACGTTTTATTGTAGAGCGAGCGTTGCCCGAACGAGGCAACCATCCGCGCTGCAAACGGCACCATTGGGAGCCATAGTGGGGCAGGCTCAAGACTTATCCGTTGATAATCGAGGCAATCTCGGGCAAATCGTCGGCAAAGTAGATGCCGTGCTGGCGCCTTGGGCTCGAAAGCCCTTTATCAATCATGTGCCCGAGCAGCGCCTTGAGGTCGTTGTAGTAACCGTCCAGGTTATACAGAATGCACGGAGCACTCAGGTGCCCCAACGATACCGCGGACATGACCTCGGCAATCTCCTCGAGCGTGCCCGTGCCGCCCGGAAATGCGATGAACGCATCGCCGAGCTCAATCATCTTGGCCTTGCGCTCCGCCATATCGCTCGTCACGATAAGGTCGTTGATACCGTCATGTTGAAACTCGGCCTCGATAAAAAAGCTCGGCTCAACACCCGTCACGTGTCCACCCGCCTCGAGTACGCTATCGGCGAGCGCACCCATCAGCCCCGATTTGGACCCGCCGTATACCAGCGCGTGTCCATTGGCGCCAATCCAGTTGCCCAGCTCCTGCACCGCGGGCAGAAATGCCGGGTCATTGCCAGTGTTGGCACCCAAGTACACGGTGATATTCATATTCAGCCCCCCTCATCGTGACGCGCGGCGCCCGCTCTAGCGCTGGCGTCGACGATACTCGCGCACGCGACGCGAAAGGTCGGCAAGTTCGTCGCAATCGAGCTCTTCCAAATGCTCCAGATCATCCATAAAGCGCGCCATGGTGTCCTTTTGACGCATCTTGATAAGCGTATTGCAGTAGTTCACCGCCACGCCCGTGAGCATGGCGATGTAGAAGATGCTGATGACGCTCAGAATGACGGTAATGGCGCGGGCAACCGGTGTCTCGGCCGGAATGTCGCCAAAGCCGATCGTCGAGACCGTCTCAAAGCTAAACCACAGGCCATCGCCAAACGTGAGGGTCGTGGGCTCGGACAGCCAGACGGCAGTCGAGCACAGCAGATAGAAGATAAGAAACAGGCCCGTGATGCGCGCAAAGCCAGCCTGTCGCAACACATCGGCAAGCGTCCTCAACTTGTTCATCGCGACCCCTTTTCCCAGACGTCCAATCTCGTTCGCTCGGTATTGTCCCACAACCGGCAGTTAGGGACGTTCCTTTTAATATGAGCAGGACATTGTCAAGAGGCAAAATCGGGCCTGGCCCCAACGATATGGGGTCAGGCCCTCTCCCTATATCAGCCCGTCCGCGGCGACCTCGGCGTGTCTTACCGACGCTCGTCTTTG
>CABRDE010000042.1:0-127102 GCA_902469665.1 uncultured Collinsella sp. | reverse complement strand
CGGAGTTGTTCTGGCCCAGGCCGTTTTGATAGGCGCGCTCTTCTTCGTACAGGCGGCCGAGCGTGGGGGCATCGACGTTCTCGGCAAAGACCGAGAACTTGCCGGCGCGCAGCTGCGGATCGATCATAAAGCGCACGAGGGGCTCGCCGACAAAGACATAGCGGCGCTTTTCGGCCTGCGCCTTCACGAACTCGCGGACCTCGCGCGAAAGCTCGGGGTAGAACGGGGCGAGCATGGGATCGTCGTCGGCGGCGATCAGGATGGTATAGAGTGCCGGCGCCGTGTTGACGCCGTTGATCACCAGAGTCTGATCCTCCATGTCGCGAGCGGCCTGCTTGGCAAGCTTCTTAAAGGAGAACGGGGCACGGGTGGCACCGAAGATGCCGGCCACGTGGTCCTCGAAGATGTTCAGGAAGTTCACGAAAGATCACTCTCCGTATAGGTTCTTTGGTATCCGAGCAAATATAGGCATATCCCAACGATTATAGAGGATAGGATTCCCGCAACCGCCGCCTTGGCGATGACCGCGGCTGCAAGGCTGGCAATTTCCATATGGTGTGCAAGACAGGACGCCGCTGCGCAGCCGATGCCGGTGACAGCGATGGCGGCGATTGCGGCAAGGTTTGAGCCCTGATTGGCACGCTTGGCATGGGCATTGAGCAGCGCGGATGACGCTGCGGCAGTTGCCGCGGCCAGCCCAAAGGCAGCCCAAAGGAGCGGGTCTCCCAGCGCTGCGGCAACGTTACCGAGCCCCAGCACGCCTCCGGCTGAAAGCGCGACTGTCGCCAGGCGGGCAAAAAGCGCGCCCATGCCCGTTGCCGCGGCGGCGCTTGCCGGGCCGAGCCAAAATGACGCGACGCCGGCGGCGACCCCAGCTGCCAGGAAGGTATTGCCGGTCAGACAGCCAAGCGCGAGTGCACAGGTGAGTGCGGCGCTCGCGGCAGCCTCGGTGCGACCCCAGGCGATCCACCAACCGGACATGGCAGCGGCAAAGATCACCGCGACGGGCAACATCGACAGGATGCCCTGCGCCTGCATGGTGGCGTTGGCCATGAGCACCAAAAAGCCCACAGCCGAGATGGCCGAGCCAATCTGGGGGGCCAGGCCAGCCGCCGCTCCGATTGCGATAGCCGCAATGACCAGGCCGGGAAGCGCCGCGACCCCGGCCGTTTGCATCAGCAAAAAGCTAAAGGTGCCGCACGTTAGCGCCGAGATAATGCGCATGGTGTAGTCGCGCGCATGGCTCCAGCGCGTGCCCGCCCAGCCGAGTGCGGGGTCGACCTCGATGGCGTCGTCCTCGTAGCGCGACGGCTCGATACCGTCGAGCTCCTGCTCGTCATCCGAAAGCTCGCCAACCATTTGCTCCAGGCTGCGACGGCCCTCGCGCACGCTGCCCAGACCGGCAAGGAGCTGGTCGCAAAATGACTCGATGCTGTTGGGGCGGTCCTGCGGCATGGGAGAGAGCGCGCTCATGAGCGCGGCCTCGGCTCCCGGGGGGAAGTGTGGTATCAGCTCGCTGGGATAGGTGGCGCCGCCGATGATGCGGTCGAGCGAGTCGGCGGGCGTGGCCGCCATAAAGGGAGCGCTGCCACACAGGCCCTCGTAGATCACACAGGCGAGGGCAAAGACATCGGCGCGCTCATCGACCGTGCCGGTCTCGATATCGAGCTGCTCGGGCGGCATGTAGCCGATGGTGCCGCCGCGCGAGCCGCCAAAGCCACCGGCGGACGACAGTCGCGCCATGCCAAAGTCGGTGAGCTTTACATTGCCCGAGTGGTCGATGAGCACGTTGGCGGGCTTAATGTCCAGGTGGAGTACGCCATTACTATGGGCGAAGGTGAGCGCCTGGCCCAGGGCATCGGCAATGGCCGCGGCCTCGTCAAAGGTAAGTGAGTGGCCGTCCACGCGATGCAAAAACTCGGCCAGCGACATGCCATCGACATATTCCATAACCAGGTAGGCATAGGCTGTGTCGTGCGTAAAGTCGATGACCTGCACGATATTGGGATGTTGAAGCATGGCGGCGGTGTGCGCCTCGCGCAGGACATCCATGATGTCGCTGGCGGGCATGCCGGCACCGTTGATAAGGGGAATGCGCTTAATGGCGACGCGACGGCGCAGGTGCGTGTCGCGGCAGATCTCGATGGAGCCAAAACCGCCGGTCGCAAGTGTCTCGAGCGGCTGGTACCGCTTGAGCAGCTCGCGAGAGCTGGTGCCCTCCAAAGGAACGTCCGGCGAGAACCGGGCGGTATGTTGCGAGAAAAGCGGCATGGCCAACCCTCGTGCGTTTAAAGTTCGTTTGCGAGCGGCGGGCGCGGAGCCGAGCCGTTCGCGGTGGCATAGATGCTGCTAGTGTAGCACGCGCAGGTGGGCGACATTCAATTTAAGCTCCGTCTGGGGTCTGGACCTTGCGTCCGGCCTAGCGCTTCTTCTTGTTCTTCTTCTGCTTGCGCTGCTTGCCCTTGGTCTCCTGGGGCTTGTCGCCCTGCTTGGCCTCGGCGGCGGCCTTCTCGGCCTTCATTTTCTTCTTCTTGGTCTCGATGCGGAGTTTTTTGTTGATGCGCGCCTTAAGGAAGGGGCCGAACTGTTCGGCATCGCCACGGACGAAGGTGTCCTTGGGGATCGTCACGCCCTGGTCGGCGAACATGGCCACAAAGATGCGCTCGCCGTCGAGCACGTGGTCGAGCTTGTCAAACGGGAAGAACTGCGACTTGCCGCTCTTGCCCCAAACCATCAGGCCGTCCTCGTTGGCGGCGACGCGGCGATAGCGGCCACCCATGGACTCGTCGGCCTCGACGGCGTCGATAAAGTCGCGGGCGAGGGTGTGGTGCAGGTTTTTGCTCCACCAGGCCAAAAAAGCGCCGAATACGATCAGCACGACGCCAAACTTGATCCAGTTGCCGCCGGCCACCAGCATGCCGATGCCGATGAGCGCGGCAATCGCGGCGGCGACATACAGCGAGCCACGGCGCCTGGGCGAGGCGACCAGGCGCGCAAAGTCGGTGACGAGATCGTTTTCGTACTGATACTCGTTGAGGTACAGAATGCCGTCATCGGCCGCGGCCTGCTTCTCGAGCGCGACCTCGACCTGGTCGGCTGCTTCGGAGGGAACGAGGTTGCTCTCTGCGTCTGCCATGCTCTTTGGACTCCTATCGCGGCGGGCTCGCCGTACGGGTTATTATGAATGCAGTATGCCGTGCGACCGCTTGGCCGTCGCGGCAACAAGACTCAGTATACCCGGGGGAGCACCCATGGAATCGTTGTACCGAAAGTATCGCCCGCTCACCTTCGACTCTGTGGTGGGCCAGCAGCATATCGTCTCGACGCTCGAGCACGCCATCACCGAGGGGCGCCTGTCCCACGCCTACCTGTTCTGCGGACCGCGCGGCACGGGCAAGACCACCATGGCGCGCATTCTGGCCAAGGCACTGCTGTGCCGCAATGCCGAGGCGGCGCGCGCCGAGGGTGCAAGCGGCTGCATGCCCGACGGCACTTGCGAGGAGTGCGAGCTCATCGCCGAGGGCAACCACCCGGATGTCTACGAGCTCGATGCTGCAAGCCGTACCGGCGTGGACAACGTGCGCGAGGAGATCATCAACTCCGTCAACTTTGCCCCGGTGCGCGGCAAGTACAAGATTTATATCATCGACGAGGTCCACATGCTCACAACGGCGGCGTTTAACGCGCTGCTCAAGACGCTCGAGGAGCCGCCGGCACACGTGATCTTTGTGCTGTGCACCACCGACCCGCAAAAGATTCTGGAGACCATCCTCTCGCGCTGCCAGCGCTTCGATTTCCACCGCATCGGCAACGAGGATATCGAGCATCGCCTGTCTTACGTGTGCGAGCAGGAGGGCTTCGATTACGACGACGAGGCGCTGGCCATCGTGGCGCGCCATGCCAAGGGCGGCATGCGCGACGCGTTGTCCACGCTGGAGCAGCTGAGCGTTTTTGGCAACGGCGCCGTGCATGCGGACGATGCCCGCTCGCTTTTGGGCGAGGTTTCGGACCAGATCCTGGGCGAGTTTGCCCGCGCCATTGCCGATCGCGATGTTGCCGAGCTCTATGGACTGATTCGTGCGCAGGTCGAGGAGGGCAATGACCTGCTTGAGCTGACGCGCGACCTGGTGGCGCATGTGCGTGACGTGTATGTTGCCTGCGTTGCCGGTGCCCGTGCCGAGCTGTTTGAGGGCGGCTCGGAGCAGGCCGAGGCGCTTGCTGCCGAGGCCGCTGCCTTTGGCGAGCATCCTGCCGACCGCCTGGCCCGTGTGCTGACAGTGCTCGACGATGCCGCACTGGAGATGAGGGGCGCGAGCGACGTGCGCCTGGTGCTCGAGATCGCCTGCACGCGCCTGGCACGTCCCGAGGCCGATTTAACGATTGAGGCATTGGCCGAGCGCGTGGCACGCCTGGAGGCCATGGTTGCCAACGGCGCCGTGCCGGCGAGCGTGGCTGCTGCTCAGGCCGCCGCGCCTGCAGCATCCGTACCCGCTGCTGCCCAGCAGCCGACGCTCATTTCGGGCGCCCGTGCTGCTACTCCTGCGGCGACCGCCGCCCCCGCTGCTACGTCCGCGCATCAGGGCGGCATGCCTTGGGACCGCGGCGCTGCTGTTCCGGCTGCCCAGCCTGCGCCCCGTTCTGCGTCCGTGTCAGCCTCCAAGCCTGCAGCGCCTGCGCCTCAGCCCGTTGCGGCCCCCGCGCCTGCCACCGCTCCGGCACCTAAGCCCCAGCCCAACAACGCCGCCCAGGTTGCCGCCGCCGGTGCCGCCGAGACGCCCGCGGTCGAGGATGCCGGAGAGCTGCAGCGCAAATGGGCCGAGGTTGTCGAGCGTGTCAAGGCGCGTCAGGCTTCCTACGCAGGGCTCTTGCTCAACGCCCGCGCCACGGCCGACGACGGCTCCAAGCTCACGGTCTCGTTCCCCGCGGGTTCGACTTTTGCCATTAAGATGCTCGGTCGCGCCGATACGCAGTCGGTGGTCCTGCCGACGGTCTGCGCGGTCTTCGGTCGTCGTACCGTCGACTATGTCCTGGATGGGGGTGGCACGCCGGCTCCTCAACATGAGGAGCATTCTCCATCTGCACGGGCTGCGGCATCTGCGGACCCGCAACCCGTGTCCTCGGCGGCCCCTGTATCCTCGAGCGCCAGCGCGCCGCAGCAGCAAGCGGCGCCGGTAGCGGCATCGACTCCGTCGGCGCCTAAGCCCGCAGCGCCCAAACCGGCTGCTCCGACACCCGCGCCCAAGCCCGCTGCCGCGCCTGCGCCCAAGTCATCCGACCTAGCTAAGGTCCCCTGGCTACGCTCCAACAACCCCGCCGGTGCTCCTGCCACGGGTAAGCTCCCGACCGAGCCCGCACCCCGTGCGCCCGAGCGCTCGGCTGCCCCCAAGGCTCAGCCTGTCGCGCAGTCCGCGCCGTGGGAATCCGAGCAGGTGCCCTACGACGACGCTATGGTCGGCGGCTTCGCTGGCGATGCGAGCGGGGACGATCTGCCTCCGTTCGACGTGCCGGGTGCGGCGTCCGCGCCCAAGTCCGCTGTAGCTGCCCCCAAAGAGGAGGACGCTCCTGCGGCTCCCTGGGAGTCCAACCCCGGTGCGGGCAGCCCCTTCGGCCATCAGGGTGCAGCCCCGAGCATCCCGCAGACCGAGGACGAGGCCAAAGACCTCATCCGCAGCGTCTTCGGTCAGTCCACCATCTTCAAACCGGTGGAGTAGCTGCGCGGGCGGGTATACTGCTCAAGAAGAGATCTCTTTGTCCGGGCGCATCTGTATTTCGGACATGTGCAACGCGGTGCCGCGTATCTCGCATTCGAGCAGACAGGTACGTGACGGTCGGCCTAGGATGCTGAGGTCGATACGATACGTCGCATGGCTGTCCGTGTGCTCGACTTGCTCGGCGTTGACGGTTGCTCCGATTGTCAAGAAAGCGCCTAGTTCGGCATCGACAATCTTGGAGTCCTTTATCTTGACCTTGAACTCTTGGTAGAGGGACGGGCTGTTGTAGTAAATGGTTCGAGTTCCGTCGGTGCACTCATCGGTCGCTTCCCATTTGACGATGGGCTGGTCCGAGCTGGCTATCAGCAGTTCTGCTCCAAAGGCTATAGCATGGGTGATGACAACCAGTAATGCCCAGCCGACAAAGAGATAGAGAACCACATATGCAACGGGGTGTTTTGAGCGGATGTTTTGGAGCGCGTCGGGGGCATTCATGGGGGCACCTCCAAATTGCTGTCTGTGACAATCAAATTATACCTTGCCATCATGAGCGCCGCCTCGAGCAGCGGTTCGGCATTTTGTTATCTAGCTGGATGCAGAAAATGTCGGATTCCGGCTCTACAAGATTTAGCTTTCAATATTATGCAGATGCGAATTATTCAACTTCGCATAATCTTTGGGTGCGGCTTGCACTCCAGGACATGTATATCGACTGAGGTAGTGTGTCCGCCCCGCTTGCTTGCCCCGCGCCGTGGTACGATTTTTGAGTTTGAAAGTCCCACCGCGCTCCGGCTGCCCTTGCAGCTCGGCGTGCGGCCGCACGTAAAGGAGCCATCATGGCCGGTATGAACATGCAGCAGATGATGAAGCAGGCTCGCAAGATGCAGGAGCAGCTTGCCGCCGCGCAGGAGAACCTCAAGTCCCAGACCGTCGACGCCTCTGCCGGCGGCGGCATGGTCAAGGTGACCGTTAACGGCGAGATGGAGCTCGTCAACCTCACCATCGATCCCGATGCCCTCGATCCCGAGGACGTCGATATGCTGCAGGACATGATCATGGCTGCCGTCAACGAGGCCGTCCGCGGCGTCAACGAGCTCGCTAACAAGCAGATGGGCGCCATCACCGGCGGCCTCAACATCCCGGGCATGCCGTTCTAAGACACGCATATATATGAGTGCAAATCACAGTCTGCAAAAACTGCTCGATGAGCTGGGCCGTCTGCCGGGCATTGGTCCCAAGTCGGCCCAGCGCATCGCCTATTACCTGCTCGAGGCCGATGCCGAGGAGGCCCGCCGCCTGGCCGAGGCCATCCTGGAGGTCAAGCAGGAGGTCCACTTTTGCAGCCGTTGCTTTAACTACGCCACGGCCGACGAGTGCTCCATCTGCCAGGACCCGATGCGCGATACCACTCGCATTTGCGTGGTGGGCGAGCCGCGCGACGTCCAGGCGATTGAGCGCACGGGCAGCTATCATGGCCTGTACCATGTGCTGGGCGGCGTGATCAGCCCCATGGACAAGATTGGTCCCGAGCAGTTGCACATCCGCGAGCTGCTGGTGCGTCTGGGCCACGAGGATATCCATGAGGTCATCATCGCCACCAACCCCAACATCGAGGGCGAGACCACGGCGAGCTACCTGGCCCGCACTATCAAGCCGCTGGGCGTCGAGGTATCGCGTCTGGCAAGCGGCCTTCCCGTGGGCGGCGACCTGGAGTATGCCGACGAGCTTACGCTTGGGCGCGCCATCGAGGCCCGTCGCACGATTTAGGTGGCGAGCCTGCTCCTGCCGTATGTTTTCCTCGCGATGCACGAGGTAGTCATAATTTCCCCGTGCGACTGTGAGTTTGTTGTGCAACAAAGATGCTTCGTATCCGCTTATCGCATGGATGCTTCCGCTCGCATCCTTAATTTGCCCATTCGTTGCGCAACCTTTTGGGTTCGCTGATACACTCAAATATGGATTTGAATGAATGCGCCGCTTCTGAGCGGCGTGTTTTTCTTGGAGGAGAACGCATGCGGCCCGGTGGCACTCAGACAAAGCGCGGCGCCGCGGTGCGCATGCGACGCCGACTGGGCTTGGCGCCGCGGGCGTACGCACTGCTGTCCTGCTCGCTGGTGCTGGTCATAGCTGGCGTTTCTGCCTATGGCATGACCGTGCCGTCCATGATGCAGGCGCATACCGCACGCGAACCGCGCGTGGGGCATGAGGTCAAAAGTGATCTGGGTACCACGACTGGATATGCTTGGGCAAGTGTAGTCGCGCATATTGTGTTTGGCACTGACGATGCGGACGGCGCCGAGGCCCCGGACAACGAAGTCACGCTTGCCAATGGCAAAACCATCGTGCTCACCAACACCAAGATCATCGATCGGTTGTCCAACAATAGCGTGGCGGCAACGGTGAATAAGGTCGAGCAGCAGAAGGAGCAGGACGCCCAGCAGTCCGGAAAGCCCGGTAGCTCGGATACTTCTGGCTCCGGCTCGGATTCATCGAGTTCGGGCGGCGGCTCTGGGCCGGGTTCCTCTACCGGAGGGTCTGGAAACGGCGGCTCGACGGGCGGCAACACTGACAACGATACAAACTCCGGTGGCCTTTCCGCTGCTGAGGAAGAGAGCATTCACAGTTGGCTTCTGACCAAGTACAACATGCTCGACGGCTATGTTTCTCGTGCCAATGACGTGGTCTCGACCTATAACTCTACGGGAGATCCCAGGCCGTGCGACAGCCTGGTCGGGGAGATGTTTGTCATTCGAGCCGAGTTCGGTCGTCAGACATTCTCGCCCCGGTCAAAGTGGTATCAGCAGTATGCCAATCTGTGGGGCTGTTACACCAACTTATGTCAATGGGTCGGCCATTACGGCGATGATGACGTCGCGCTCGGTAACTTCAACAATAACGTGGCGGCGCTTGCCCTATGATGACCGATCTTGCATCCACCACACCACAATCGCTCGGTCGCGATCCCATGGTCGGCCTGCGCCTGGCGCGTGTCGACGGGTTTGAGCCGGCCATTGCGCTCGGTCAGGACGAACTGCCTGCCTATCTGCGTCGTTTTACGATGCTGTTTGCCGACGATGCCACCATGCGCCGTGGCGGTATCGGCCGCGTGACGCGTGCCGTCAACGCCCAAGGCGAGGCCGTGGCACTCAAGCAGCTCATCTTGCCGACGCGCGATGAGTTTGATGACGATGCCGCTCACGAGGCGCTGGTCGCCAAGTTCAAGGCGGCGTTTCGCGAGGAATACGAATGCCATCGCGCCCTTTCGGGCCTTAAGGGCTTTCCCCGCCTCTATGGCTGGGGCGAGGTCGACGGTGTGCCTGCAATTGTCATGGAATGGGTCGAGGGCGAGACGCTTGCCCGCTTGCGTTCGCGACTCGCCGTGGACGATGCCGGACGTCTGTCGCCGCTCGTGGCGGCGCGTCTGGGTCGCGACCTGTTCGATTTGCTCTGCCGTATGAGCCTGGTGGGCGAGGGCTTTGTCCATCGCGATATCTCGCCCGCTAATATTATGGTGCGCACGGCGCGTCTACCGCTTGACCGGCAGCTTGCCGAGGGCACCTTTGACCTGTGCCTGATCGACTTTGGCTCGTCGCTGGCGCTTGAGCCTGCGTCGGCCGTGGCCGGTACCGGCGGCAAGGCGTCGTTTACGGAGCGTTATGCCACGCTGCGTCGCGCGACGGTTGCCTATGCCCCGCCCGAGATGCTCACCGACGATATTCCCGACCTGCGCGCTTTGCGTATGTCGCCGGCGATTGACGTCTACGCCGCGGCAAGCACGGTTTACGAGCTCATTGCCGGCGTCGCGCCATACGAAGCCACGCCGAGCACTTCGGGCACCTCGGGTTCGCGCAAAAAGACGCGCGACATCGCGAGCCCCTACCGTCTCAAGATGGACACACGGCCCGACTATCCCATTGGTGCCCATGCGCCCGGTTGCGATTTGACTCAGCTGCTTCGTCGTGAGCCCGATGTGGCGCTCGCCGCGGCCGAGCAGGCCCAGCAGCTAGGGCTTGAGCCGGATTCCGAAGAGCTACGCGATGCGCTGGCGTTTGTCGATGCCCAGCTGTTCGACGTGGTGATGGCCTGTCTGTCCAGCCATCAAAAAGATCGTCCCGAGCCGGCGGCGGTCGAGGCGGCGCTCTCGGCGTTTTGTGACCACTATGCGCAAAATGTCGGTCGTTCGCTCCGCGGCGAGCCGCTCACGCCGTGCCCCATGGACGCGTCTGGCCGCGCGGTTCGTCGCGCGGCGATGATCGGTGCGGCGGTCGTCTGTGGCGTGGTTTGGGCTGTGGTCGTGGTTTCGGCCGCGCTGCTGGCGTCGGGCGCTCGCGTGACGGCGACTTTGGGATCGCTCGTGTGGTCTGGGTCGCTACCGGGTATTATTGCCGCACTGGCGTTGGCGCTGCCAGGCATAGCCGGCGTTGCCGCGGGGGCACTTGCGCGCGATCGGCGCTCGGGGTTCCTGCAGGGCGTGCTTGCGCTTTCTGCCTGCGAGGTTCCGGTGCTGGTTGTGGCTGCATGTAGCGTATTTTCCCAACGCGCCGTGATGGGCGGCCTTGTTGCCGCTCTGGTTGCAACCTATACGCTTACGTGGTTTTTGCTTGCGATGGGCTTTGCCTTTGAACTTCCCGTTTCGGCACCGCGACGCACAAAAGCCCAGATGGCGACTCCGCTTGCCGGTGGAGCCGCAGCTGCCCGTACTTTTGGCGGACCTGTCGAAGTATCGTCCGATTCTATTTCTACGACTAAGGAGGCCTAGGTCATGGCATCTCAAGTTGAGCTCACCCCATGCGGGGCCATGTTTGACATCTTTAAGCGCGCGGCGCATCTGAGCCATATCGAGCTGTGCGGCTTGGTGCTTTCGTCCCGTCCGCTCGCCGACGGCCGCAGCCCGCAGAGCCGAGCCGCCGATCGCTCTTGGGTTTCCCGCTTTATCGTTCGCGCGCCGGTCGGCACGCTTCAGCAGCGCTACTTTGCCGAATACGGTACCTCGGCTGCGCGCATTATGTCGCAACTGGCCCTGCGCCAGCGAAATCCCATGGACTCCACGGCTGTGATCAATATGGTGTGCGGTCCTGCAGGTGAACCGATGGTACGCGCGCTCGAAGAGTGCCACCAGGACACGAATCTCTATCGCAACGCGCTCGATCGCCTGTCCCAGGCGGCGGAACTCATGCCCGCCGAGCGCGCCGAGGCCGTGCTGGTGCTGTTTGTCGCTGTCGGTTGTTCGGCGGATGTGCGGTCCTCGGTGAACTATGCCATCGACTACGCGCACGCGACCTGTGGCGGAGGCACCTCCACGCCGCGTTCGCTTGGCATGTCGATGACCGCGGGCGAACGCGAACCCGCCCCGGCGCACCCCTTGGGCTTGCTGCGCGTACAAAACAGTTTTGTCGTGAGCGCCCCGCGCTGGATTCAGCCGAGTGAGCAGGGTGTTGAGATTGGCGCGCTGGCCACTGGTGAGGGCGATATTACCGACGTCGGCGACGATGTCTCGGCCCGCCATGCCCATATCTGGTGCGATGCTCAAAATATCTGGCACGTCGAGGACTTGTCGTCCACCAACGGAACCGTGGTGGTAAACGGGGCCACGCGCGTCTGCATTCAGGTCGAGCCCGGCCGTTCCGCCCAACTCAATCCCGGCGACGAGCTCAAGCTCGGCGAATCCACTACCTACGCCATTCTCTTCGGTGCCCTCTAGCCGGCAGTTAGGGACGTTCCTTTTCTGCCGGCACTTGGGGACACTTCTCTGCGCGCCAGAGCCGGTCGCCTGGGGATGGAGAGGCCATTTTGGCCCTTGGCGGTCAGTCGGGGCGAAACTAGAAGATCTTTCCGATTCGCGGCTGTTCATGCTTGTAGAGCATCTAAAACAATAGGATGTTATTCTGGAATATGCCGGGTGCGTGAACTTGCCTGTCTTAGCCTTAAAAAGGTATAGGGGAGTTTGGCTCAGGGGTTCCGTCTTGTTCTTCAGCGCAGTATTGTGGGACAGATTTGCTGAGATTGGCGCCTTACACCGCAGAGCGCACGGAAGGCTCTCGATTTGTGTTCTGGCCCCAGAATACAGGGCCTGATACTTACCAACTGTGGCATGGATGTAACATCTGTAGAAATCAACCCTTTTGTTGTCGACCTTTGTAAGAAGAACACTGCCATCAACTCTTTGGATGACGAAACTAGGGTGCTTGAGGGGAGCCTTTACTCCCCTCTGTGAGATGACTCATGTTTTTCGCTTGTCGTTGTGAATCCTCCGTTACTGCCGATTCCGGATGAGATTCCTTATCCCTTCGTTGGGGATGGGGGACAATCGGGTCTGGATATAACACTTCATATTCTTAAGGGTGGCGATACGCATTTAGAGGAAAACACTAAATACTGCTAATAGGGGTGACGACGATGGCGCAGGGGCGACCCACGATGCTCGCATCAATACGTCGGCTACTTGGGGAATCAGGTCTAGATGCATGTATGATGATACTGTGCAGCTATTCAATTAGTCCGCGTTCCGAATGGGTGCGGGGTATGGCGGCGACGTCGTATGCTTTTGCCCTGGCGCGATACTCAGGTATTTCTGAGGCGGTTGACGAAGTTTATACGCGCTATGCCGCGCAAGGCGTCCGGAAGTTTGCACATCTACATTACGGGCTTAGGTTTCTTCAAGCGAGCAGGCTGGTTGCGTTATTATGAGCGATTTTTCTAGTCTAGGCGACAAAAGGCAAAGGATTTGGTGGGTGTAAAACGAGGTCGTTTGCGGGCGGACGCTCCAATCTATTGTGGCAATCGGGCGGTTGAAAAAGATATTTCAATCGCCCGATTGCCAGATTCGTCGGAGGAGATGTCCGATTCCGACTCTCTTGTAGGAAGAGCTTGAGACCGTATTGGCCCAAGGCAATCTTAAAGCAGTCTCATTGGCAAATCTTCGCTCCTGTTGTGTTGAGGTGTAAGGTATCAGTGATTGATGTTTTGTGGCGGGTAGATTGGGGCCTTCCTTGATTCGATGCGTTCTCTCGAGGTTCATCAGAGCAAAAGGGGCTTTCGTCTTCATTGCTATCACGGTGATTGGAACCGCTCTCTCCTATGCCATGCCATACGTGAACGGAAAATTTTTAGATTTTCTTCTCGGTAACCGCAGCGAAAGAGACGCCGCACTCTTCGCACTCCTGGTTGCGTCAATAGGAGTTTTCTCCACCCTCTTTACTTATTTTGCAGGAACACTTTCCATTCGCATAAGCACGAGACTTTCCTTTGATCTTCTCAGGGAGGCCGTCTTGCGTTTTGAAAGAGACGATTACTTGGTGAGTCGGACCATCGGTCCAGCCTATACAACGCAACGGATTATTTCCGACTCCAGCGTGGTCTCATCCTTCGTTTTGGCGAATTTCATCAGTGCGCCGCTGTCCATTGTAGCTATTCCCATCGTATTGCTTATCATATGGTCAATTGATTCAACTCTCGCGGTGTTTTCCATCATTCTCCTCATCGTGTATTTCTGTGTAATTACTGGGTTGAGGAAACTTTTGTATAGGGTCACGTATGAGAAGAAAGAGGCGGACAGCGCCTTTTACGCCGCAATTGCATCGCAGCTTAATCAGATTCTCAACATTCAACTGGCATCTTCGTACGGCAAGAGCGAACAAGCGCTCGACGCTGGGTTTAAGAGCTATTTTCCCAAAGTTTTGCGCTCCGGAAAGCTATCATATTCTCTGACATCGCTCGATGGTCTTTTCGCAGCGTTGTTTCAAGCGGTGATACTTGTTGTTTCCGGAGTACGAATCATTAACGGAACTATGTCAATAGGCGAGTACACTATCATCGGTGCATACTTCGCGGTTCTCTTTAAGACTTTGAAAAGTATGATGTCATTGTTCAAATCCTATCAGGACGCCAAAGCATCATGGGATAGGACGGCTATCGCGACGAGGGAAAAGGCGAGATCGGGGTGGAATCGGACCGATTTGGCGAAACTTGATGGAATAAATGACATTTCGGTATCTGATTTGGAATTCTCGGTTGCCCTTCCAGACGGATCTGTCCGAGGGGTCCTCGGCGGGTTTTCTTTCAAGTTTTCCGGTCCTGGTACATATTGCATAGTTGGGGAGAACGGAAGGGGCAAGACATCGCTTCTTTACTTGATGCTCGGGCTATATTCATCGAAAGGCAAAGTAAAATACAACGGTGTGCCAATCGAAGAATGCGACTTGGATTACATACGTGCGAGAGAGATATCGTGCTGCCCACAGTCGTGCTTCGCGCCGGACGAAACGGTGAAAGAGCTGTTAGAGTATTTCGACACGCCCTTTTCTCCCTATCACCGGGGTGTAGATGACCTACCTTCGCTGGAAAACAGCGTGAAGGAGTTGCTCGGGAAACGTTGCTCCGCGCTTTCGGGCGGTGAGTTGCGCCGCGTGTACTTATGGTCGGCGCTTTCACGCAAGTCGTCAGTTTTGGTGCTCGACGAGCCCACGACTGGGTTAGACGCTGTAAGCCGCGCCGAGCTTGCGGCCTATGTTAAGCGCAACAAGCAAAGCCAGCTGATCATCATTGTCTCTCACGATGACGAGATGGTCGGCGCGGTAGAAGGGGTAGTGGATTTAGGCAGCATGTACCAGGGTAAATGCTGACAAGTGTAGTGCTACCCAACTGACAGAGATAACAAAAAAGCGATGCAGATGCACGTAGCATTCAGTCGGTTCGGACTCGGTGCCTTCACGCCATCGCAACGCTTTCAGATATAGTTCTCATTCTCTTACTAAAGGAAACTTTAGTCTACGTTGTCTTGTCGAGACAGAGGTGAAGCGAAGTGTTGTCGCGACGTATCTTATTCCAGGTGGCTCAGTATCATCGTGAGAATCACACCAAAGTGTATTTACAATTCTCGTGTCCCACGGACAACATGAGCTGAGCATTGAGGTTCCACCCTTTGCTGCAACTACACGGGGTTGGACGGCAATGAATATGCCGGGCCGCATGCCACGCGCAGCGGGGGTCCATGCCCCAGTATGTTGCCTACAGCAGCCTCGATGTCCACGCACACATCATCTCTGCCTTCGTGTTCAATCCGTTTGCCGGAGAGTGCGAGGGTTACAAGGCCGTAGAATACGAGCCGAACAAATGAAATGCGGTATCGACGCATAGGATTAAACTGACGATTGCTTTGCACCGAAAATACGCCCGGAAAGCCGCTATGGGTGGCGGCCCGGGTTAAATTGAGAGGCCCGTCCGATCACTTTCATGTGACGAACGGTCGGGCTTCTTATTCCACTTGCCAATGCTCGGCTCATATTGGAAGAAAGCTACGCTAATGTTTGCGTGATACTCCTATTTTTTCCGAAGAAAGAATCGGATAATGAAGAATAACAATAAAAAAGGTGCCAGATATAAAGCAAGTACAAAGGTTAATCCAACGAGACCTTGCAATAATGGCATAACTCCTCCCAGACACGAGATTTTGGTATTTGTCCCCATCTTATTTTGAATTGGACCAAATAGTTCCTAGACACAAAAACTACTCGTCAACTGGATCGCACCAATCTGCTGGCAAAACACAGCTTGATTCTTTATCGACATAGCACCAATCCGCAACAGGGCACTCGGCGATGTCGTAAAAATTGCATATATCAACTCCAAGACAACAAGGCTCAACGGGAGGATGTTCATTTGAACCAACAGGATGGATATGCTTCATAACAGCTCCTCACCTTAATCCAATTAGAGACTACGTTTGATCAATGCCACAGTGATCTACAACGCAGATGCTGCCGCCATCCATGTCATAGTCGCAGTAATCGTATGCACCACAGCCATCTGCTTTATCATAAACAGTACAGATGTCAGTAATGCCCAAGAGGCAGTCAAAAGACATCGGCTTCACGCCTGCCTCGTCGCCACTTCCTGGATTAATCGGATGAATATGCTTCACGACTACCTCCCTTTGAGTGCAGAAAAACCTCAATATTGTGTATAACAAACCAAGATGTCTAGTTCACCATATTTCTAGAATGGTTTCGGCGAACGTAGCAATAAGCTTCGCAGACGGTAATCAGAAGAACGAACACCTCCACAATGGTGACAGCAATGCGCTGAACCGCTTATTCCGATACAGTAGCTTCTCGTTGATTTTTCTCCTGCGAAGATGAGTGGCGGGAAATAAGGTCAAAAGCCATCTCGTAGCACATTTTTCTATATTCACATGATGCAGGGTGTAGACTCTTGGGCAAGTAGCCGTGCTCGTCTGCAGCCTCCCAGCTACAGCCCCCACCACAGAAAGACCGAGCCCAACAGTCCGTACAGTCAATTCTTTTTTCGACACCCTGACTCCAGTTTTCAATATACCTAGTTTCGTCAATTCCGGTGACGATGTTGCCCATTTTGAATCGCATCATCCCGACAAACCTGTGACAGGGGTATACGTCCCCTTCGGGAGTCACGGAAATAAAACGCCTGCCAGCCCCGCATCCGACAAAGGCGATCCTGTTGCTCATAATCAAATCAACTGCAGTTTTCAATGTTCTAAACAAGGGCTTTTCCCCTTGATCAATCTGTTTGAGATATTGATCCGCCAAATCTATTAGGCCCGCCCTGATTTTGTTTAATGAGTGTTCGTCGAGTTTGATATTCTCATCGAATGAGCTCACGGGCGAGAAGTAAATCCTTCTGAAGCCCATCTCTTTAAACTGAAGATAGTCTTCAACAAGGTTACAGTTATTATTTGTTAAGGTCGCTCTTGCGCCGAAGGGGAACGACTCGGAAAAACGACGAACGTTTTTGTCGATATCGGAGAAAGAGCCGCCTCCTGTCTTGTACGGGCGCGATGCATCGTGCTTGCATCCTGTACCATCGAGACTAATCAGAACAGAAAACCCGTGCTCCTTGAAAGAATTCACAGCAGTGTCATTCAAAAGCGTTCCGTTGGTCGTAATAGAATAGGTAAAGTTTCTATTGGGGTATATTCTTTTTGAATAGTCGACCGTTTTCCATATCAGCGGCTCGTTAATCATGGGTTCCCCACCAAAAAAGACGATCGCAAGCGTTTCGTTTTCCGATGAACTTGCGACGAGGTAGTCGACCGCCTTGAAGGCTATCTCGTCTGTCATCAGCAGAGGAGACGTTCCATAATCTCCTTTACCGGCAAAACAGTAACTACAACCAAGGTTGCATGCATGTGAAACGTGGAGTTCGATGGATCTAAGTTTTCGAGGCGTGTCTTTTGTTAAGAAAGTCCGCTCAGACAATCGTTGATACTCATCAATGTCGTCTTCAAGTTCTGCTATGGTCGTTTGGTCGTAGCCTTTCGCAGCAAGTGACTTTGTTAGCAACTTCGAGTTGACCGTTCTTCCCGATGCTTCAAATATGCGAAGCGCATCTTCTGATGCTTGGTCAACCTGAAAGCAATTGCGAGTGACCTCATCGAAGCAGTAACGACGATCACTTACTGAGAAAAAATGCATACGTTCCTCAATTTCATGCTGGACTGGCACTAACCTTGTTTATTGTTGCGCAGCTATAAAAAACCACCAGCGGGGATTCGGTGTGCGGCCCAATCGGACTCCCAAAAGGTTCTATTTGAGACTGGCAAGCTTTGTGTTGTTGGCACTTCGACAGCGCTCTTTATTCCAACATGGAGCCTCGCAGTTTGAGTCGACTTGCCTCTGGAAGGTCCGATCTTAACTTGATTTAGGATGAAAACAGATTACAGGCGCGCTCCTCTAGAAAGAAAGGAAACCAATCGCCGCCTTTCACCAGGAAAGTTTTTATAGCCCACCTCGAGCAAAATGAAAGATGCGAGAGCGATTGGGGAACAACGCGAATCTCCCCTTTTGGGTGGAAGCGAGCCTTCAGCCACCGGCGAACGACTCGCCCTGGTCAGAATCTGGAAGTGGTGCCGGGCCGCTTGGGCCTCCCCGGTGACTTCGTGGGGCTTACCTGCCTGACGTCGAGGAGTACATCCGCAAGATTCGTTCCCTATGCCGTTTGCTCTCACGCCCGCCTTAGTTCCAAGTCGGGCGAGCCGCCGCGCTCATGCGACCCGTGGCGGCGACACGTTGACGCCGCGCTCGCTGAGCACATCTTCGGTCGCGGGCGAGCACGAGGTTACGCCGGCGCATCCGCTGGGACTGCTGCGCGTGCAAAACGGCTATGTGGTGAGCGCCCCGCGCTGGATTCAGCCGAGTGAGGAAGGCGTCGAGATCGGCGCGCTGGCAACGGGGGAGGGCGATATCACCGACGTCGGCGACGACGTCTCGGCCCGCCATGCCCATATCTGGTGCGACGATTCTGGCACATGGTTTGTCGAGGACCTGTCGTCCACGAACGGCACCGTGGTGGTAAACGGGGCCACGAGTGTGTGTATTCAAGTAGAGCCCGGCCGCTCCGCCCAGCTCAACCCCGGCGACGAGCTCAAACTCGGCGAATCCACCACCTACGCCATCCTCCTCGGCGCCCTCTAACTCATCCCCCCCCAAATAACTTGCGGTGAAATAGGGACTGATTAAGGCCGTTAACAGCAAAAACACTCCCTATTTCACCGCAACTGCTGTGGGGTTCCAAGGGACTGTGCCCGTCGGTGCCGGGCGCACAACAGTCACCCGAGGTAAACCTTTACCGGCCACCTATATTTGCCGAAATTACACTTGACGGCGGGGTACAATAAGCCCGCATGCGGATTTTCGTTGCGGGCGCTTCCCATCGCCGGGGCGTGCCCGGGAGCATCCGGCATGCGGCCTTTGCGGCGCTCGGTCATGTGCAAGACGGGCGGTCGGGTCTGTGGGGCGCATCAGCTGCCCCTCGCCTCGGCATGTCTTCTCTCCACGCCACGTACCTGCTGCTGAGCCTGCCTGCCAGATGATTGGAAGCAACAGCGTAAATCCCATCACGCCAACATCCCGGCGATCGCCGGGGCCTGTATACCTATATGAGAGGAGAGGGGTATATGGCGCGTAAGTTTAAGTCTATGGACGGCAACGAGGCGGCCGCATATGTTTCGTATGCGTACACCGAGGTAGCGGGAATCTATCCCATTACGCCGTCCAGCCCGATGGCCGACCATGTCGACCAGTGGGCGGCCCAGGGTCGCAAGAATATCTTCGGCACCCCGGTCAAGGTCGTCGAGATGGAGTCCGAGGCAGGTGCAGCCGGTACCGTTCACGGTTCGCTGGGCGCCGGTGCTCTGACCACCACCTACACGGCTTCTCAGGGTCTGCTCCTGATGATCCCGAACATGTACAAGATCGCGGGCGAGCAGCTCCCGGGCGTCTTCCACGTCTCCGCGCGTTGCGTCGCTTCCCACGCCCTGAACATTTTTGGCGATCACTCCGACGTCATGGCCTGTCGTCAGACCGGCTTCGCCATGCTCGCCGAGGGCAACGTCCAGGAGGTCATGGACCTCTCGCCGGTGGCTCACCTTGCCGCCATCGAGGGTAAGACCCCGTTCCTTAACTTCTTCGACGGCTTCCGCACCAGCCACGAGATCCAGAAGGTCGCCATGTGGGACTACAAGGATCTGGCCGAGATGTGCGACATGGACGCCGTCCAGGCTTTCCGCGATCACGCGCTCAACCCTGAGCACCCGCACACCCGCGGCAGCCACGAGAACGGCGACATCTTCTTCCAGAACCGCGAGGCCTGCAACAAGGTCTACGACGAGCTTCCCGCCGTCGTCGAGGGCTACATGAAGAAGATCAACGAGAAGCTCGGCACCGATTACGGCCTGTTCAACTACTACGGCGCCCCCGATGCCGATCGCGTCGTCGTGTGCATGGGCTCCTTCTGCGACGTGCTCGAGGAAGTCATCGACTACCTCAACGCTCACGGCGAGAAGGTCGGCCTGGTCAAAGTTCGCCTGTTCCGTCCGTTCTCCATCAAGCACTTTGTCGACGTTCTCCCCGAGACCGTCAAAAAGATCGCCGTCATGGACCGCACCAAGGAGCCGGGTTCCATCGGCGAGCCGCTCTACCAGGACGTCGTCTCCGCTCTCTACGAGGCCGGCAAGACGGGCATCAAGGTTGTCGGCGGCCGTTATGGTCTGGGCAGCAAGGACACGCCTCCCGCGTCCGCGTTCGCTGTCTTCGAGGAGCTCAAGAAGGACGAGCCCAAGCGCGAGTTCACCATCGGCATTGTCGATGACGTGACCAACCTGAGCCTGCCCGAGGCCGAGGATGCGTCCAACACCGCAGCCCCCGGCACCATCGAGTGCAAGTTCTGGGGTCTGGGTGGCGACGGTACCGTCGGCGCCAACAAGAACTCGATCAAGATCATCGGCGACCACACCGACAAGTACGTCCAGGCCTACTTCCAGTACGACTCCAAGAAGACCGGCGGCGTCACCGTCTCGCACCTGCGCTTTGGTGATTCTCCGATCCGTTCGCCGTACTACGTGACCAAGGCCGACTTTGTCGCCTGCCATAACCCCAGCTACATCGTTAAGGGCTTCAAGATGGTCCGCGACGTCAAGCCGGGCGGCACCTTCCTGGTCAACTGCCAGTGGAGCGACGAGGAGTTCGCCGAGCACATGCCCGCCGTGGCCAAGCGCTACATCGCGAACAACAACGTCAACGTCTACCTGATCGACGCTATCGACCTGGCCGCTAAGGTCGGCATGGGCAAGCGCACCAACACGGTGCTCCAGTCCGCCTTCTTCGCGCTGGCCAAGGTCCTGCCCGCCGAGGACGCCCTGCAGTACATGAAGGACGCGGCTACCAAGTCCTACATGAAGAAGGGCCAGGCTATCGTCGACGCCAACCACAAGGCCATCGATGCCGGCGCTACCGCCTTCCGTAAGTTCGAGGTTCCGGCCGACTGGGCTACCGCCGAGGATGCCGCCCCCGTCGAGCTCTCCGAGGAGACCAAGTCCGCCATCGCCCAGCAGGTCAAGAACCTGCTCGAGCCCATCGATCGCATGGACGGCGACAGCCTGCCTGTTTCCGCCTTCGTCGATTGCGCCGACGGCCAGTTTGAGCTGGGCGCCTCCGCATACGAGAAGCGCGGCGTCGCTGTGGTCGTTCCCCACTGGGACGAGACCAAGTGCATCCAGTGCAACCAGTGCGCCTATGTGTGCCCGCATGCCACCATCCGTCCGTTCGCGATGACCGAGGACGAGGCTGCCGCCGCGCCCGAGGCTACCCGCACGCTCGACGCCATGGGCCCCAAGGCCAAGGGCATGAAGTTCACCATGGCCGTGTCCCCGCTCGACTGCATGGGCTGCACCAACTGCGTCAAGGTCTGCCCCAAGGGTGCCCTCGAGATGGTTCCCACCGAGCAGGAGATGGACCAGCAGCCCGTTTGGGACTACATGGTCGAGAACGTCTCCGAGAAGAAGGAACTCATCGCGGCCAACGTCAAGGGCAGCCAGTTTAAGCAGCCCTACCTGGAGTTCTCCGGCTCCTGCGCCGGCTGCGCCGAGACCGCCTATGCACGTCTGGTGACCCAGGTTGCCGGCGACCGCATGTTCATCTCCAACGCCACCGGCTGCTCCTCCATTTGGGGCAACCCCGCTGCCACCGCTCCTTACTGCAAGGACAAGGACGGTCACGGCCCGGCGTGGAACAACTCCCTGTTCGAGGACAATGCCGAGCACGGTCTGGGCATGGCCGTCGGTTACGAGGCCGTCCAGAAGAAGCTGATCGCCGCCACCCAGGACATCATCGCTGCCGATGGTCCGTCCGATGAGCTCAAGGCTGCCGGCCAGGCTTGGATCGACTCCGTCAACGACGCCGAGGCCTCCAAGACCGCTGCTGCTGCCTACGTTGCCGAGCTCGAGAAGTGCGGCTGCGACGCTTCCAAGGCGATCCTCGCCGACAAGGCTTACCTCACCAAGAAGTCCTTCTGGATCTTCGGCGGCGACGGCTGGGCCTACGACATCGGCTTCGGTGGCCTGGACCACGTCTTGGCTTCCGGCCACAACGTCAACGTCTTCGTCTTCGACACCGAGGTCTACTCCAACACCGGCGGTCAGGCCTCCAAGGCCTCGAACCTGGGCCAGGTCGCTCAGTTCGCCGCTGCCGGTAAGGTGACCAAGAAGAAGTCCCTGGCCGAGATCGCCATGAGCTACGGCTACGTCTACGTGGCGCAGGTCGCCATGGGCGCCAACCCGGCTCAGACCCTCAAGGCCATCCACGAGGCCGAGGCCTACGACGGCCCGTCCCTCATCATCGGCTACAGCCCCTGCGAGATGCACTCCATCAAGAAGGGTGGCATGCAGAACTGCCAGGCCGAGATGAAGAAGGCTGTCGAGTGCGGTTACTGGAACCTCTTCCGCTTCAACCCCGAGGCTGCTGCCGGCAAGAAGTTCTCGCTCGATTCCAAGGAGCCCGCGGGCGGTTATCAGGAGTTCCTGATGAACGAGGCCCGTTACGCTTCGCTGACGCGTTCCTTCCCCGAGCGCGCCGAGGAGCTCTTCAAGGAGAACGAGCAGGCCGCTATGGACCGCTACGCTCACCTGCTGAAGCTCAAGACGGTGTACAACGAGGCCTAGGTCTTCCACCGCAGGATCTGAGGGCTAACCTTCGCGGACGTCCTCGGACATGAAAGAACCCCCGCTGCGCACTACGTGCGGCGGGGGTTCTTTCGTTCTGCGGAGTGTCCGCGAAGGTTAGCCCTCAGATCCTGCTGCGACTACGTCCTCGGATTGTGTGGCTGAATGAAGGACGTGGCTGTGGGGGCCTTTTGTCCCCTTCGCTGTTTCGCGGCTTTGCCGCGAAACCTCGCGCCACTTTGGGGATGGATGGAGGTTTTGGCTGTTGCTGCCTTTTGGAGCTCATCTATATTCCTTATGCTGAATGAAAGGCCCCATGTTTTTGTAAGGGTGCATACTCGTCTTATTAATGCATAGAATCTCGTATAGTGCGAGTAAGATATAACGCTGCCCGTTTTGTGTTTAGCAAAGATATAGTTTGCATAATCTGGTCTAATCCCTGCTCTATTAAAATAAAGTTGCACGTAAACGACGTAGATATGCCTAAGCTGGGCTTCTTTACGCTGAGCGGGTAAAAATGACCGTTCACCGTTCAACTGTTTTCAAAATGAATAAAATGAGCGATAAAGAGAATATAAACCTTAATAAACTCGCGTATCGCACGGACGCGGGTTATTAATGGGTTGTAGGCCTTTTACAGAAAGGATTCCAGCAATGTCTAAGCCTCTTGGCAAGCCCGATCGTATTGTCGTCGCCCTTGGCGGCAACGCCCTCGGCAACAATCCCGTCGAGCAGATCGAGGCCGTGAGCAACACCGCCCACGCTCTCCTTGGTCTTATCGAGCAGGGTAACGAGATCATCATCACCCACGGCAACGGCCCGCAGGTCGGCATGATCCAGAACGCCTTCGCCGCTGCCCACGACGCCATCGGCACCCCCGAGATGCCGCTGCCCGAGTGCGGCGCCATGTCCCAGGGCTATATTGGTTATCACCTGCAGCAGGGCATCGGCCGCGAGATGCACAAGCGCTATAAGCGTTGGCACGCCGCCACCGTCGTCACCCAGATCGAGTGCGATCCGGATGATCCCGCGTTCAAGAACCCGACCAAGCCGATCGGCCCCTTCTACACCGAGGAGCAGGCCAAGGAGTTCATGGCCGAGGATCCCTCCAAGGTCTTCGTCGAGGATTCCGGCCGCGGCTGGCGTCGCGTCGTCGCTTCTCCCGATCCCAAGAAGATCGTCGAGGCTGACTCCATCCTCAACCTGCTCGACAACGAGTTCATCGTCATCGCCTGCGGTGGCGGCGGCATCCCCGTCGTCCGCGACTACGAGAACAAGGGCTGCTACAAGGGCGTCCCCGCCGTCATCGACAAGGACCTGGGCGGCGAGCTGCTGGCCGAGGACTGCGACGCCGACGTTCTGTTCCTGCTGACCGCCGTTGAGCATGTCGCCATCAACTTTGGCAAGCCCAACCAGGAGGAGCTCGAGGACCTCACCGCCGACGAGGCCGAGCGCCTGGCCGACGAGGGCCAGTTCGGCAAGGGTTCCATGGAGCCCAAGGTCCGCGCTGCCATCAAGTTCGCCCGTTCCCGCAAGGGCCGCACCTGCATCATCGGCGCTCTGGACAAGGCCGCCGAGACCATGGCCGGCCTCTCCGGTACCCGCATCCACGAGTAGTCTCTACTTTGTTGCCTCTCTTGTGGGCGCTAGGCAAAGCGCCCACAAATTAGCCTCTCTTCATGAGCCCCGCAGTCCGCTCCGACTGCGGGGCTTTTGCTATTTACCTAGTCATTGGGGACGTTCTTAAATGACTAGTAGTATGCCCACATGGCTTCGATTTCGTTGAGGACTTCTACGACGCCCCAGCGGCGGGCGCTGCGGCTTTGCGAGTTGGGGTCGTAGACACCGATCTGGTCGGCGTCGTCAATCCCGTAGAGCACGATGTAATGACCAACGTTGGTAAACGTGCCGGGACGCACGGCGGCGATTACGGGAGCACCCGAGCGCAAGGCCTGGGCCATCGAGTCTCGATCGTTGTAGAGCTGCGTCCCGTTAAGCCCCAGCTGCCATGCGCCGCTCGTCATAAACGACCACTCGGTGGCTCCGGTGGGCGCATAGTTGCCCGCCTCGGAAAGAGCGCACATATCGACCGGTGTCATATCGGTATGGCCGGTCTTATAGATGTAGACCATGGTAAGGCAGGTAGGGCCGCAGGCATTTTGGCGGATGGTACCGCCGGCGTAGGGCAGCTCCGACCATGCCGGATCGATCTGATAGATATGGGGCATGGTGCCGGCTTGCCACTGCGAGCGCGGAGTCGAAAACGCAAACGAGCAGCCGGGCGCAACCGGGGCCTTGAGCAGCTTGTCCTCGGCGGCGGGCTCCAGGCCGGCAGAGCCATGCGAGGCACACGACCCCAGATACACAAAGGCCAGACATGCCATGATGGAGCACAGGGCAAGACAGAGACGATGAATCCGCGGATTGACGGCCCTGACACGTCCCATCGGCCGTGGCTGCTTTTGCGGCATAGGCGACGAGGGGCGATCCTGCGGACGCTGCGGGTTCTGCGGCCCGTCGTTGTCAGAAACACTCCTAGATGTTGGCGTGGTACGCCCGGCAAGGCGAACGTTTCGCTGCCGTTCGCCGTCGTTGTATCCGTATGCCATTTGTACCGCCTCGTCTCATGTATAACCCGTCCATTCTACAAAAAAGACGTGCAGCAAATGAGTGCGTGCAACAAAAGTTCGATAAACGGCATGAACAGGGTGGACTTGGCGCTCCCCGCCGTTCGTCCCAAAAACGGCGCCGTTCGTTTTGCAGTTCTGCCTTCGGTCGAGCTACAAGCGGCGCAGCTGTGCCAAGGCCGTATCTTAGAGCCACGGAATAAAAGCGCGCGGCAAAACAGACCGCGCAAGGGGTGGCGCCAAGGGGCGTCAAAAAGGAAAGGAGGGGAACAATGGCGGACAAGAACGCAGAAGTTGCAGTCGAGGATAACGGCGGCATGAAGAAAACGCTTTCGCTCTGGAACTTCTTCACCATCGGTTTCGGCGCCATCATCGGTACCGGTTGGGTTCTGCAGGTCGGCGACTGGATGGTCGTGGGCGGCGGTCCCGTTCCCGCTATGATCGCATTCCTCTTGGGTGCAATCTTCCTCGTGCCCGTCGGAGCTGTTTTCGGTGAGCTCACGGCTGCTATCCCTATCTCGGGTGGCATCGTCGAGTATGTCGATCGTAGCTTTGGCCGTACGCTGAGCTACATCACCGGTTGGCTCCTGGCCCTGGGCAACGGCATCCTGTGCCCGTGGGAGGCCATCGCCATCTCGACCCTCGTGTCCGAGATGTTCGGTAGCCTGCCCGGTCTTGAGTGGCTGCGCGCCGTCAAGCTCTACACCATCCTGGGCGCTGACGTTTATCTGTTCCCGACGCTGATCGCGCTCGGCTTTGCAGTCTACGTCATCTTCCTCAACTTCCGCGGTGCCAGTTCGGCCGCCAAGCTCCAGGCCTTCCTGACCAAGGCCCTGCTCTGCGGCATGCTGCTCGCCATGGGCGTCTCGCTGTTCACCGGCTCGCCGGACAACGCCATGCCCGTGTTCTCCCAGGTCGCCGGCGCTGGCGGCGGCAAGGCCGCTACCGAGAGCACCAGCCTGTTCGCCGGCATCGTGTCGGTCCTGGTTCTGACCCCGTTCTTCTACGCCGGTTTCGACACCATTCCTCAGCAGGCTGAGGAAGCAGCCGAGGGCCTCAACTGGAACAAGTTCGGCAAGATCATCTCCCTGGCTCTGCTGGCCGCCGGCGGCTTCTACATGGTCTGCATCTACTCGTTCGGCACCATCCTCGACTGGCATGAGTTTGTTAAGAGCCCGGTTCCCGCGCTTGCCTGCCTCAAGGGCATCAACATGCTCCTGTACCTGGCCATGCTCGTCATCGCCACGCTTGGACCCATGGGCCCGATGAACTCCTTCTACGGCGCCACGAGCCGCATTATGCTCGCCATGGGCCGCAAGGGCCAGCTGCCCGAGAAATTCGCCGAGGTCGACCCCAAGTCCGGCGCTCCCAAGCTCGCCTGCGTCGTTTTGGGCGTCATCACCGTCATCGGTCCGTTCCTGGGCAAGAACATGCTCATCCCCCTGACCAACGTGTCGGCTCTCGCCTTCATCTTCTCCTGCGGCATGGTCGCCCTCGCCTGCCTGCGCATGCGCTTCACCGAGCCCGACCTGCCTCGTCCCTACGAGGTGCCCGGCGGCAAGTTTGGCATCGGCCTCGCTATCGCTGCCTGCGCCATTATCATCGGCCTGCTCGTGATTCCGTTCTCTCCCGCTTCCCTCAACATGGTGGAGTGGAGCATCGTGATCGGCTGGTTGGCTATTGGCCTGGCCCTCATGGCTTTCACCAATTCCCGCAAAAAGTAACGCCTAGCCGGGGCGGATCGGGTGCGCGGGCCCCTCTCTCCCGCGCACCGAACCCGGCACCACTTGGGTAGCTTTGTGAGGCCTTAACCCAACACGGCCTCGCCCACTATATGGATCCATAAGGAGGAACCATGTCCACTAAGTATGCAATCGTTGGCGGCAAGCTCATCGACGGTACCGGTGCCGAGCCGGTCGAGAACTCCCTCGTTCTCGTCGACGACAACGGCAAGATCGAGTACGCCGGTGCTATGCAGGACCTTCCCGAGGGCGTTGAGGTTATCGACGCCGCCGGCAAGACCGTCCTTCCCGGCCTGATCGACACCCACCTGCACTTCTCGGGCAACCTGACCGACGACGATACCGATTGGGTCATGCAGCCGCTCCTCGAGAAGCAGGCCGTCGCCGTCAAGCAGGCCTACGACTGCCTCACCCACGGCCTCACCACCGTCTGCGAGATCGGCCGCTTTGGTATCCAGATCCGTGACTGCATCGACAAGGGCGTCTTCAAGGGCCCGCGCGTTCTGGCCACCGGCCTTGGCTTCTGCCGCGTTGCCGGCCACGGCGACTCCCACCACTGCAGCCAGGAGCTCAACAAGGAATCCCATCCCTGGGGCGACCAGGTCGACGGTCCTTGGGATCTGCGCAAGGCCGTCCGCCGTCGCCTGCGCGAGAACCCCGATGCCATCAAGATCTGGGCTACCGGTGGCGGCATCTGGCGCTGGGACTCCGGTCGCGACCAGCACTATTGCTCCGAGGAGATTCAGGCCGTGGTCGAAGAGGCCAAGATGGTCGGCATCCCCGTGTGGAGCCACTGCTACAACAACCACGCCGCTGCCTACGATTCCGTCCGCTTTGGCTGCGAGCAGCTGATTCACGGCTTCGATATCGATGAGCGCACCATGGACCTCATGGCCGAGCAGGGCACCTTCTTCACCCCGACGATCGCCTTCCTGCCCACCTGGTACGCCACCTATCCGCCCGTCTACGTCCCCGAGCTGCACGACAAGTACGAGGGCACCCTGGTCGAGAAGGAGCTGCAGCGCAACTACGACTGCCTGCGCGAGGCCAAGAAGCGCGGCGTCGTCATGACGATCGGCTCCGACTCCTTCTCCTTCGTCACCCCGTACGGCACCTGCTCCATCAAGGAGATGTACGAGTTCGTCGACAAGATCGGCTTCACCCCGGTCGAGACCATCACCTGCGCCACCCTCAACGGTGCCAAGATGTGCCACATCGAGGACGAGACCGGTTCCATCGAGGCCGGCAAGTGTGCCGATCTGCTGGTCGTCAACGGTGACGTCGCCGCCGACATCCACGTGCTCAACACCGACAACATGGACGTCATCATGAAGGACGGCTGGATCGTCGAGGCTGGCACCTTTGGCGAGGCCAACAAATACAGCGCCTAGGGTACCGTTTGTCGATGACTGGATGTAAAACACAGCTTTTGATTGCATAATGCAATGGAGAGGGTCGCTTGCGGCCCTCTTTATTGCTATGGGTGCGATAGATAAAAGGGGATGACGGTGGATTTAAACAGGCTGATTCTGGGCAAGAGCTACAACTCTACCAAGGTCTTTCGTACGGCCCAGCATGTGGTCCAGGCCATCCTGCTCGGTGTTGTCGTTCCGGCGCTTATCCTGCTGCTTATCTGGGATTTAACCGATAATCCCAATCCCGTTCCGGGCGTCGTGGTCATTGCCGGCATGGTCATGCTGTGTTTCTTCTTCTCGTATGTCTTTGTGGTCCCCGACGACCTCACATCGAGCGCAACCGACCGCACGCTTGCCATCGCATCAAAAATATTCGCCTACACGTCGCGCGGCCTTACGCCCGAAGCGGCCCTGGGCGCCTCTAAAATCATCCTGTCCGAGACCATCGCCTCTGCCATCTGCTTTACCGATGGCAAACAGGTGTTGGCAAGCTGGGGCGAGGACTCGGCAAAGTGCCCTGCCGGCACCCCGGTAGTGCTCAAGACCACGCTCAACGTGATTGAGACGGGTGAGCAGAGCGTGTTCTCGCGTGACACCTCCAATGAGACGGGAGGCTATTTTCCCCGCCTGCGCGCCGGCATTGTCGCGCCGCTTACCGTGCGCGGGCATTGCGTGGGCACACTCGAGCTGTATTACCCCCGCCTGAGCAGCATCGATATGCGCCAGACGGCCCTTGCCTCGGGTTTTGCCGACCTCATTTCCACGCAGCTTGCCAGCTTTGAGCTCGAGCGCCAGGACGAGCTCACGGCCCGCGTTGAGCTGCGCGCCCTGCAGTCGCAGGTCGACCCGCATTTTCTATTCAATACCATTAGCACGATCGTGTCGCTCGTTCGAACCGAGCCCGACGAGGCGCGATCGCTGCTGATCGACTTTTCCAACTACTATCGTCAGACGCTTTCTGATTCCGATACGCTCACCACGCTCGAGCACGAGGTGGAACAGGGCACTCGTTATATCAATCTTATGCAGGCCCGGTATGGCGACGGCCGTCTGCGCGTTTCGGTCGACATCGACTTTGAGGTGCGCGACAGCCTGGTGCCGCCGTTTATCTTGCAGCCGTTGCTCGAAAACTGCATCAAGCATGCGCAGCGCGAGACCGAGCCGCTTTCTATTCGTGTTAGGGCTTTTGAGACCGATGACGGCCTGGAGATCATCGTCGAAGATGACGGCATCGGTATGAGCGAAGAAGTCTGCGCGCATCTGTTTGAGCAGCATCGCCGAGAGGAGCCCGAGAGCATTACCGCCGACGGCTCCATCAAGCGAGGTTGCGGTCTGGCGCTCTTCAACGTGCTTCAGCGCATCCATTTCTTTTACGGAGAAGATTCTGGCATGCGCGTGAAGTCCCAGGAGGGCGTGGGGACGCAGGTCATCGTAGAGTTGAACGGCGAGCCGCATGAGCCGGCGCCGCTAACGGTGTAGCACGCGGTTGGATTGAGAGAAAAAGAGGGGAAGCGCATATGTCCGAAGGCTGGAACATCCTGGTGGTTGATGACGAGCCTCCCATTAGGGCTGAGCTACGCTATCTGTTGGAAAAGGATATGCGTGTGGGTCAGATTGCCGAGGCGGGCAATGTCACCGAAGCCGTGGAGTCGATTCTGTCGAACAAGCCCGACGTGCTGTTTTTAGACATTACCATGCCCGGTCGCTCGGGAATTGAGCTTGCCGAGACGCTGCAGAACCTAAAGACGCCGCCGATCGTGGTGTTTGTGACGGCATTTGCCGAGTATGCGGCTGATGCCTATAACCTCGATGCTGTCGATTACATCGTCAAACCGGTCGAGGACGCACGCCTGTCAAAGGCACTCGACAAGATCGAGGCAGCCTTGGGTGTCCGTCGTGTTATCCACGCTCCGCGCCAGCCTTTGCGTCTGACGGTGGACCGCGGGGGCAAAAGGGTGTTCATTCCCGTGGCGGATGTCTGCTACTTTGAGGCACGTGCCGATTTTTGCAACGCCGTCTGCGCCGAGGGAACATACCTGATCAATGAGTCGATTTCCTCGCTCGAGCGGCGCCTGGCCTCCGAGGGCTTTATCCGTGTCCACCGCAGTTATCTGGTCAATTTGGAAGACGTGCATAATGTCGAGATCGGTTCCACGGGTCTTATGGAGCTCAGGCTCGATCGCGTAACCTCGACGGTGCCTGTGTCCCGTCGTCGCGCTGCCGAGGTCAAGGCGCACTTGGGGCTTGCGTAGGCAGTCTGCATGCCATCGTTTGCCGCCGCAGGTTTGGCGTGACCGTGCGGTGGGCATAATGGGTGACATCGAATGAAATCGAAAGGATCATTATGCCCGCGCTCATTACGCATCATCTGTTTGGCGAGGAAAGCATCGACCGTCTTCCGCAGGGCGTTATCACGTCCGACGAGGAGCGCATTGCCTTTATCCTGGGAAATCAAGGTCCCGACCCGTTTTTCTTCCACATCCTGACGCCGCGCGTTTCCGACTGCACGCTGCTGGCGCAGGTCATGCACCGCTCGCGCATGTCGCGTCAGTTCTCGTGTCTGCGCGATGGCGTGTCGCACCTGCTGCCGCGCGATGCCAACCTGGGTCGTGCGTTTGCGCTGGGCCTGCTGTCGCACTATGTGCTCGATCGCAATGCCCATCCCTTTGTCTACGAGCAGCAGTTTGGAATTGTCGAGTCCGATCCCGAGCTCGAGGCTTCGGGCAGTCAAGTTCATGCTGTGCTCGAAAGCGACTTGGACGTGCTGATGCTGCAGCTCAAGCGCGGCGGGGCAACGGTCGAGGATTATCCGCCGGCGGGCGAGATCGTTACCACCGACCGCATCAATCGCGTGGCCGGCGTGCTGATGAGCTACGTCGCCGGGCGCGTGTACGGTATCGACATCCCGGCGGGGGAGTACGCCGGCGCCGTCTCGGACATGCAGATGCTCTATCGCACCATTGAGCCCGCCGGCTCGGTAAAGACGCGCGCGATTGCCCTGGTTGAGGGCTTGGTGCACGATTACTCGCTGCTCGACGGCCTTGCCCATCGCGTGACGACGGAGCTTCCCGAGCGCACCGGCAACCTGGGCCACCTGACATGGAAGAATCCCTTTACCGATGAGGTCTCGACCGAGAGTTTCCCCGAGGTCTTTGAGCGCGCACTGGTCGATTACGAGCTCACCGTCGCTCGCTTTATCGAGACCGGCGACATGGAGGCCGTGACCGGCCATATCAACTACAGCGGCCGCGTACTCGACGCCGACGAGGAGTTCGACCGCGAGGAGTAACAAGTCGCCTCGCCCATACTCTCCAATAAGTTGCGGTGGAATAGTTCCTGTTTGGGCTCCTGGAGTCCTTGAATAGGGACTATTTCACCGCAACTGCGTTGGGGCGCGAGGAGTTTGTTCCGGGCAAAGGCCGCGGGTACCGCTCTCGGCCCTTTGCCGAATCCTTACCGGCGCCTCTGGACAATTGGGGTACGATGAACTAACTGCATATCGGGCGAATACGAAGGGGCCCTGTCCATGAAATACACCAAGCTCGAGCGTAACTGGGTTATGTACGATGTGGGCAACTCAGCCCTCGTGCTGCTCAATACCTCGGTGGTGCCCATCTACTTTAATGCCATCAATACCGGTGCTTCCTCGGCAGACCTGGTGGTCGCTTGGGGCAACGCGCAGACGATCGCCTCGCTGGTCATTGCTATGCTCATGCCCATTCTGGGCGCGCTTGCCGATTACGCCGGCAACAAGATCAAGTTCTTCTTGGGCTTCTTCCTCACGGGCCTGGTTCTTTGCCTGGCGCAGGCTATCCCAATGTCCGCCATGGCATTTTTGACCGTGTACGTGCTGTGCACCATCGGCCTTAACTCTTCTATGACGTTCTACGACGCCATGCTGCCCGACATTACCACCGACGAGCGCATGGACGCCGTGTCCAGCTCGGGCTATGCCTGGGGCTACATCGGTTCCACCGTGCCGTTCATCATCTGCCTGGCGCTCATCATGGGTGGCCCCGCTCTTGGCGTCCCCACCATGCTGGCAACGCGTCTGTCGTTCATCATCACTGGTGCCTGGTGGCTCATCTTTACCCTGCCGCTCATTCGCACCTATAAGCAAAAGTATGGTCGCGAGCGCGGTCCCGAGGACACCATCGGCCACATCGTTGGCGGTGTGTTCTCCGAGGTCGGACACACCATGCGCGAGATCGCCCACAACAAGACCGTGCTGGTCTACATGATTGCGTTCTTCTTCTATATCGATGGCGTCCACACGGTCATTTCCATGGCTACCAGCTACGGCTCGGCTTTGGGTATCGACTCGACCCAGCTGGTGCTGGCGCTGCTCGTTACGCAGTTCGTGGCCTTTCCGTCCGCCATCATCTACGGCAAGCTCGCCGGACGCGTGGGCACGCTCAACATGATCCTGGTGGCGGTCGCCGCCTACATGGGCATTGTGCTGTTCGCCGCGTTCTTCCTAAAGACCGCCTTTGAATTCTGGGTGCTTGCCATTATGGTCGGCCTGTTCCAGGGCGGCGTGCAGGCGCTCAGCCGTAGCTACTTTGGCCGCATTATCCCCAAGGAAAAATCCAACGAGTACTACGGCTTCTTTGACATCTTCGGTCGCTATGCAAGCGTCATGGGCACCTTCCTGGTGTCGGTCGTCACCTCGCTGACCGGCAACCCGTCGCTGGGCGTCCTTTCCATTGGCGTGCTGCTGATCGTTGGCTTTATGCTGCTGGTTCGCCTGTCCCGCATGACTCGGGCGGCAGAGCATGCCGTATAGGAGCGAGCGGCTATTGTGCCTGTCCACGGTACTCTTTTGGGGTTATCCGCAATAAACATTGCGACTTGCGAGCAATGATTTGCCCAAGTGGGTATGATGGAATCAGCTAGGTCGCGGGGCGTCGCCTGTGTTTGGCGGCGCCCCGTTTTTGTGTTGCAGGGAGGGAAGGCATGAACGCCACGGTTGTGATTCCAACATATTGGGCGGGCGATGATGCCCGTGCAAACGCTCCCGGCGTCTATGACCACTCGACGAAGCTCAACGCCACCAATCCCGAACTCGACCGCTGTCTGGCCTCGCTCGAGCAGGTGCGCGACATTCCGAGGATTATCCTTTTGGTGGTCTGTCCCATTTCGGCCACGGCTGATGTGTCGAAGCACGTCCACGAAATCGTCGACGCGCACCCTACGCTCAAGGTCACCGTGGTTACCAACACCCAGGCATCGCGTATCGCCGACCGTGTGGCGCAGATTGCTCCCAAGGGCTCGGGCGAGTGCGTGAGCCTGCGCGGATACGGCGCCATTCGCAATATGGGGCTTGCCTGCGCTGCGGTGCTCGGCCACGACGCCGTTGTCTTTTTGGATGACGACGAGACCGTTATCGATGCCGACTTTATGAAGCGCGCGACCTATGCGCTGGGTCAGCAGACGCGTCAGGGCCTGCCGATTTTGGTTAAGAGCGGTTACTTTTACGATCGCGACGGATCGCCGCTGGCGCCCACAGACAAGGTCGGCATTTGCCATCGTTGGTGGACCAAGCGCATCGAGTTCAATCGTTGGATGAAAAAGGCGCTCTCGGGCACTCGCATCTCGCGTTCAAACTACGCATGCGGCGGCCTTATGGCACTTCATGCCCGCGCCTTTACCCGTGTGGCGTTTGACCCGTTTATCACCCGAGGCGAGGACCTGGATTACCTCTTTAACATGCGCATGTTTGGCTATGACGTGTGGTTTGACAACGAGTGGACCGTTCGTCACCTGCCGCCCGAGTCCGAGAAGCGCTCCCCGCGCTTTATGCAGGATGTGTACCGTTGGTACTACGAGCGTGCCAAGCTGACATTTGCCGCGCACCAGCAGGAGCTCGTTCCCGTCACGGCCGCGTCGCTCATGCCCTATCCGGGCCCGTGGATTTCACGCGAGCTCGACGACCGTGTGCGCAAGACCGCCATGGTCCGCAGCGTGTTTACCCGCGAGCGCGAGGGGTATCTACGCATTTGGCGCCACGGTATTGACGAGGCCAAGACCTACGCGCGCCAAAACGCCGCAAGCTACCTGCGTTTCCAGAGCTTTTGGCCCAAGATCATGGACGGGCTCTGGCGCGACGCACAACTGACCAGCATCCTGGAGGGGACTGAATGATCAACCGCCGCGCCCAGCGCGATAATTCAATATCAATCTTTCGCGTGATCGCTGTTATCTGCGCCATTTGCGTGCTGGTGTACTTTATTTTTGCCCTGGCGACCGGAATCGAGCCAATCGCGACCGTGGTCGCCTGCGCATTGCTGTGCATCTTTCTGTGCATTTTTATCTATTTGACGCTCAATCCCGATTCGGTGCGTTCGCAGTACACCGAAGAGACGCTCTCGGTGGCCTCTGCCATGCTCGAGGACATCAAAGGCGGCCTGACGCAGGAGTCGGCGCGTCTGGTGTGCCAGCGCATTTTGCCCGAGACACGTGCCATGACGGTTGCCATCACCGACGAGAGCAACGTGCTGGCCTGCGCGGGCGAATTTGAGGAAAAGCTGCTGCCCGATTCGCCCATCCACACACTTGCCACGCGCTACGTCATCGAGCACGGTATCGTCCAGTCGTTCAATCGCGTGGTGGACGTGGTGGGCTCGGACGGCTCGCACAACCATGTTCCCGCCGGTATCATCGCTCCTATCAAGGTGGGCGACCGCACCGTCGGCACGCTCAAGTTCTACTACAAGACCCCACGTGCCGTTGACCGTACCCAGTACGCGCTCGCCTCGGGTTTTGCCGAGATCCTGTCCACGCAGCTCGCCATCCACGAGCTCGAGGTGCAAAAGGAGCTCACGGCCCGTGCCGAGGTGCGTGCCCTGCAGGCGCAGATCAACCCACATTTTCTGTTCAACACGCTCAACACCATCGCGTCGTTTACGCGTACCGACCCGCTGCGCGCCCGCGAGCTGCTGCGCGAGTTCTCCTCGTTCTATCGCGCCACGCTCGACAATTCGGGCTCGCTCATTCCCGTGTCGCGCGAGGTCGCGCAGACCAAGCGCTACCTGACGTTTGAGAAGGCACGCTTTGGCGAGGATCGCGTGCTGGCGACCTTCGACGTGTCCGAGGACATTGAGGACACGCTGGTGCCGGCATTTGTAATCCAGCCGATCGTCGAGAATGCCGTGCGCCACGGTATGGGCGACGGCGATGCGCTGAGGATCGACGTGTCGGTCCACAGGGATGGCGAAGATGCGATTTTGATTGCGGTCGCCGATAACGGCGTGGGCATGGACGAAGACACCGCTGCCAGACTGTTTGACGAGCGCTCCGCCCGTCCCGACGCCAACTCCCCGCAGGGCGGCGGCGCCGGTGTGGCCATGCACAATATTTCGGAGCGGATTCATCGCTTTTATGGACCGCACTCCTATACGCGCGTCGAATCGGCCCCGGGTAAGGGCACTAAAGTGCTCCTGCATCTCGATTTGTCAGAGAGCATCTTCGACATTCAAGAGTAAAATGATAGGTTGCGGGTTTAACGCTAGTTGGCGGATGCCCGACGTAGTTAGTTGACGAAAGGTTTTATCCCTATGCTGCGTGCGATGATTGTGGATGACGAGGCCCCGGCCCGTTCGGAACTTCGCTTCTTGCTCGAGCAGACGGGCAAGATCGGCACGATCACAGAAGCGTCGAGCGTTCGCTCCGCCATCGAGATGCTCATGGAGAGCCGCGTCGATGTCGTGTTCCTCGATATTTCGATGCCTGGCGCTTCGGGTCTGCAGCTTGCCGAGGCACTGCACAAGCTCAAGAATCCGCCGGCGATCGTATTTGTAACCGCGTACAGCGATCACGCGGTCGAGGCGTTTGATGTGGATGCCGTCGACTATCTGATGAAACCGGTCGAGGAGGCTCGCCTGGATCGAGCGATCGATAAGGTTATGCAACGCGCCAAACCTGTCACGGACAGCAAGGTGACCATTGAGCGCATCCCGGTGGAAAAGGGCGGCCGCAAGGTCCTCATCCCCGTGGACGACATTCGCTTTATTATGGCCAAGGACGATTACTCCTGTATTTATACGGTCGATGACCGCTTTTTGTCCACGACCTCGCTGGCACAGTTTGAGGCCAAGCTCTGCGACTTTGGCTTCTTCCGCGTTCACCGCCGCTATATCGTCAACCTGGCGTGTGTCACCGATGTCGAGACGGTTCCCTCGGGCGCTATCCAGCTGGGTATTACGGGCGTCGATGAACGCGTACCGGTTTCGCGCCGTCGCGTCGTGCCACTCAAAAAAGCTCTGAGCCTCTAGTACATTGGCCCCGCAGCCCTGTAGACCAAAATCGTCTGCGGAGCCGTGGGGCTTTTTGCATGAATGCACCAAATCGTTTTGCGGAAGGGATTCCATGAACAGTGCAAGCGCCAAGCGTATCGACATTATCTCGGACACCCACGGCTATCTTTCGCCTGCGCTCCTGGACGAGCTTAAGGGTGCGGATCTGATTATCCACGCCGGCGACCTTACGTCGGAGATGGACTACGAGCACCTGCGCACCATCGCCCCCGTGCGAGCGGTGCTGGGCAATAACGATTACTACCGCGACTACGGCCCCGATGTGGACCGCTTGGCGCTCTTTACCTACGAAGGACTCAAGTTCGCCGTAGCCCACTACCGCGAAGACCTTCCGGTGGGATCCGTGGACGTAGCCATCAACGGTCACACCCACGTAACCAAAGAAGCCCAAGTGGGCCGCTGCCTGGTCCTCAACCCAGGCAGCGCCAGCTACCCCAGAGGCACCCGAGGCCCCACCATGGCCAGAATGCTCGTAAAAGACGGCAAGATCATAAGCACCAAATTTATTGACCTAGACTAACCGCAACAAAAACGGGGGATGTAAAACTGCATCCCCCGTTTTTTATGAGCCAAAGGCCGAGTTTCAACAAGAATAATCAGACAAATCTCACCGCGGAGAACGGGGACCTCGAGTCGCGGAAACGGCGAGGGGCAAGAACTGTTTGGACAAAGTGACGGCAGGGAGGGTCTCCGGGGCTGAGGGCGGGGGTTAAGTTTATCGCGAGTTCCGCACGCAAAGGAAAGCACTGAATGTGCTTTCCGTCTTGCGCAGGACTGTAGAGCAGCAAACTTAACCCCCGCCCTCAGCCCCGGAGACCCTCCCGGAGGGGCCCGAAAAATTTTTTCAAAAAAGTTGTTGCGTGGCGGACAGACTTCTGTGTATACTAATCCCCGCAGCGCACGCGAGCGGAAACAAACGCGAACGACTGCCTGGGGAGTTAGCTCAGTTTGGTTAGAGCGCCGGCCTGTCACGTCGGAGGTCGCGGGTTCGAGCCCCGTACTTCCCGCCAACGCAATTAAAGCCACGTCTTCGGACGTGGCTTTTTGCGTTTGATGTACTTTGTTTCGATAGAACGATCGCCCTGGTGCATCTTCGCCCAGAATCCCCGCGCCTTCGGGAACGCAAGTAAAATCTAATAAGTATATCTGTCTGAACAACAGCTTTGTTGCGCAACATCTGTTCAATGAAGTAGGGGGTTAGGCTATACTAAATCTCACTGTAGGCCGTACCTGATTCAACCAGTCTTCAAGTGCGGCATTCAGTGGACACCCGTTTTATAATTTGGTTGTTCAGGCGGTCATTTGGCGTCTCGACACAAGCTCGGCCCCGGAGCTCGTTCGAGCTGTTCGTATTCCTTGAAAGGGGAAACATGGACATATCGAGGAAGACTGATTATGCCCTTCGCATGCTTGCGATGCTTGCCGAGGAGCCGGAGCGGTTGCTTTCTGTTCGCACTGCTGCCGAAGAGGTCAATGTTCCGTATTCGTTTGCCCGTTCGATCCAACACGGTTTGGTTCAGGCCGGCATTGTGGAGAGCCTGCGTGGTGTTCATGGCGGCATGCGCCTTAAGGTGAGCCCCGACGATGTCACGATTCGTCAGGTTGTAGAGGCCGTTCAGGGTCCCATGGTCATGAACGACTGTACCGCCCCCGATGGCGACTGTGCGCGCATGGGCGCGTGCTGCTATCATCCCCTGTGGGCCGGAGCCCAGGCGTTGATGCGCGACTACCTCGATTCCGTTTCGCTTGGCGACATCGTCGCTCACCGCCAGTTCCCGGCCGTCGATCCCAAGTTCGCCGACCGCGACGCGTTTCCCGAGTACGCCACCCGCGCGTGCGCTTGCCAGGAGGAATAGCGCCGCATAAGGAGCATAGCCATGATTCAGGACCCCTTTCGTTCGATGATTCGTTCGGAAGGGGTCCTGCGTTATCGCGACCTTCCGTGGCGCCGCACGCGCGATCCGTATATCATTTGGCTTTCTGAGGTCATGTTGCAGCAAACGCAGGTGCCGCGTGTGGAGGCGCGCATGCCGGTGTGGCTCGATCGTTTTCCGACCGTGCAGGCGCTTGCCCAGGCCGCGCCTTCCGATGTTTTGGACGCTTGGCAGGGCATGGGCTACAACCGACGCGCTCTGGCGCTTCACGGGGCCGCTCAGCGCGTTGTGGAGGACTGGGACGGGGAGTTTCCGCGTGAGACGCGTGACTTGGTCGCTCTGCCTGGTATTGGCCCGGCAACGGCGCAGGGTATCCGGTCGTTTGCGTTTGATCTTCCGGGCGTGTATCTGGAGACCAACGTGCGCACGGTCTTTTTGCATCATTTCTTTCCCGATGTGCCGGCCGTTCCCGATCGCGAGCTGGTGCCGCTGATTCAAGCAGCCTGTCCGGCGGCCCCTGGTGCGGTGGCGGATAAGATTGCGCCCTTTGCCGCACCTCAAGACGATGCCGACACGCCGCGCGCGTGGTATTACGCGTTGCTGGATTACGGCGCGTATCTTAAAAAGACGCTGCCCAATCCGTCCAGGCGGTCGGCGGGCTATAGTCGTCAGTCCAAGTTTGAGGGCTCGCGCCGCCAAAAGCGCGCCCACATCGTGCGCATGTTGTTGGCAGCGCGTGATGGGCAGCCTGCGGGCATTACGGTTGATGAAGCTGTTGCAGGCGTTAACGAGATGGAGACGGCAGCCGGCCGGGAGCCGGTCGAGCGCGAGCTAGTCGCAAGTATTCTTGCCGATCTGGAGCGCGAGGGCTTTTGCCGCTCCGAGGGCGATCGTTGGCTGAGTGTATAGCTCGCTCGAATCTGAAGAACAGGATTATAAGGTTTAAATTCTCGGCTTGAGGGCATCCTAAAGACAAGGCCGCTCAAAGTCTATGGGCGGCATGTGTTGAAGGGAAGTACACCTATGGATTTTGAGAACTCTCAGACCAAGAAGAACCTCGAGACTGCTTTTGCCGGTGAGTCCCAGGCACACACCAAGTATCGCTACTATGCATCCAAGGCCAAAAAGGACGGCTACGTTCAGATCTCGAATATCTTTGCCGAGACGGCGGGCAACGAGTCCGAGCATGCCAAGCTGTGGTTTAAGTATCTGCACGACGGCGCCGTTCCGGGCACTCTGGACAACCTGCGCGACGCCGCCGCGGGCGAGAACTACGAGTGGACCACGATGTATGACGAGTTTGCCAAGACCGCCGAGGAGGAGGGTTTTGCCGAGATCGCCGAGAAGTTCCGCGGCGTCGGTGCTGTGGAGAAGGCTCACGAGGAGCGCTACAACAAGCTCGTCGAGCGCATTGAATCGGGCGAGGTGTTTGAGCGCGAGGGCGTAAAGGTGTGGAAGTGCCTGAACTGCGGGCACCTGCATGTTGGTGCCGAGGCGCCCGAGGTGTGCCCGGTGTGCAACCACCCGAAGGCGTACTTTGAGGAGCAGGTGGTGAACTACTAGCGCGTGGCGCTGGCGTGAGCTGGGCCGGGAGGGCCGGATTACCTTCCCTCCTCGCTCACGGCTTCGCAGGGCAACTGCTGGTTTCACCGCTCCGGGCGTCAGACCCGCGGCGCATCCCTTTCCCTCTCGCTCACGGCTTCGCAGGGTCGCGCGAGGCAAAGGCATACGCCGCGGGTCTGACGACACGGGCTAGCCAACGAGTTTTGGCTAATAGATTGGTTTGCGTGCCGCCCCTTTTGGGGCGGCACTATTTGTTAGGGGGTACACTGGGTAGCGGCTTTTAGTTTATCTACTACCTGATGGGGTGTTTTTATGGGCAAGAAGTCTCGGGCTCGGGTGGCTGCGGCGGGGACTCGCAAGGATCCTGGTCGTCGGGTTGCCGGGGGCAAAAAGGCCGATCGTGCCGAGAAGGACAAGAAGGTCGGCGCGCACGCTCATCCTGAGTGGGCGCCCCATTTGAATTCGGTGAGTGAGGACCTGACTGCCAAGCTATTTACGATGGTCGAGGTCATTTTGGGCGTGGTACCTGTGGTGGTCATTGGCCTGTTCTTGGCCTCTAAGGATGCCACGAGCGTGGAAAAGCTCACCGATGTCTTTTCTCAGGATCCTTCGATGGTTGTTACGTTTATCTCTGCGTGTCTGCAGCCGTTTGTGGCGTACATGCTGTACATGATTTATCGCAAATACTGCGAGGGCGATGCGGGCTTTGCCGCCGGAAACCTGATTGGCCTCTTGTGCTCCGAGATTTTGCTGCTCAATATTCCCGGCGTCATCGGCATGGGTATCTTGTTGTGGCGTGTTTGGCGCAACGTTGCCCCGCGCTTTGAGAGCTGGCTATTTGAGCGCCGTTTTACGGGCGTGGTGGCCGACATTGCCGGTTCGCTCGTGATTCTAGCCTTGGCGTTTATGTGCGCCACCGCCGCCCGAGGTCTCGCGGGCATGTAGTCTGTCCTCACCGACCACGGAGCGCAGGGCGGGGAAACCTTTCCCTCTCGCTCACGGCTTCGCAGGGTCGCGCGAGGCAAAGGTTTCCCTGCCCTGCGCTCCGGCGTTGAGTCGTCGCATGCTCGTTACAGAAAAGCTGATAATAAGTTTGTGTGCCGCCCCTTTGGGGCGGCACTTTTTGTGTGGGGTCCCTGCCTTCACAATTTCCGTCAAGCTTTTGGTTAGGTTTTGGTCGGATGGCGTAAGGGCGGAAGGGCGAAAGATCATTCGATAAAAAAGCTCAAAGAAAGTGCTGGTAGGGGAGTTGTTGAGCTTTTCGACAGTTTTCTGACAAAAGAATCTTTACGGCTATTGCCGATGATTTCGTTGCCGCGGCTTCGATCGTGCGGGATGCTGGGCGCAAGCGTCGAATGCTCCGATTGAGGAGGCCAACATGGATCTGTTTCTTGAGACCCCGCAGCAACAAGCCGAGCGCATGTTGCGCCAACAGCAACGGCTTATGGAGATGCAAATGCAAGGGGCGGCCGTCCAGCCTCCTGCGCAAAACGCCGCACCTGCGGGCGAGGCGGCTCCAGAGGCCTATTCCGTACAGCAAGATTCATATGCGCAGGAGCTTGCGTTCGACAAGCGTCGTGTGCGTCGCCGTCGCTGGGCCCAGCGCCTGCGTACGCTGGCGATAATCGTGCTGATCCCGTTGGGGCTCGCGGCAATCTTCTTGGCCTCATATGCCCTCACATGCATTCTCAACGGCGCCTCGCCCAGCGAGGTGCTTGAGCACTTGGCAGCTCTCGGCCAGCGCCTAGGCGATGTCGTAACAACCATCCGCGCCGGCTGGGAGAGTTAGCGTTTTGATGTATGTGGCACAAATCCATTTGCCCGATTGCCGTGAAGCGCCCGGTGCGTGTGGCGGGGTAAGATTGATCGCGGTTTTGATTGATGATCGATTGGGTTTGTTGGGCGGAGACTATGTCTGCTATTGATATCGTGCTTGTTGTGATCGCCTTGGTGCCGGTGGGGGTTGCTGTGGCTTGTGCCCTGCAGCTCAAGGGCCTTCGCGCCGAGCTGCGGGAGCGCGGCGATAGCGGGGCAGAGATGCTGGCTGCGCTCGAGCAGGCCAACAACGCGCTCGACACCCTCAACGTCGCGTTGGCAGAAACCCGCCGCACGGCAAATGCCATCGCGCAGCAGCAGACGAACGATGCGGCCGTAGAGCAGCAGCGCTACCTGACCATCGCGCGTGAGTTCTCGCAGGCTAGCGACCGTATGGATGACCTGCGCCGCGAGACGGCCCAGCAGCTCGGTGCCAACCGCGAGGGCATCGAGCACCGCTTGGACAAGGTGCGCGAGACGGTCGATGCCCAGCTGGGCGCCATCCGCAAGGACAACAACGTGCAGCTCGATCAGATGCGCGCGACGGTGGACGAGAAACTCTCCCGCACGCTCAACGATCGCCTGTCTGCATCGTTTAAGCAGGTGAGCGACCAGCTCGAGGCTGTGTACAAGGGTTTGGGCGATATGCAGTCCATTGCCACCGGCGTGGGCGACCTCAAGCACGTGCTGGGCAACGTCAAGGCGCGCGGCATTTTGGGCGAGGTGCAGCTGGGTGCGATCCTGGCGGACATCCTTACGCCCGACCAGTATCTGGAAAACGTCGCCACCAAGCCCGGCGCCTCGGAGCGCGTTGAGTTTGCCGTCAAGCTGCCGGTGGACGAGGGCGATCCCGTGCTGCTGCCGATTGACTCCAAATTCCCGGGCGACGCGTACGAGCATCTGCTCGACGCGCAAGAGTCGGGTGATTCCGAGGCTGTGGCCACCGCGCGCAAGACGCTCGACGCCATGGTGAAGCGCGAGGCCAAGGACATCTGCGAAAAGTACCTGAGCGTGCCCGCGACGACCAATTTTGGCATCATGTTCGTTCCGTTTGAGGGTCTGTACGCCGAGGTCGTCAGCCGCCCCGGGCTTATCGAAACCCTGGGCCGCGACTATCACGTCAACGTTGCCGGCCCCAGCACCATGGCGGCCATCCTCAACAGCCTGCAGATGAGCTACCAGACGTTTAAATTGCAAAAACGTACCGACGACGTGCTGCGCGTGCTTTCCGCCGTCAAGGCCGAGCTGCCGCGTTATCAGGCGGCGTTGCGCCGCGCCCAACAGCAGATCGAGACCGCGGGTAAAACGGTTGAGGGCATCATCACCACGCGCACCAACGTTATGGAGCGCAAACTCAAGGACATCGACGCCCTGGAAGATGCCAAGGAGGCCGACGAGATCTTGGGGCTCACATCCGCGGAGCTGCTCGCAGACCAAAAAGACGAGGACTAGCTGCATCTGACGGCGGGGCGCCCGCGCAAGCACGGCGCGGGCGCTTTTCGCATCGTGCTTGCCTGAAGTGCGCTTCAATGTGCAACAATGGCGTTTCGCCCTATCAGACGCGAAAGGAAGACCATGTCTCAGAGAAGCACCAGTCCGCTCAAACGCTCCACCGTGCGCCGCACGCTGCAGCGTTTTTGGGACGTCACACGCACGCAGCCGCTGATTGTCTTTCTCTCGGTGTTCTCGTCGGCGGGCTACATCTTTTTGCTCACGTTTGCCAACACCTACGTGATGGCCCTTATCGTCGACCGCGTCCAAGCGGGTCCTGTGACGGGCGATCAAGTATTCGAGGTATTTGGTCCCTACATTCTGGCGCTCGTGCTCGTTAACCTGGTAGGCCAAATCCTCTCCAAGCTGCAGGACTACACCGTCTACAAGCTCGAGATTGCGGGCAACTATCACTTGGCGCGCTTGTGCTTTGACACGCTCTCCAACCAATCCATGACGTTCCATACCAGCCGCTTTGGCGGATCGCTGGTGAGCCAGACGAGCCGTTTTATGAGTGGCTACACGGGCTTGGTCGACGTGACGGTGTATTCGCTCATCCCTACCATTACCTCGGTCATCTGCACCGTGGCCGCACTCGCCCCGGTGGTGCCCACATTTACCGTGATCCTGGTGGGCATCATGGTCGTCTACATTGCGTTTGTCTGGCTTATGTACAAGCGCATCATGCCGCTTTCGGCCGCGACGTCCGCCGCGCAGAACAAGCTGTCGGGCGTGCTGTCCGACGCGGTCACGAACATCCTGGCCGTCAAGACTTGCGGGCGCGAGGACTTTGAGCGCGACCTATTCGATACCGCCGACCGCGCCGCGCGCGATGCCGAAACGGTATCGATGCACGCCATGATGCAGCGCAACTTTACGACCTCGGGCCTTATCGTCATCACCATGGCCGTGGTGAGTGTGTTCGTCGCGGGCGGCAATGCGTGGTTTGGCATTTCGGCCGGCGCGCTCGTCATGATCTTTACCTATACGTACAACCTCACCATGCGTCTGAACTACGTGAGCTCCATGATGCAGCGCATCAACCGCGCGCTGGGCGATGCAGCCGAGATGACGCGCGTGCTGGACGAGCCGCGTCTGGTGGCAGACGACGCGAATGCCCCAGAGCTCAAGGTGCGCGAGGGCGCGATTGATTTTGAGCACCTGAGCTTTGCATACCGTGACGCCGCGGCGGGCGAGAGCGTGTTCGACGACCTGACGCTCCATGTGCCGGCGGGCCAGCGCGTGGGCCTGGTGGGCAAATCGGGCTCGGGCAAGACGACGCTCACCAAGTTGTTGCTGCGCCTGGACGATGTACAGGGCGGCCGCGTGCTCGTGGACGGCCAAGACGTCTCGCACTGCACGCAGCAGAGCCTGCGCCGCCAGGTTGCCTACGTGCCACAGGAGGCGCTGCTGTTTCACCGCTCCATTCGCGAGAATATCGCCTACGGCCGTCCCGACGCCACCGACGAGCAGATCCGCGAGGCTGCGCGTCTGGCCAATGCCTTGGAGTTTATCGACCGCCTGCCCCGTGGCTTTGACACCATGGTGGGCGAGCGCGGCGTTAAGCTTTCGGGCGGCCAACGCCAGCGCGTGGCCATCGCCCGCGCTATCCTCGCTGACGCGCCGATCCTGGTGCTCGACGAGGCGACGTCTGCCTTGGACAGCGAGTCCGAGGCGCTGGTGCAGGAGGCGCTCGAGAACCTGATGCGCGGTCGCACCTCCATTGTGGTAGCGCATCGCCTGTCCACTGTGGCGGCGCTCGACCGCATCGTGGTGCTGGCGGACGGCGAGATTGTCGAGGACGGTACGCATGCGCAGCTTGTCGAGGCAGGCGGCGAGTACGCAAGCCTGTGGGGCCGCCAGACCGGCGCATTTTTGGAGGCGTAAAGACCCCATACGTGGGACAATTGTGCCCATAGGTTTGTTATGCCGCCGAAGCGAGGAGTCGTTATGCCACGCGAGACCAATGCCGCCAAACGCGAGCGCGCCGTTGAGGTGTGCGAGCGCCTCAACCGTCGCTATGGCCCGGTCGAGTGTTTTTTGGATCACGAGAATCCTTTTCGCCTGCTGATTGCAGTGCTACTCTCGGCTCAAACGACCGATGCACAGGTCAACAAAGTGACGCCGCAGCTGTTTGCCCAGTGGCCCACGCCCGAGGCCATGGCCGGGGCAAGTGTGGCCGATGTGGCCGAGACCATCAAGTCGCTCGGCTTCTATAAGAGCAAAGCCAAACACGCCGTGGAGGCCGCGCAAATGATCGTCGCCGATTACGGCGGCGAGGTGCCGGCCGACATGAAGGAACTCGTCAAGTTGCCGGGCGTGGGACGCAAAACGGCGAACATCGTGCTCAACGTGGGATTTGGCATTGTTGAGGGCATTGCGGTCGATACGCACGTCAACCGCATCGCGCACCGCCTGATGCTGAGTCCCAAGACGCACGCCAAAGAGCCGCTCAAGACCGAGCAGGATTTGCTCAAGATCTTGCCGCACGAGTATTGGGAGTCGGTCAATCACCAGTGGATCACCTTTGGCCGCGAGATTTGCGATGCCCGTAAGCCCAAGTGCGACGAGTGCCCGCTGGCGGATTTGTGCCCCAGCGTGCGCGTGACGGGGTAGGGCTCGGCACGTTTTGCCGGCGTCCGAAGGCTTTGGCCAATGTTGCGCAACACATTTGGGCTGCGAAGGCTCAATATGATGGCGACAGATGCCGTTTGTTGTGAGGGGATGTCCGAATATGTTTTGCACCAAGTGTGGCTCCGAGATACCCGACGGAACCGATTTTTGCACGAACTGCGGGGCGCGCATGGGCGCCGCTTCTCCGGCGGCCGCACCTGCTGAGCCCGCACCGATGTCGGCGGCAGGGATGCCTCCCGTGCAGGGTGCCGTACAAAAGAAATCGCATAAGCGAGCGGTGATTATCGGCATATGTGTGGCAGGCGTGCTTGTTGCCGGCGGTGCCGCTCTGGCGCTGACCGGCGTGCTGGGCCCGCTTGGGCAGGGTGGCTCATCGCAGATTACGGTACTTGGGTCCGACGAGGGTTCGGCCGAGCACAAGGACAAGGGAAGCGCCAAGGAAAAGCCGGCCGAAGAGCAAGAAGAGCCGGAAGAGCCCGAGCAGACGGGCAGCAGCGTAAAGGTCGACCTCAATGACCAGGTAACCTATGCCGCCGCAAACCTGTTCCTGTCGAACTTTACGGAGGAACAGTTTGCGCGCAACAGTGGCGACGGGCTTACTTCGTTTGATGCGACGGATGGTCTGTCTGCAGAGGAAAAACGAGGCATGACGATCTTCGTCTTTAACCACTTGCTCGAAAACACTACGAATCGCGTGGAGAAGGGCGGGGACGTGGACGGCAAATCCTATGCCAGCAAGGTCCCCGTTGATTCCATGAAGCGCGAGATGAACCGACTGTTTGGCGTAACGTTATCCGATGACGAGATGCATATCGACGCTGATGACGGATTGCCTGACAATCTGGCAACGAGGGCTACGGTTCAGGACGGCTACCTGTACTTTAACGAGATGCACGGCTTTGCCGGCTCGCCTATTCCGGCAATCGTTTCGGGCGCGGAAGACCTGGGTGACAACACGTACTGCCTTACATTTGAGGCGTATGTTGCACAAAGCTACAACGGCATATCTTCTCCCTTGATCTCGGATGTTCCTGAGAGCGTTTATGGGCTGCCTGCCGATCAGCTTAAGTCGACGATTGGAGCAGACTCTACGCCCATGATGTCTGGAACTGCCGTGGTGAAGGTTGCCGCTGGTGATGGCGCTCCTTCCTTTGCCCTGCAAAGCATCAATTACGACTAACTTTCGGAATAAGAATCTGTACTTACAGCGCCAGGCGGCTTGCCCGTCTGGCGTTTTTGTTGCGGGGCTTGGTATGCGCTTGAGCGGGAGTATATGTTGCCTCCTGCCGCCCCATGCAAAAATGTGTTGCTAATTTAGAAGCCTATTCAAGTGCGCCGAAGTCGTGACGTGCTGGCGTAGCATGAGCAAAAAATCAAACAATGGAGGGTGACGTGGCAAGATCGAAGATGCGAGAGCTCGAGGATGACTTTGAGCGCATCGTGCGCACGCGCGAAGGTGACCTACCTGGTCGTCGTAAAGGTGACGAATACTTGTCTCGAACCCATGCGCTCTACCATGGTGACCCTGCGCCCTGGGCTCTGACGCCAAAGATATTCGACAAGGATATGACGGCGATTCTTAAGGAGGCTGCCGAGCGCATGTACGGCATTATGGACAAGGTGACGCGCGCGTTTTGTTCCGATGCCTCCGTGCGTGCGTGGTTTCGCATGGATCCGGCTTTTGCTGACCTGTGCGCTATGGATGCCGGCTATGATTGCCAAATTCCCCTCGCGCGCGTCGATATCTTTCTTGACGAGGACACCGGTTCGTATTCGTTTTGCGAGCTCAATACCGATGGCAGCGCCGGAATGGTAGTGACCGATGCGGTCTGTCAGGCTGTTCGGATGACGCTCTCCTTTGAGGAATTTGCATCCGACCATCCTGGCTTTCGGCAGTACGACTTGTGCGGTAGCTGGATAGATGCATTGTTTGAGACCTATGCAGAGTGGGAGCTGGCCCATCCTTGCCGCACCGAGGATGGTGCACGATCGGACGACGGGACCCGCGTCGACGAGGGGCTCTATGCACCACAATCAAAGATATATCCCGCTTCGGTGGCAATCGTCGACTATTCGGAAAGCATCGACTTGGAAGATGCGGCTCATTTTGCCGACCTTATGAGGCGGCGGGGTGTAGTCGCACGCTTTGCGGACGTGCGCGACCTGCGGATTGCCGAAGAAGAGGGCGGTGCTAGGCGCCTGTGCGATGCCGCTGGTCCCATTGATTGCGTTTGGCGGCGCGCGGTGACCGGCGAGCTGTGGGATAAGCCGTGCGACGGACGCTCGGCCTTAATCGAGGCTGCCCAAGAAGGGCTTGCATGTATCGTCGGTGGTTTTAGAACGTGGCCGTGTGCGACTAAGACCGTATTTGCGTTTTTGTGGTCTCGGGCCGGTCAGTCCTTGTTGAGCCCGGAGGAGCAATCGTTTGTATGGGAGCATGTGCCCTATACCGAGATTTTGGACAGAAGCACCCAGTTGTCGAGATTTGTCGAAAAGGATCGATGGATCGTCAAGCCGTGCGGCGGCTACAATGCGGTTGGCGTTGTCGCTGGTTTGGATGTCACGGAACAGGAATGGTCCCAGGTGCTAGCTCGCGCTGCGGCCGCTGGGGCGATTGTACAGGAGTATGCTCAGCAGTATCAGACTCCCTGCTTGCGCGGAACGCTTGTCGATGGGCCGCATCGAGGAGAGGCGCCCAAAGGACTTGTGGATGATCTTGGTTTTGCGCCCGCTTCTAATATGGAAGGCCTGTACCTGTATCGCGGCCGTTTTGCGGGCGTGTATACACGCGTCGGTTTTGCCAACACCATAGGCGAGTGGACGAGCCGCTTAAACGTTGCGAGCTTTTTTGAGGAATAGCCGTTTCTTGGGGCACCTTCCGTGGTTGCGGCGTTCGACGTGACGGGGAGATTTTGGCGAAGCCGGTGAGTCCAGTTCTATCTGGCGTTTTTGTTGCGGGGCTGGGCGCACGCTTGAGCCGGTGTCCTCTCCATGCGCTACCATGACAAACAATGAACTTTGACGTACGACCCGCCGAGCCTGCCCCGGCGGGCTTTTGGCGTTGCGATGCCGGAGGAACAGCATGCTCATTCACCGTATAGCCGCGCAGCTCTACACTGCCGAGGCCTTGCAGACCGTCGAGGCCGGACTCGATGCCGGCGAGGACGTGACGCTGGCCGTGTCGCAGTCGGGCCGCACGCTTATGGCCGCCGCCCAGTTTGCGCGCCGTCCGCGCCCCACGGTCTATATCGTAAGTGGCGAGGACGCGGCCGATCGCGCCGCGCGTAGCCTTGCCGCTTACGTGGGCCTGGCACACGTGTGCCGTTTTCCCGAGCGTAAGGACTACCCTTGGCGCGAACAGGCGCCCGACGACGCCGTGGTGGCCCAGCGCTGCGAGGCGCTCGGGCGCATCGTGCGCGGGGACAACTGCATCATGGTCGCCTCGGCTCGCGCGCTGCTGCGCTGCGTGCCGCCGGTCGAGAGCCGCTACTGGGAGTCCACGACCTTCGCGGTGGGCGAGGAGATCCCTTTTGACGAGGTGCCGCAGCGCCTGGTGGGCATGGGCTACACGAATGCCGGCGCCGCCGACGCGCCCGGCCTGTTCCGCGTGCACGGCGACACCGTCGAGGTGTTTCCCGCGCAGGAAAAAGCGCCCGTGCGCATCGAGTTCTTCGGCGACGAGATCGATCGCATCCGCCGCATGGTGAGCTCAACGGGGCAGACCATCGGCAACGAGGACAGCATCGAGATCTTCCCCTGCCGTGAGCTGGCGCTCACCGACGAGGCCGTCCACAACATGCATGTGGCGCTCTATCGCGCCAGCCAGGACGACAGCAAACTGGCAGCGCTGCTCGAGATGGTGGATGCGCGCATCGTCACGCCCGAGCTCGACCGCTTTTTGCCGGTGATGTACGGCCAAACCGTGAGCCCGCTGTCGCACGTGAGTGGCAAGGCGCTCGTGGTGCTGTCCGAGCCGCGCTCGCTGTTCGACGACTGCCTGCGCGCCTACGAGGATATCGAGGCCCGTGCCGGCGAGGCGGGGGTTGACCGTCTAGACGGCTTGTACGTGCGCGCCCAGCAGCTCGACTTTGGTGCCCAGCAGCGCCTGAACTACGTAAGCCTCATCCGTGCCGGCGGTGCGGTGACGGCCGAGCTCAAGATTGAGCAGCCGGCCATCGCAGGCTCGGACAATCGCTTTATGATGCGCATTCAGGAAGTCGTGGGCAAGCGCTACGCCTGCGTGTTTGCCATTCCCGACCGCGGTGCGCGCGAGTCGATGGAGCTCACCTTTGGTGACGAGGGCATTACCTTTGAGGAATCGCTAACGGCCGCGCCCGAAAACGCCGACGCTATCGGCGACCGCGTGCGCGTGGCAGCGGCGGATTCCGCCGACCGTGCCGCACGCCAGGAGGCCCATGCTGCAATCCGCGAGCGCCGCGCCGACGCACTTAACGCCCGCTCGCTCGAGGCGGGCGCGGCCCAGGCTGCCGCCGGTGCCGCCGTGCCCACCATCTCGCGCGGACGCGTAACCTTTGTCGATGCCGCCCTGCCGCAGGGCGTGGTGGTGCCCGATGCCAACCTGGCCGTGTTCTCGATCGCCGACCTCAACGCCCGCATGGACGCCAACCGCGCGCGCAGCCGCCGCAAGGTTGACATTACGCAGATCACCTTCCCGTTTAAGCCGGGAGATTACGTGGTGCATGCTACCCACGGCATCGCGCTCTTTAGCGAGATCGCGCGCCAGGAAGTGGGCGGCAAGGAGCGCGACTACTTTTTGTTGGAATATGCCGACGGTGACAAGCTCTACGTGCCGCTCGAGCAGGTCGACCGTATCACGCGCTATGTTGGCCCCGACGGCGACAAGCCGCGCCTGACCAGGCTCAACACCGCCGACTGGACGCGGGCCACCAACAAGGCACGCAAGAACGCCAAAAAGCTGGCGTTTGACCTGGTCGACCTGTATACGCGCCGCTCGTCGATTACCGGTATCGCCTGTCCGCCCGATACGCCCGAGCAGATCGAGATGGAGGAGAGCTTCCCCTACGACGAGACGCGCGACCAGCTGGAGGCTATCGCCGACATTAAGGCTGACATGGAGGCGCCCAAGCCCATGGACCGCCTGCTGTGCGGCGACGTGGGCTTTGGCAAGACCGAGGTCGCTCTGCGCGCGGCGTTTAAGTGCGTGGACTCCGGCCGCCAAGTCATGGTGCTCTGCCCCACGACCATTCTGGCCCAGCAGCACTACGAGACGTTCTTTGAGCGCTTTACCCCGTTTGGCCTCGAGGTCGAAGTGCTCAGCCGCTTCCGCACGCCGGCGCAGCAGAAGCGCGCGCTCAAGGCGTTTGCCGAGGGCACGATCGACGTGCTCATCGGCACGCACCGTCTGCTTTCGGCCGATGTGAACCCCAAAAACCTGGGCCTGGTGATCATTGACGAGGAACAGCGCTTTGGCGTGCAGCACAAGGAACAGCTCAAGAACCTGCGCGAGCAGATTGACGTGCTCACGCTTTCGGCAACGCCTATTCCGCGAACCATGCAGATGGCCACGAGCGGCGTGCGCGACATGAGCCTGATCACCACACCGCCGACCGGGCGTCGCCCCGTGATCGTGCACGTGGGGGAGTATGACCCCGATGTGGTGAGCGCGGCGATTCGCCTAGAGGTGGGTCGCGGCGGTCAGGTGTACTACGTGTCCAACCGCGTCAAGACCATCGACGACGCCGTGGCACGCGTGCACGAGGCCGCGCCCGAGGCGCGCGTGGGTGTGGCGCACGGCAAGATGAGCCCGCGCGAGGTCGAGGACGTGATGATCGAGTTCGCGACCAAGAAGATCGACGTGCTCATCGCCACGACCATCGTGGAGAGCGGCATCGACAACGCAACGGCCAACACGCTGATCATCGAGGACTCGCAGCGCCTTGGCCTGGCGCAGCTCTACCAGCTCAAGGGCCGTGTGGGCCGCTCTGCCACGCAGGCCTACGCGTACTTTATGTTCCCGGGCGAGCTGCCGCTCACCGAGGAGGCAACGGCGCGCCTGACCGCACTTTCCGAGTTCCAGGACCTGGGCAGCGGCATGCGCATCGCCATGCGCGACCTAGAGATCCGTGGCGCCGGTTCGCTTATGGGAGCCGAGCAGCACGGCAATCTGTCGAGCGTGGGCTTTGACCTGTTTACGCAGATGCTGGGCCAGGCCGTGGCCGAGGCGCGCGGCGATGACGATGCCGGCGTGGAGGCGGCGAGCGTGGGTATTAACCTGCCGGCCGACTACTTCTTGTCCGAGGAGTACCTGCCGGCGGTGGACCAGCGCGTGCTCGTGTACCGCAAGCTCGCGGCGGCCGAGGACCTGGAGAGCATTGACGAGGTACAGGAAGAGACCGAGGCCGCGCATGGTGAGCTGCCGTTGGCGGGACTCAACCTGTTCAACCGCGCACGCATTCGTATCCGCGGCGAGCGCCTAGGGCTCGAGAGTGTCACGTTCAGCGGCGGTCGCATCACGTTTTTGGGCGTCGACGTGCCCAAGAAGGTGGCCTTTGACCTTAAGACCCGCTATGGCGCGGTGAACTTTCCCAAGAGCCGCAAGCTGTCGGTGCCCTACAAGGCGGGCGCCGGCGCGGGCAGCGGCCTGGGTCGCGGTCTCGACGCCAACGACGGCACCGGCCCGGTGGCCGCGGCACTCATGCTGCTGCAGCAGCTGGGCGCGTCCGACGATGATTAACGGGTCGACGCTGCAAACGCCCCACTTGGGCAATCTGGTTCCATCGAAAGGAAAGCATGTTCGGGTATATCTATAAGAAAGATGCCGCTGCTATCGCGGTCATCCTGGCCTTTTGTCTGCTCGTTGGGTCGTTTTTCGATTACCAGATTTCGAGCGCGCTGTTCAACTCGTCCAGCTTGTTCGGTCGCTTTGTCGAGGCGGCCGGCGAGCTGCCGTTCGAGCTGACGGCGAGCATCGCGGGCATTATGCTCGTGCGCTCGGCACGCCCCGATTCCAAGACGAGCAAGTGGCTTGCCGTGCTCGGCATCCTCGTCAACGTGGGCCTGGTCGGCTACGAGATCATTGGATCGCTGCGGGTTGGTGGCAAGCTCATCGCGGTTCAGTTGGTACTGACGTTTGTACTGGTCATCGCAGCCAACCTCATCGCCTACCGCCTTACGCGTGACACCGCGCCCGACGAGCTCACGCGCTGGGCGTTGATGGTACTTGCCGTGTGGGTCGTTCAGGCCATTATCCTCAACGTGATCGTCAAGCCGCTGTGGTCGCGCCCGCGCATGCGCGTGATCGAGGTGACGCCGGGGCTCGATTTTCAGCCGTGGTGGGTGATCGGTAACCCCGACAAGTGGGCCTTTATTGCCGCCGGCGTGATCAAGGACGGCTTCAAGTCGTTTGCGAGCGGACATACGGCGCACGCTGCGATCGGCCTTATGCTCGCTGGGCTTCCCGCGGCGGCCTTTAAGGAAAAACCGTCGCGCCGTCGCGTGGTCTTTTGGGCGGCGGTTGTGGTCGCGGCGCTCGTCGCCTTTGGCCGCATCGTGATCGGAGCGCATTTTTTGAGCGACGTGAGCTGCGGCTTTGCCCTGGTGCTGGCGCTTGAGTGCCTTGCCGCGCGCATTGCCTATCCCAACGGCGTACAATAGCTCCGTTTGAATCATCGGGCCCGTGCCCGGCTAGAGAGGATTGCCATGCTCGCGTTTAACAACGATTATTCCCACGGCGCACATCCGGCAGTGCTGCAGGCACTCGTCGACACCAACATGGAGCCGCAGCCCGGCTACGGTACCGATGCACACACCGAGCGTGCCAAGCAGCTTGTCCGCGAGGCCTGTCAGGCCCCCGATGCCGACGTGTTTTTTCTGGTGGGCGGCACGCAGGCCAACGCGACGGTGATCGATATGCTGCTTGCGCCCTACGAGGGCGTCGTTGCTGCCGAGACTGGCCACGTCGCCTGTCACGAGGCGGGCGCCATCGAGTTTGGTGGCCACAAGGTGCTCACCATCCCCGGCTACGAGGGCAAGATGCACGCCGAGGACCTCGAGAACTATATCCAGGTGTTCTACGAAAACGAGAGCTACGAGCACACGGTGTTCCCGGGCGCCGTGTATGTGAGCCTATCGACCGAGTACGGTACGCTGTACTCCAAGGCCGAGCTCGCGGCGATTCACGCGGTGTGTCAGAAGCGCGAGATTCCGCTGTTTGTGGATGGCGCCCGCCTGGCCTATGCACTGGCGGCCGATGAGTGCGACATTACCCTGCCCGAGCTGGCGCAGCTGTGCGACGTGTTCTACATCGGCGGCACCAAGTGCGGTGCGCTCTGCGGCGAGGCCGTGGTGTTCTGCGGCATGCACGCCCCGGTGCATCCCATTCCGCGTATTAAGCAGCATGGCGCGCTGCTTGCCAAGGGCCGCCTGACGGGCGTGCAGTTCGAGGCACTCTTTACCGACGGCCTGTATTTTGAGATTGGTCGCCAGGCGATTGAGACCGCTCAGGCGCTGCGTCGCGTGCTGCACGAGCGCGGCTACCAGTTCTTTTTGGAGACGCCCACAAACCAGCAGTTTGTGATTCTGCCCAACGAGGACATGGCCCGCATTCGCGAGCATGCCTCGATCGAGTACTGGGAAAAGTACGACGAGACCCACACGGTGGTGCGCTTTTGCACCAGCTGGGCCACGACGCAGGAGGACATCGACGCGTTGGCGGCTGTCCTGTAGCCTGATGTAATGACAAGGGGCCGCCCTGCGCTTGAGCTTGGCGCAGGGCGGCCTTTGCTTTTGGGGAGAAGGGTTGTATGACCGAGATGTCCGAGCCGACGATTCGCCTGGCGACGACCGATGATGCGCCGGCGTTGCTTGCCATCTATGAGCCGTATGTGCGCCAGACGGCGATTACCTGCGAATACGAGGTGCCGAGCGTTGAGGAGTTCGCCGGGCGTATTGAGCGTACGCTCAAGCGCTATCCGTATCTGGTGATGGAGTTGGACGGGCGTCCGGTAGGCTATGCCTACGTGAGTCCGCTTAACAGCCGCGAGGCATACGACTGGTCGGTCGAGACGTCGATCTACCTGGCACGCGATGTGCGCCATGGCGGGCTGGGTCGCAAGCTGCACGACGCGCTCAAGCAATGCCTGGTCGCGATGGGCATTACCAACATGTGCGCGCTCATTGCCGTGCCGCACGATAAGGACGACGAATACCTGACGCACAACAGCCAGGATTTCCATGCCCATATGGGATATCGCCTGGTGGGCGCCTTCGACCGCTGCGCCCAAAAGTTCGGCCGCTGGTACGACATGTGCTGGATGGAGTTGGTCCTAGCCGAGCGCGTTCCCAACCAACCCAAACCAACCTGGTTCCCCGACCTCCCCAGACCTACCATTTAGGGACAGGTTTATTTTGGCAGGTTAGCCGATGGGCTCGGTGTATTTGGCGCGGTCGGTGCGCTGGATGCGCTTGGAGACATGGAGCGGGCGGCCGTCGGTGTCGTAGACGTAGTCGGTAATCAGGATCAGCGCCTGCCCGCGCTCGACGTTGAGCAAAAACGCCTCGTTTTGCGAGGCATAGCACACCTCAAAGGTCTTGTGCCCCTGTGCCGGCGCGCGATGGAATTCTTGACGCAGCGTGGCGTAGAGTGAACCGTTGATATCGCGATCGATGAGCGCCTCAAAGCTCGGTGGTAGATAGGTGGTCTCCAGGCACAGTGGCGCATCGTCCAGATAACGCAGACGGACAAGTTTGACGAGCTTGCTGCCCACGGCGGCATCAAAGAACTTAGCTATGCTGCCGCCCGCCTTGGTAAAGCCCGAGTCCACCGTGCGCGTGGTGGGCTTCATGCCCTGACCCTGGACCTGTGCCGTATAGCTCGAAAACACCAGGTTGTTCTCGTGGAGCGCGGGCGTGTCGGCCACAAAGGCACCACGTCCGCGCTCGGTGCGAACCAGGCCCTCATCAACGAGCACCTTAAGGGCATGGCGCACGGTGCTGCGCGACAGCCCCGATTCGTCCATGAGTTCCATCTCGGACGGCAGCTTGTCTCCGCGCGCGTAGGTGCCGGCGGCGATGCGGTCGCGCAGCATGCCCGCCAAGCGCTCGTATTGGCTCAGTTTCTTTTTAGATGAGACGCTCATATTGCCAACCTATATTTAACTTGTATGCCTAACTAAGCAAGCATGTATTCAATACAAGAACAAAACTGCTGGTAATGAACAATCGAAAACCTTACCAGCAAAATTTCTAAGACAAATATAGCATACAACTAGTCGACATAACCAAAACATGTATGTAACTTGTATGCCATCGAGAGCATCAAACGAGAAGAAAGGCTGATGCACGATGACTACTCAGGAACAGGTTAAGGATGTCGTCTCCCAGGTTTTGGCTGACAAGGCAGACAAGGGCGGCATCAAGCGCGTCGTGTGGATTGGCGCCGGCGGATCCAATGGCGGCAATTACCCTGCTCAATACTTTATGGAGCACGAGGCCACGCAGGTCGTGAGCTCCAGCTACACCAGCAACGAATTCGTGCACGCAACCCCGGCTTACGTCAACGAGAACACCCTGGCCGTCGTCGTGTCCATGCGCGGCACCAAGGAGACCATCGTCGCCGCCCAGGTCGCCAAGGACCACGGCGCCAGCACCATCGCCATCTATGTTGACGAGTCCGGCCTCACCGAGGTCTGCGACTACAAGATCCAGTACGACAGTCTGGCCGTCGACGAGTCCTGCATGGGCCGCACCAACTCCGCCGTCGTGACCATGATCGCCATGGAGCTCACGCAGCAGACCGAGGGCTATGCCGAGTACGAGACCGCCATGGCCGCGTTCGACTTGGTCGACCCCATCTATCGCAAGGCCGTCGAGTATACCCGTCCTCTCGCTGCCAAGTGGGCCGAGCAGAACGCCGACAAGCCCTGCATCAACGTTATGGCCCAGGGTCCGCTCTTTGGTGCCGCCTACGTCTTTAGCATCTGCAACGTGCAGGAGATGCTGCAGATCGACTCTTGCACCATCAACACCTGTGACTTCTTCCACGGCCCCTTTGAGATCCTGGACAAGCGCACCTCGCTGTTCCAGCTCATCAGCGTCGGCCGCAGCCGCTGCAACGACGAGCGCGGCATCCGCTTTGTCAACCAGTACGGTGGCGAGCGCGTCTATCAGCTCGACGCCAAGGAGCTCGGCCTCAACGACATCAAGGACAGCGTGAGCGAGTACTTCAACCACCTGATCTTTGCCCCGATCCTCAACAACGTCTACATGCGTGCACTCTCTGCCGTCACCCACAAGGACTACATGACGCGCCGCTACATGTGGAAGCTTGAGTATTAGTTACGCGGTTTTACCAAACCGCGTAACGGCTCGACGCTGCAAACCCACCTGAGCGGCAATCTGCCTTTCAGCTTCAGCGGCATGACCAGAAGGTCAATGCCGCTTCGCTTCAAGGCACCTTGCTCGCTCAGGTGGGTTTTCGCTGACGTTGCCAAAGCATCGGCGTCGCCTTGGTCCAGATGTGGCACTTGGAGACGTTCGGCACTTGGGGACAGTCCTAGTCATTGGGGACAGGTTACTTTACACCAAGTTGGCGCATATGAACCTGACCCCTTTGCACCAATGGGTTGTAGCGGTAGAGCAGATTTTTCCGTTCGCCGATTTGTGTCTTGAAAAATGTATATAACGACTATAACGTAGTGTGAAACATATTGGAAACAATACCGAGGAGGCTGCGTTGAAGAAAAGCAATCTGGGCTATGTGCTGGTGCTAATCGCCGCGCTTATGTGGGGCAGCATCGGAATCTTTGTAAACGGCATCTCGGCCATGGGCGTTTCGTCCCAGAGCATGGCTGCCTTTCGCTTGTTGGTCGGAGCGTTTATCTTGGCGCCGGTCCTGATGTTTATGGGCTGCCGTCCGGGTGAGGGGTCTACCGTGGCTCAGGGTCCGCTTGCCCTGTTCAGGGCAAGCCCTAAAGAGCTTGTTCCCTGCGCGCTTGTCGGTATCGTCGGTTTGGCCGCCGCCAACACTTGCTATTACGAGTGCATGGGCGAGGTGGGCATGTCCACGGCCTCGGTGCTGCTCTACACCTCGCCGGTGTTTGGCGTCATGCTCGGTCGCGTGCTTTATCGCGAGGACGTGACCCCCAACAAGCTCGTTGCCATTGTCTTTAACATCGTTGGCTGCGTGCTTGCAGTGACCAATGGCGACCTTTCCGGTTTCCATTTTTCGGTTTGGGGCGTCACATCGGGCGTGATTGCAGGCCTTTGCGGTGCGTCGCTCGCGGTGTTTAGCCGGATAGCAACCAAGACGGTCCACCCGCTGGCTGTCACGTTTTGGGGCTTTGTTTTTGGCGGTGCGGTTATGGCGGCTATCGCGGCTCCGTGGCCGGATGTCGCCGCGGCAATGTCGCCACAGCTGCTGCTGCTGTTCCTTGGCTTTGGACTCATCCCCACAGCCGTGGCCTACATCTTATATATGCAGGGTCTGTCCATGGGGCTCGAGACGTCGAAAGTTCCCGTCGTAATGTCTTTCGAGACGGTCGTCACCGTACTGGTGGGCATTGGTGTCTATGCCGAGTCCGCCGGCGCGATCAAGGTTCTGGGCATTGTGCTTGTGCTCGCGTCCATCCTGATCATGAACACCGACTTCTCCAAGCTGCGCAACAGTGTGTTTGTCGGTCACGTCATTGAGAGCATGACCTTTAAGCCCAACGCGTGGTGGACCGAAAAATCTCAGGACATGGATCTGTTTAAGGAACGCACCGGCATCGCGCTGGAGCCCACCGTGCAGGAAAGCCCCTGGTACTTCGTGCGATAGAGGATTGTGCGCGGCGTCTGACCTGGGGTTATCCAGCCAGCGCCGGCCTATCCAGCCCCAACGTTTCAAGTACGTTAAACCCGTCAACGGTCGATTTTCACCCGCGAACGGTCTTTATACTAATTAGCAATATAGGCAACGTATAAGACGTTATAATGACCATAACGAAAAGGAGGAGGCAAGATGAATCAGATCATTCTCGCATCTCATGGCGGCCTGGCCGCAGGCGCCAAAGACACGCTCGAGATGGTTCTCGGCGACGTGTCGAACGTCCACGTCGTGTCGCTTGCTCGTGACGACAAGGAGCCCATCACCAATAAGGTTGAGGCTATGATCGCCACGTTCAACGCGGACGACACCGTCTATGTGCTGACCGATATGCTCGGCAGCTCGGTCAACAACAACATGGTCGAGCTTTCCAAGAACGGCACGAAGTTCACGGTTGTCAGCGGTTTCAACATCCCGCTGGCGCTCACGCTCGCTATGAGCCCCGTCCCCATCAAGGGCGCCGAGCTCGCGGCCCTCATCAACGAGGCCCGTACCGGTCTGACCAACCCCAACGCACCGGTCGAGGCCGCCGCGGCTCCCGCCAAGAAGGCCAAGGCGTCCCGTCACAGCTCCGGTCCCGCCAAGATCGTCCTCGCACGTCTTGACTACCGTCTGCTGCACGGCCAGGTCGTCTTTACCTGGACCACCAAGGTTCAGGCCGAGCGCGTCATCGTCGTCGACAACGCTGCCGCCAACGATGACATCAAGAAGGGTGCTCTTAAGCTGGCCAAGCCCCAGGGCGTGCGCCTGAACGTCTTCACCGTCGAGCGTGCCCTCGCCAAGATGGACAAGCTCAACACCCTCGGCGAGCGCGTCATGTTCGTCTTTGGCAACACGGCCGAGATGCTGCAGTTCTGCCAGGGCTACAAGCTCGACGCCATCAACCTGGGCGCCACCGCCAACCACGACGGTGCCGATCAGATTGGCGGCAAGGACAGCTCCGTCTTCTTCGACGCCACCCAGAAGGCCGACGTCAACCAGCTGCTCGACATGGGCATCAAGCTCTACGTCCAGCAGACCCCTACGTATCAGAGCGTCGACATCGACGCCAAGCTGTAATCAACCAGGCTTTTGCCTGACTGAAAGGAGAAGGGTATGAATACGTTCATCAGTGCGGTGCTCGTCGGCCTCGTCGGCGTGTTCTGCATGTGGGACTCCCGCCTGCTCGGTCGTCTTAACTTCGAGCAGCCCCTCGTTGGCGCTACGCTCGTCGGTCTGCTGCTGGGCGATGTGCCCACCGGCCTTGCCGTCGGTGCCGCCGTCGAGCTCGTGTCCATGGGCCTGGTGCAGGTCGGCGCCGCCGTTCCGCCCGATATGGTCCTGGGCGGCATCGTGGCCGCTGCCTTTGCGTGCCTGACCGACGCTTCCGCCGAGACCGCCATGACGATCGCCATCCCGGTCGCCGTCCTGGGTCAGCTCCTCGGCATCGTGTTCCGTTCCATCATCGCCGTCCTCACCCATGTGGCAGATAACGCGATCGATAACGGAAAGTTCAAGACCGCCTACCGTATGCACATCTGGGCCGGCTCCGGTTTGTACGCCATCATGTACTTCCTGCCGATCTTCCTCGCCGTCTTTGTTGGCACCGACCTGGTTCAGGCCATCGTCAACATGGTTCCCGAGTGGCTGTCCACTGGTCTTAACGTTTCGACCAAGATCATGACCGCCTACGGTTTGGCCCTGCTGCTCACCATGATGATCAAGAAGGGTATGACTCCGTTCCTGTTCATCGGTTTCCTGCTCGCCGCTTACCTCAACCTGTCCGTCATCGCGGTCGCTCTGATCGGTGTGTGCCTGGCTGTCGTCTTCATGGGCTTCAAGTTCAACGGTTCCCATGCAGCCGCCGGTGTCGATTCCGACTACGATCCGCTCGAAGACGACGAAGACTAAGGAGGAACACACTATGGCAACCGCAACCAAGGACGTGTCCCTGAACAAGAAGGTCAGCCAGTTCTTCTGGCGCTCCTGGGCCATCCAGGCCTCTTGGAACTACGAGCGTCAGATGAACATGGGCTTCCTCTACGGTATGGTTCCCACGCTCGATCGCCTCTATCCGGACGAGTCCGACCCCAAGCAGCTTGCTGCTAAGAAAGAGGCTTACCACCGTCACATGGCGTTCTACAACTGCACCCCGCAGACGAGTGCTTTCATCCTGGGCCTCACCGCCTCCATGGAGGAGGAGTACGCCAAGGATCCCGAGAACTTCAACCCCGATTCGATTAACGCGGTCAAGACCTCCCTTATGGGCCCGCTTTCCGGCATCGGTGACTCCTTCTTCCAGGGCACCATCCGCGTTATCGCCTTTGGCTTGGGCGTTCAGCTGGCTCAGCAGGGCTCCATCATGGGCCCGATCCTGGCCCTTCTCATCTCCATCGTCCCCTCCGTGCTGATTACTTGGTTCGCAGCCAAGATGGGCTATCAGGGCGGCCACGAGTACCTGAGCAAGCTTCAGGGCGGCGACCTCATGGAGAAGCTCATGTATGTCTGCGGCATCGTGGGTCTTATGTCCGTGGGCGGCATGATCGCCACGCTGATCGGCGCCACCACCCCGCTGCAGTTCGCTGACGGCACCGTCGTTATCCAGGACATCCTGGACAGCATGATGCCCCAGATGATCTCCCTTGGCCTCACCGGCCTTATGTACTGGCTCATCAAGAAGAACGTCAACACCGGTTGGCTTCTCGTGATCGCCATTGTGGGCGGCATCGCCCTCTCCGCGGTCGGCATCCTGGCTTAGTCGCGACTAAGCACCTAACCGCTTTCCCCCGGGGGCCTGCCTGGCATCCCATACCCCAGGCAGGCTTCCATCCCCAAAATGCAACAATGGGACAGTCCCTTTGTCGCATCCTCAACGGGCCGGCGACTCGGTCCAAACCACGGTAACCCTGCGAGCGCCCGGCAATGTGGCGCCGCAAAAATTGAAAGGAATGTGTCAGATGTACGAGATCGACCTTAACCTCCCTAAGCAGATCGTCGCTGACGTCCTGTCCGACCACGAGATCCACAGCGTCGCCTTCGTCGGCTGCGGTGCCTCCATGTCCGACCTTTACCCCGCCAAGTACTTCCTGGCCAACAACACGGACAAGCTGAACGTTCAGATCTTCACCGCTAACGAGTTCAACTACGACACGCCTTCCTGGGTCAACGAGCACACCTTCGTGATCACCTGCTCCCTCGGTGGCTCCACGCCCGAGACCGTCGAGGCCAACAAGACCGCCAAGAAGCACAACTGCCCGGTCGTCTCCCTCACCAACAAGGCTGGCTCCGCTCTGACCGTCGACGCTGACTACGTCATCGTTCACGGCTTCCACGCCAACTTCGCTGCCAAGTGCGAGAAGCCCGGCTACGCCATCGCTCTTGCTGTCGAGATCCTTCAGCAGACCGAGGGTTATGACCACTACGAGGACATGATCACCGGCCTCACCAACGTCTTTGAGCTCTGCGAGAACGCTGCTCAGTCCTGCAAGGGTCTTGCCAAGCAGTTCGCTCAGGACTTCAAGGACGACAAGATGATCTACTTCATGGCTTCCGGTGCCTCCGAGAAGATGGCTTATTCTCACGCCGCCTTCCTGTTCACCGAGATGCAGTGGATCGACGCCGCTGCCTACAACACCGGTGAGTACTTCCACGGCCCGTTCGAGGTTTCCACCGAGGGTAAGCCCTATGTCTTCTTCATGTCCGATGGCGCTACCCGTCCGATGGACGCCCGCGCCCTCACCTTCCTTAAGCGCATGGGCGCCAAGGTCGCTCTGATCGACTCCAAGGACTACGGCCTGGCTGACGCTGTGCCCGCGAGCGTCGTCACCTACTTCAACCCGCTGCTGCACCTCGCCGTTATGCGCGAGTACGGCAACCAGATCGCCGAGGCCCGTCAGCACCCGCTGACCATGCGTCGCTACATGTGGAAGCTTTCCTACTAATCACAAGTAAGTAGACCTTACGGGTTGATTGAGAGGGGATGGGGTTTGCGCCCCATCCCCTTTTTTGCTTTGGGGAGGGTGCGTCTGTCGTGTCGCAAAACCCCAGATAAAACCTACCAAAATAAACCTGTCCCTTTTTGGCAGGTGGGAGGAGATGCGTATGATCAAAGCAGTGCTGTTTGACATGGACGGCGTGCTGGTCGATACCGAGTGGTTCTACAACCGTCGCCGCGTGGCGTTTATGGAGGAGAAGGGGTTCCACTTTGATGAGATTCCCGATCTTTCGGGGTCTAACGAGCCGGCCATTTGGAAGTCGCTGGTGCCCGACGATGTTGAGCTGCGCGAGCGCCTGCGCGTGGAGTACAAGCAGGTCTACAGCCCGGACCACCCCGTTCCGTATGCCGAGCTGCTCAATGAGCAGACGGAGCCGGTGATGCGTGAGCTGCACGAGCGCGGCGTGAAATGTGCTATCGCGAGCTCGTCCTATCGCGAGCTGATCGACGAGCTGGTGGAGATTGCCGGTATCGCCGACGTGCTGGACTACACCATCAGCGGTCACGAGTGCAGTGCGTTTAAGCCCGACCCCGAGATCTACCTGCGTGCCATGGAGGCACTGGGGGTGGAGCCTGCCGAGTGCCTGGTTATCGAGGATTCGCCTTTGGGCATCGAGGCTGGTAAGCGCTCCGGCGCCCGCGTCCTGGCGCTGCGTCCGCACGAGGGTGTCAACCTCGATCAATCGCGAGCCGATGCCGTTATCGATAATCTGACCGACATTTTGGCCGCTTTGTAGCGTCAATCCGCCGCGAGAAGCACTGATTCACGCGTCTTTTGCTGCGGATTGGCTTAATTTGTCATCTATTTGGATCCGTTTGGCTTCGATTCGGACTAAGTGAGTAGACTTTTTGGTGCAAGACGAGCACAAAGCGCATCTGCTCTAGTAAAACCGCAGGTCACAGGGGTGGCGGTTTTGGGTGTGCTCTGCAGGTCGCGTAAAGTCTACTCACTTGTTATTTGGGCCTTTGGTCGTGGGTTGCTGGTCCCGCTTTGGTTGTCGAGGGAGGGTGAATTGAAGCGCCCCCGCATGCTCCGTGCTACAATCGCCGACATGCCTCACAACCAGATTTGCCTTCGAAAGGAGCCCGCGTGGCGAACGCCATCGATCAGCTCTCGGACCGCGTGCTCGTGCTCGGCCGCCTTACCATCGTCCGCCGCGCCATTACTGCCGTGGCGGTCACGATTTCCGCCGTTCTCCAGACATTCCTGATCCAGGCGTTCATTCAGCCCGCCGACCTGCTTCCGAGCGGTCTTACCGGCGTTGCGGTCCTGCTCGATCGCGTTACCTCGCTGGGTGGCGTTCACATCGATATTTCGCTCGGTATGCTCGCGCTCAACATCCCCGTGGCGCTCCTATGCTGGAGCGGCATTAGCAAGCGCTTCGTCATCTTCTCGATGATGCAGGTCGTGCTCTCGTCGCTGCTCCTCAACGTCTTTCACTTCGCTCCATTTTTGGGCGACAAGATCATGCTCATCATTTTTGGCGGCGTGGTCTCGGGTCTGGGCGCTGCCATCGCACTTAAATCCGGCGCATCCACCGGCGGCACCGACTTTATCGCGCTGTGGGTTTCCAACCACACCGGCAAGACCATCTGGGGCGTCATCTTTGGTTTCAACTGCTTTATCCTGGCGATCTTTGGTTTTATGTTTGGCTGGGACAACGCAGCGTACTCCATCGTGTTCCAGTTTATTTCGACCAAGGCCATCGACAGCTTCTATCGCCGCTACGACCGCGTGACGCTGCAGATCACGACGCGCAGGGCAGATGAGGTCATGACCGCCTATGTTGACCATTTTCAGCACGGCATTAGCTGCGCCGAGGTCATCGGCGGATACAGCCGCGAAAAGATGTACCTGCTGCACACCGTTGTCTCGACCTACGAGAGCCAGGACATTATCAAGCTGGTGTGCGACATTGATCCCGGCGCCGTGATCAACGTGTTCCATACACTCAACTTTGTGGGCGGCTGGTGGGGCGGTCATGTCGACGAGCCCATGCCCACGGCCGTACCCGATCCCGACAAGCCCGCGCGCATGGCCAGCAGGCAGGCGCACCTCAGCGAGCAGGACAGCCTGCAGCAGGACGACGGGAAGTAGGGTTTTGGCGTCTTGCCGGCCCGGCGTAATCCTGTCTGCTTGAGCCCCTCGAAAGCCCCGTTGCATTCGAGGGGCTTTCGTTTGCCCAGATAAAACCTACCAAATTAAACCTGTCCCTTTTTGGTAGGTAGGGTATATCGTTTTATCAATATGAGGTAACATGAAACTAGACGTTATATACGTATTAGTTATTTCGATATTTCGATAAGAGTGATTAGATATGCCTGCGCCCAAAAATGCACCGCTTTACCAGCAGATTTACGACGAAATCAAGGATGCGATCGAGAAAGGTGTTTATGCGCCCAAGGAGCGTATTCCGTCCGAGCTTGAGCTAGCCGAGCAGTACGACGTGAGCCGCATTACGGTGCGCCGCGCCGTCGAGGAGCTGTGCTCCGATGGCTACCTGGTTAAGCAGCAGGGCCGTGGTACCTTTGTCTCCACGCCGCACATCAATCGTCAGTTCCACGCTTCGACGCTGCAGACGTTTACCGCGCTGTGTGCCAGCAACGGCATGAAGGCGGGCGCGCATGTGGTCGATCGCCAGATTGTGCCGGCACGTCAAAACGAGATGGAGTTCTTTGGCCTGCAAAAGGACGCGCTGCTGCTGCATATTAAGCGTGTGCGTACAGCCGACGGCGAGCCCATCTTTGAGGAGAACATCTTTGTGCCGTTTGACGCCTACCGTGAGCTGTTGACGGCCGATCTTGAGGACAAGTCGATTTTTGCCGAGGTCGAGCGTGTTGGCGGAACGCCGATTGTCTCGGTTGGCTACCGCACGGTCGAGGCCGTTCGTGCCAATACCGAGCAGGCGGCCGAGTTGGGCATTGCTCCGCACGATCCGCTGCTCAACCTGCGTGCCAGCTTTACCGGTCCCAATGGCGAGCCGGTTCTGATGGGTAAGCAGTACTACGTGGGTAGCCGCTACGTCATGGTTATGTAGCTCTAGTTGCGCGGTTTTCCAAACCGCGCAACGGCTCGACGCTGTAAACGCCCCTAAGCGGCAATCTGCAGAATGAGCGTGGAAAATCTCCCGTTTTTTGCTTGGTGACGGGCTTAAAGTGGGAGATTATCCACGCTCATCCGGAAAGTGTCCAAAAATCCACGCTCGTTCGCCTTGGATTGCATCGCCCGTGGCCGGCAGCCGCGCGGCACCGGTCCGCGTGGCGGCGTATAATCGGCGGCAGATGACTTGGACGTTAGGAAACCATGACCGATAGCATGCAGCAGATGGCGCTCGACACGCTCGGCGCCTATTTTGGCTACACCTCGTTTCGCCCGGGACAGGACCGCATGGTCGATGCGATCCTTGCCGGTCGTGATGCGCTGGGTGTTATGCCCACGGGCGCCGGCAAGTCCATTTGCTACCAGGTGCCCGCGCTCATGCTGCCCGGCATCACCTTTGTGGTGAGTCCGCTGCTGTCGCTTATGGAGGACCAGACCCGTGCGTTGCTCGCGGCGGGTGCGCGACCCAGCTATCTCAACTCCAGCCTTACTCCGGCCCAGCAAAACACCGTGCTCAAGCGGGCGCGCGAGGGCCGCTACCAGCTTATGTACGTGGCGCCCGAGCGCTTGCTCGAGCCGCGTTTTTTGGCCTTTGCGCGGGAGGCTGCGGGTTCCGCCGGCATTGGCGTGCCGCTCGTGGCCATTGACGAGGCCCACTGCGTAAGCCAATGGGGTCAGGATTTCCGCCCCGCCTACCTGCAGATTCGCGAGTTCATCGATTCCCTGCCGCAGCGCCCCATCGTGGCGGCTTTTACCGCTACGGCGACCGAGCGTGTGCGCGCGGACATTCAGCAGATGCTTGGCCTGCAAAACCCCGCGACGGTAGTGACGGGCTTCGATCGCAAGAACCTCTACTTTGGTTGCGAGGAGATGGGCGACAAGGCCAAGACTGCCTGGGTGCGCGACTACGTGATCGCGCATTCGAGCGAGAGCGGCATCGTGTATTGTTCGACCCGCAAGACAGTTGATGCGCTGGCGGGCGAGCTTGCCGAGGCGCTGGGCCCCAGCGGCATTCGCGTTGGCCGCTACCATGCCGGCATGGGCAACGACGCCCGTCGCCAAAGCCAGCGCGCCTTTATCGACGACGATATCCAGGTGATGGTTGCCACCAACGCCTTTGGCATGGGCATCGACAAGCCCAACGTGCGCTACGTGATCCACAACAACGTGCCCGAGAGCATCGAAGCCTACTACCAGGAGGCGGGCCGCGCCGGCCGCGATGGCGACCCGGCCAGCTGCTACTTGCTGTGGAACGGCAACGATTTTCGCATGCGCCGCTTTCTGATCGACCGCGGCGATGCTGCCGATGAGGCGCTCGACGACGAGCAGCGCGCGTGGGCGCTCCAGAATCGATATCGTCTGCTCAGCCAGATGGAGGGCTACTGCAATACCACCGGCTGCCTGCGCGAATACATGCTGCGCTACTTTGGCGACGAGGCCGCGGCCGAGCATGCCGCGGCCAGTACGGGCGGCACCGCCACGGACGACGTCGAGAGCTGCGGCAACTGCAGCAACTGCCTCACGCAGTTCGAGGTCGAGGACGTCACCGATATGGCCCGCGCTGCCGTGCGCTATGTGGCCACGCGTCCCATGCGCTTTGGCAAGTCGCTCATCGCCGATGTGCTCCACGGCGGCAACACCGAGCGCATTCGCCAGATGCATCTGGACGAGGACCGCGGCTACGGTGAGCTGTCGAGCGAATCGGTCGGGCGCATCAAGGACATCATCGGCCAGCTGTGCGGCCGCGGTTATCTGGCCACCTCGCAGGGGCAGTACCCGGTCGTGGGGCTGGGTCCGCGTGCCGTCGAGGTCGAGGACGAGGCGTTTGCCTTTACCGTTAAGCGTCGTGCGTCCAAGCGCAAGGCCTCGGCCCGCGCCCGCCGCGCCGTCGATCTGCTGCGCGAGGAGGCCGAGCTGGATCAACGCCCGCGTGTTGGCGACGATGCCGAACTGTTCGAGCGCCTGCGTGCCCTCCGCAAGGAGATCTCGACGGAGCTGGAGATGGCGCCGTACATGGTCTTTTCCGACAAGGCCCTGCGCGGCCTGTGCCGCCTACGCCCACAGACGCGCGACGAGCTTATCCAGGTCAACGGCATCGGCGAGAAAAAGGCCGACGCCTTTGGCGAGCAGTTTATGGCGGCGATTGAAGAGTTTGAGTCCGAGCATGCACGGAATGGAGCATAACGATGGCATCCGATGATAAAACCGAGCGCACTGAGGTGTCCGCTGTGCCGCTGTACCAGCAGGTTATGGACGACCTAAAGGGCGAGATCGCGCGTGGCGTGTACGCATCCGGCTCGCGCATTCCTTCCGAGATGGAGCTCGCGAAGTACTACGGCGTGGGACGCATCACCGTGCGCCGCGCCATCGAGGAGCTGTCGCGCGCGGGGTATCTCAACCGCCAGCAGGGGAGGGGCACGTTCGTGTGCGCGCCCAAGCTCAAGCGCAAGATTGTCCAGAAGGGTGACGTTCAGAGCTTTTCCGAGGGTTGCGCTGCCAACGACATGGTGCCGGGTGCGCGCCTGGTATCGCGCACGGTGGTTGCGGCGACGCGCGAGGACGCGGCGTTCTTTGGCGTAGAGCCCGGCTGCGAGCTTATCGTGGTCGAGCGCGTGCGCACGGCCGACGGCATCCCCGTCATGCTCGAGAACAACGCCTTTGTGCTGGCTGACCATCCCTATCTGCAGACACTTGCCGATAAGGACCTCACCGATAACTCGATTTTTGCGCTCGTTGCCGAGCATTCGGGCCGCGCACCGCTCAAGTCCGACCCTTGCACCGTGGAGATTGCGCTTGCCGATGCTCAGGCGGCCCCGCTGTTGGAGGTGCCGGTCGGCGAGCCGCTCTTTTATATGGAGGCGTACTTTACCGATGAGGACGAGCGACCCTTGCTGCTCGGACGCCAAAAGATCGTGGGCTCGCGCTACGTCTTCGACATCTAACGTCCATAGATAGAACAACATAGAACAAGTTTGGTGAAATGACTTCACGAGCGTCGTCGTGCGTGCTATAAATAGGACAACATAGAACGACCGCAGGTACGATCCGCCGTCGCTCAAAGCCGCCCCACAAGGAGGAACATCAGGATGAACGCACATGATCTGGTTCAGGAAATCATCGAGCGCAAGGGCAAGATTGAGAACGTCTTTTGGATCGCCTGCGGCGGTTCGATGATCGACCTGATGCCGGCCAACGAGCTGCTCAAGCGCGAAGCCACCACGTTTACCTCGACGGTCTACACGGCACGCGAGTTTTGCCTGATGGCCCCCAAGAGCCTAGGGCCGAAGTCGCTCGTTATTGCCTGCAGCCACAGCGGCAACACGCAAGAGGTCGTCGACGGCTGCGAGATGGCGCTGGCGGCCGGTGCCGAGGTCGTTGCCCTCACCGACTGCGAGGGCTCCAAGATCGACAACGGCAAGTGGACCACCTGGGTCTACCCCTGGGGCGAGGGCGTGCCGCAGGCCGAGGTGCCTCAGGGCATCGGCGCTCTGATCGCCGCCGAGCTGCTCGACCAGCAGGAAGGCTACGAGGCACTCGCCGACATGTACGAGGGCCTAAAGCAGATGGATGCGCTGCTGCCCGCCGCCCGCGAGAAGGTCAACGCCGAGCTGGGCGCCCGCTTTGCCGAGCTCTGTCAGCAGCACAAGTTCTTCTATATCCTGGGATCCGGCCCCAACTTTAGCCAGACCTACGCCATGGCCATCTGCTCGCTCATGGAGATGCAGTGGCAGCGCTGCTGCTATATTCACTCCGGCGAGTACTTCCACGGCCCGTTCGAAGCCACCGAGCCCGGCGTGTTCTACTTTGTGCAGCTCGGATCGGGCGAGTGCCGCCCCATGGAGGAGCGCGCGCTGGCGTTCCTCAACACGCACACCGACACGATCATGGTGCTCGACGCGCTTGAGTACGGCGTGGGCGAGGTGCCTGCCAACGTGCGTTCGTTCCTGGAGCCGATCTTCTTCTACAACATGAGCTGCGAGCTGCGCGCCGCGCGCGGCAAGGTCTTCGACCACAGTCCCGAGGTTCGTCGCTACATGGGCATCGAGCAGTACTAGGTACCGGGAAAAGCATTCACCTTCGATTTGCAAGTGAACAGCGTGCGTAAAAAGCGGGCCGCGCCGGTGAGTCTCCGGTGCGGCCCGCTTAGTATCGCGCATAGATTCGCAAGGTTGCGGCAGCCAGCGGCTTACTTGGCGTCGTAGGCCTCGGCATCCCACCAGTCGAGTTGGGCGATGTTGTCGCGAATGTGCTGGCAGCTCTTGTGGAAGCCCTCGAGTTCGTGCTCGGAAAGGTCGAGTGTGTAGACCTCCTCGACGCCCTCGGCACCGATCACGCACGGCAGGGAGGTAAAGATACCCTCCTCGCCATACTGGCCGGTCATAAGCGTAGAGGCCGAAAGCACGGCGTGCTCGTTGTGCAGCACGGCGGCGCAGACGCGCGCGGCGGAGTTGGCAACGGCGTACTCGGTGCACTGCTTACCCTGGTAGGTCACATAGCCGCCCTTGCGTGCAAGCTCCTCGACCTCCATGTGGTCGAAGGCGTACTTGTCGGGGTTCTCGGCCTGAAGTTCGTTGAGGTTTTTGCCAGCAATGGTTGCGGCCTTAAAGGCAGCAAGCTGGCTAAAGCCGTGCTCACCGATCATGTAGGCGTCGATGGACTTGGGGCTCACGCCGACCTTCTTGGAGATCTCGGTGCGCAGGCGGGCAGAGTCCAGGCCGCAGCCCGAGCCGATAATCTTCTTGGGATCGTAGCCGGTCAGATGCCACAGCTCGGTGCACACGACGTCGCAGGGGTTGGAGATGCTCACGAAGATGCCGTCAAAGCCGGCGTCGACGATGCGCTTGGCAAAGGTGCGGGCGGCGTCGGTGGTAAAGAACAGCTCGCCGTCGCGGTTGCCGGCGGCCAGCGCGACCTTGCCGGCGGCGTTGACGATGACGTCGCAGCAGGCCAGCTCCTCGTAGTGGTCGTAGCAGTTGACGATCTTGGTGTTATACGGGACAAACGAAAGGGAGTCGCGCAGGTCCTGGACCTCGGACGTCACCTTGGCCTCGTTGATATCGCACAGGTACAGCTCATCGGCAATGCCCTGCATGAGCAGGCTGTTGGCGACATGTGCTCCTACGTGGCCCTGGCCGACCACACCGATCTTACGCGTCTGGTACATATATGTATCCTTTCGGCCGAGTTTTTCGCGTCGAACCATTGTAGCGTCCTGTTGCCACTTTGCTAGGCTAAAGCGCCACAGATTTTTGGGACATGCCGTAATCTCTACTTTTGGAGTGATTTGGGCCGCTGACGGCATCGCTGGGCGATGCGCTCGCGCGGATGGGGCCGGTCGTTGTACCATAGCTGCAACTGACTCGTAAGGAGCATCCATGCCCATTCGTATTCCCGACGCCCTCCCTGCCGCCGCGCAGCTCGAGAGCGAGAACATCTTTGTCATGACCGAGTACCGCGCGCTGCACCAGGACATCCGGCCGCTGCGCGTGCTCATCCTCAACCTCATGCCCACCAAGATCGCCACCGAGACGCAGATCATGCGCAAGCTCTCCAACACGCCGCTGCAGGTGGAGGTGGACCTGCTACGCACCAAAACGCACGAGGCCACGCACGTGAGCGCCGGCCACCTGGAGACGTTCTACCGCACGTTCGACGACATCCGCGACATCCACTACGACGGCCTGATCATCACGGGCGCGCCGGTGGAGCAGATGCCGTTCGAGGAGGTCGACTACTGGCCCGAGCTCTGCCAGATCATGGATTGGTCCACCACGCACGTGCACTCTACGCTGCACATTTGTTGGGGCGCGCAGGCCGGCCTGTACCATCATTACGGTATCCAGAAGCACGACCTGCCGGCAAAGGCGAGTGGCGTGTTTGAGCATTATCTGGTGAAGCCGCAAAGCCCGCTGGTTCGCGGCTTTGACGACCGTTTCTATGCCGTGCATTCGCGCAACACCGATGTGCGCCGCGAGGACGTGGAGGCCGAGCCGCAGCTTGAGGTCGTGGCCGTGTCCGACGAGGTGGGCCTGTACATCGTCAAGTCGACCGACAGCCGCCGCTTCTTTGTCTTTGGCCATCCCGAGTACGATACCGACACGCTGCGTTTGGAGTACGAGCGCGACGTGAAGCGCGGGCTTAACCCTCAGGTGCCGGCGCATTACTTCCCGAACGACGACCCCACCGCCGAGCCGCGCAACGTCTGGCGCAGCCAGGCTCAGCTGTTCTACACCAACTGGCTCAACTACTACGTCTACCAGACCACGCCCTACGACCTGGCCCGCGCCGGCGAGGAGCACTAGGCCGTCGGGAGGTGCGCCAGCCGTTAGGCGCTGATGATGTTGGGTAACGGCAGGTCGTGGGCGTCGGTGGGAACGTGGTCGACACGCTGCTCGTCGAAGGCGATGCCGACGATTTGACATACGGGCGGGAGCATGGGCAGGTAGCGGTCGTAGCAACCGCCGCCGTAGCCCAGGCGCGCGCCGGTTTGGTCGAAGGCCACGAGCGGCACGATAATCATGTCGAGAACATCGGCAGGCACGATAGGGAAGCGGTCGCTGTCGATGTCCATGGCCGTGAAGGCCCGCGTGGGGTGGGCGATAAACGGAGCCGCGGACGCATCGTCGACAGCAACTGCCCGCATGCACATGCGCTGGCCACAAGCTGTGGCTTCGGCTGCCGAGAGCATGCACGGATAGGCCACGCGCCAGTCGCGTTTGGCGGCCGCCGCGGCAAACGCGGCGGGATTGACTTCGGAACCCATCGCGGCATAGACGGCAACGGTGTGCGGTGCCGCGGGATCCGAGCGACCCAGTCGCTCAACAAGCCGCGCACAGATAACGGCAGACTTCGCCGCCCGCACATCCAAATCAATCGCATCGCGCCGGGCAATCACCGCTCGCCGCAATTTAGCCTTGTCCATCCCAACCTCCTCTAGCAAACCTGCCAAAAGGGGACAGGTTTATTTTGGCAGGTTTTATCTGGGCAAACACTCAAACCACCACACAAATCATCGCAAAGGGGACAGCTCATGGACACCTTCGTGGGTTTTGACGAAGAGCGGATGTTTGCGGCGGTTTGTCTCGATCTGTAACAGTAGCTCGGCAAAATCGGACCTAGATGTTACAGATTGAGACAAAGGGCCGGCGTCATCCGAAAACGTCTCGATTTGTAACATCTGGAGCTAATATTGCCGCCTAGATGTTACAGATTTAGACAAACTGGTGGGACGGGCTGAGCTGTCCCGCCCAAGCAGCGGCAAAAGAAAAGGTAGATTCTCGGGCATGTCTCAAAAATCTACCTTGGTGCCTTAGCCCAGCAGGTCGACTACGTTGAAGCCGGCGTTGCTCTTGGCGATGACGTCGCGTCCGCCAAAGACGCAGGTGGGCGACTCGGCTGCGATGCGCGTCACGTCGGCGCCGAGCGAGCGAAGCTCACCGGGCGTGGCGGCGAGCATCTGGGCGCGGCGCTCCTCGCGTGCGTGCGGATCGAGCCCGGCCAGGTAGGTCGTGTTGCGGCGCTTGGTGAGCGCGTACGGCTTCACCGGCGCGTCCATGCCGCTCACGCAGCTCACGATAAAGCCCTCAAAGGCGGCCTCGTCGGGCTCAAAGCTGCCGAGCCATTCGCCTGCGCGCGCCACGCGCTCAATCGAGGGGTCGATTGCCGGGTCGCGGTAGGTGTAGAACGCCGTCTGGCGCTCGCCGGCTGCGCGGAATCCGCAGCCGTACGCACCGCCCTTCACGCGAATCTCGTTCCACAGGTAATCGTAGGAGAGCGCGTTGGCAGCCACGGCCCAAGCGCCTGTCACGTCGATGCCCAGGCGACGCGGGTCGCACGCGCTTGCCGCAAAGCAGATGTCGCTGGGGATGACAAAGGCCTCGCGGCGGTCGCACGGCGTCGGCACCGCGAGCGCGTTACGGCCGGCATCGGCGCCGTCGCCAGCGCCCAGCCCCAGGTCGCCCGCGGCGGCCCAGTACGCGTTAAAGTCCTCATCGCTGCCGGTAAAGCTCGCCAGGCAGCCGTCGGCCACAAAGATGCGGCCTGCCAGCTCGGCAAGCTTGGCGCGCAGGCCGTCCAGGCGCTCGTCAAAGTGGTCGAGCAGATCGCGCAGGAACAGATAGAAGTCCACGCCCGAAAGCTGCTCGCGAACCACGGCCGAAGGTGAGCTGTAGCTCATCGCGCGACCGAGCGCCGCCGAGTGACCGTTGTTGATAAAGCCCTGCTCAAGCCCAATGCGAATCTGCGTGAGCACGTCGCGCACGCGGTCGGCGTCGGCATTGAGCAAAAGCGTGCTCGACCACACCTCGCGCGGCAGGCTCGCCAGCGCATCGATCTTCTCGGACAGGGCGCCGGCGCTCACCAGCAGGTAGGGGCGCACGCCGTCCACGTCGGGCTGGGTCATGACTTCGGTCGTAAAGCTCAAAAAGCCCAGCTTGCCAGCGAGCAAGTTGTCGAGTTCTTCGGCCGAGTGCTCGCGCGTGGGCAGCTGCTTAAACAGGCGGCAGAGCAGTGTCACATAGGGCAGATCCTCAAACGCGACGCAGCTCAGGTCGAAATACTGCATGGCGTAGGCCAGACGGTTGGTGGGGATGCCGTGGCGCAGGCAGGGGATGGGTGCGGTCGTGTCCACGATCAGCGGCGGCTCGGGGCGTGCCTCGCCAATGTCGGACACGCGCAGGCGCGGTAGCGTGGCCTTGGCCTCGGGCGTGTCCTCGGCCTCCTGCGCGGCACGCAGCGCGGCCGTGCGCTCGGTCACGTCCGCCAGCTCGGCATCGGTCATGGCGTCGCGCTTGGCAGCTAGCTCGGCAGCTTCGGCACTCTCCGCACCCTCGGCAGCGTCCACCGGCACCAGCTCGACCAGCGCCATGTGATCGTTTTCCAGCACGAGCTCGCGCAACAGGTCCTCAAAGTAAGTGCCGTTCAGCTCGCCGCGCAGCTCCTCGTACACCGGGCCGTACTTGAGCGCCAGCGTCGCGGCGTCGTCATCGTAGAGCCACGTGCTCAGTGCGTCGCACGCAATGGCCACGCCGTCGGCGATGCCATAGTCGCGCTGGCGCAGGTCGTATTCGTTGCTGCTGATGATAGCTTCCAGGCGCTCGTGCGGAACGCCGTGCTCGCACAGGTCGCGGCAGGCGTCCTGGAACACGCGACGCAGCTCGCGCGCCACGCCGGGCTGCGCGTTTTGCAGCATGATGAGCTCGTAGGGCTGCAGGCTCTCGGCCGCGGTGTAGCTCACCACGTTGCCGCCTAGGCCGGCGGCAAGAATAGCCTTCTTAACCGGTGCCTCGTTAGAACCCAGCAGTGCCTCGAACAGGATGTCCGCCGCGATCGTGCGTTTGCGGTCGAGCGCGCTGCCCAGCACCAGGCCCAGGCCCACCAGGGCGTTCTCGGGTGTAGTGGCCATCTCGACGCGCTTGTACTCGCAGGTCACGGGTGCCTGCACGCCCAGCGGATTGGGCACCAGCGTGGACGGGTCCTCGCCGGCGGCGACGGCAGCGTCCATGCGGCGGCTCGCGGCACTCGGCTGCGACAGATAACGCTCGTCCAAAAAGGCCAGTGCGCGGTCCACATCTAGGTCGCCGTAGAGCGTTATATAAGAGTTGGAAGGATTGTAGTGGCGCGCGTGCGTGTCCAGGAACTGCTCGTAGGTGAGCGCGGGAATCGCGCGCGGGTCGCCACCGCTCTCGTGTGCATAGGCGGTGTCGGGATAGAGCGCGGCGTTGACGGCATCGTCCAGCACACTCATGGGGTCGGACAGCGCACCTTTCATCTCGTTGAACACCACGCCGTTATAGCGCAGCGTGCCCTCGCGCAGGCTCGCGGAGCCGCCGTCGCCCTCGCCCTCGACGCTCTCCGGCAGGTCCAGCTCGTAGTGCCAGCCCTCCTGCTCAAAAATGGTGGGCTTGGTATAGATGGCCGGGTTGAACACCGCGTCCAGATACACGTCCATCAGGTTGTACAGATCCTGCTCGTTGGTGGTGGCAACGGGGTAGATGGTCTTGTCGGGGTAGGTCATGGCGTTGAGGAACGTCTGCATGGAACTCTTGATCAGGTCGACAAACGGCTCCTTGACGGGAAACTTGGCCGATCCGCACAGGACCGAGTGCTCAAGAATATGGAACACGCCGGTGGAATCGGCCGGCGGCGTTTTAAAGCCAATGGCAAAGGCCTTGTTTTCGTCGTCGCACGCCAGGTACAGCAGGCGAGCACCCGAGACAGTGTGGCGCAGCACGTAGGCGTCCGAATCGAGCTCGGGCACGGTCTCGCAACGCTCGATGGCAAAACCGTGGCAGGTGGTGCCGGGTACCAGCAGCGCGGCGGCAGCGGCGCGCGGGTCGGTTGAGGTGGTGGGCATATGCAGTCTCCTTTGACGCCCCAGCGGGGGCGAATCGAGTCGAATCTTCGAGAGTATACCCATATGGGGCCGCGACTCTGCGGCGAACTGACGACGATGCCAGCGGATTGGGCATAGGTCCCGCGTGCCCGCCGCACGAGCGTGGAAAATTGGACACTCGCCAAACGAGAGTGGATATTCGGACGGACGAGCGAGGATTTCCGGATACCTATCGAATGAGAGTGGATTTTCGGACGGAATCAGCCTCAAAACGCCCAAATACCGTCCAAATATCCACCCTCATTTCCCGACCGTCCAAAATCCACGCTCATCCGCCGCCCGCACATCTCTCATCTCTCATTCGTCACGAATACGAGAGATAACAGAAAGACGAGAGATAAATATGAGAGATAACTGAGCAGCAAAGAGACAAGCAATCATGGTATTATCTCAATACAGATTGTTCTACCAGCAAAAACATGTTTATATGAAACAGATGGCAGACATCTTATCTTTTATCTCTCACTCATCTCTAATATGAGAGATAACAGAAAGATGAGAGATAATTACGAGAGATAACTGAGAGACGAAGGAAATCCATTCGCGGCATTCTTCGCAGAACCGAGCGAAAGGACGTGCAGATGAACGAAAACGAACTGACCGGTCTGCTCGAGTCTTTAAGGCGCATGGGCTCGGACGATCTTAACGTCGAGGTCAAGGAGAGCGCCACAACGCTTTCCCGCGACGTATGGGAAACGGTCAGCGCTTTCGCAAACACCGCCGGCGGCATCATCGTACTCGGAGTGAGCGAGCGCGCGGGTTTTGTCCCAGTTGCAAACTTTGAGACCGAGAAAGTGCTCAACCAATTCGTGGCGGGCATGGGCGATGCCGGCGGTCGCGGAAAGCTGGCCAATCCGCCCAAATACACCATTGAGCGCGTGGAGCTCCAGGGCACCGTGGTTCTGGTCATCACGATTGAGGAGCTCGAACCGTCGAGCAAGCCTTGTTATGTCATAGAGCGGGGCGCCCAGGGCGGCAGCTACAAGCGCATCGATGACAAAGATGTGCCGCTTTCATCGACCGAGGTGCTCGCATTGGCGTCATACGGTCGAGCGACTCCGAGCGATCGCGACGCGGTGGCGGGTGCGGGCGCGGACAATCTCGACGAGACGCTGGTCGACCGCACGATAGAGCGTGCTTTCTCGCTGACGCCCCGAGCTATGCGCGGCGCGACGGACAAGAAAACAAAGCTGGAGCGCCTGAGTTTCCTCGACTCCCAGGGTAATGTGACTAAGGCCGGGCTCCTGGCTGCGGGCACCTACCCTCAGCAGTTTTATCCCAAGCTCTTTATCGATGTGGCGGTCCATGCCGGAACGCAGAAGGGCGCCGCGGGTTCGTTGAGGTTCATGGACCGCACAATCTGTGAGGGAACGTTGGGCGAGATGATCTCGGATGCTGTCGTGGCCGTCGCCAAGAATTTGCGGCGAACCTCGACCGTCCAAGGCGTCTCGCGTGTCGACTCGCTTGAGATTCCCGAGGAGGTTCTGCGCGAGGCAATCGCCAACGCCGTAATCCATCGAGAATACGGGGATCGGTTCTGTGGACAATCGATTGCCGTCGACGTCTTTGACGATCGTGTCGAGGTGACGAATCCTGGCGGCCTTTACGGGGGAAAGACTCGCGAGAACTTGTTTGACGGCAGCTCCCGATGCCGTAACGCGACGCTTGTGAAGCTCATGTCGATTGTTCCGCTGCCGGATGGCGCAGGTTCGCCGGCTGAGGGCAATGGCTCGGGCATCCCGATGATGATTGATGCCATGCGCGCGCATGGTCTGGCCGAGCCCCTGTTCTGCCCGGGATTCGATCGGTTCAAGGTCGTACTTTACCGTTCAAAGATCGAGCCGGTCGATCATGGCGGGGGCTTAATTGTGATGGCACTCAAACACTACGGCGAGCTGGGGACGCGCGAGCTGGCAGAGCACACAGGGCTCACAATTTCCCAGGTTAGGTCGCGCGTCAACGCGCTCATTGCTCAAGGCGAGCTTGAGCCCACGGCGCCGGCGACGAGCCGCAACCGCAAGTATCGACTGTCGGAGCGCGTGGGATAGATGCGTTAGTGGACGAGGCGACCCAATAATCGACCCTCGATTGGCGTCCATTAAGGTAAAGCGGTTGTTGCCCAGTCGACGGTGATGCTTAAGACTCGGCTTACGCCGGCATGGCCCCGAACCCGTCTATCAAGAACAGCCTAAGAACCAGCTTGATGACATTTCCCGGTTTGACTTCGGCCGTGCCAAAGACGTGGCGCTCGGCGAGCTCGCTGCAGTATGCATAGATGTCGCGGATAAGGTCCGCGCCCGAAAGCGTAAACATGTAGCCTGCGTCCGAAAGCGCATTGGGCGCGGCGGGCAACTTGGCCATGTGGCAGAACGTTTGCAGGTCGGGCGCCATAGCGTCCTGGTAGCCAAGATGGTTGCCGTCTTCTTGTGCGGCGAGTTCCAGCTGGCGTACTCGATCCAGCGCCACTGCCAGCACAAAGCTCGGCGTAGGCGCATTGACGTCCTGAGTGGTCGCCACAAGCCTGCCCGCTGCCTGCGTGACAAGCCAAGCGACCTCGCGCTGGCAACGCACGGCCTTGCGCGTAACCGGCTTGATGGACGAAGAAGAAACGCTTCCCTTAGGCGGATTCGAAACAGCCACAAGAACCTCCCATGAACGACCCGGCCCAACAAGCCCGGATGAAACATGTGCTACATCAGTATACAGGGGAGTGGGATGGAAAAAACGGAGTCGACAGCGTGAACTGCCGGCTCCGGATTGCTTGCCTTAGAGGCCGTACACTTCGACCATAGCTTCACCAATGCGGTGGGGCACGCCGGTGACGAGTGCGTTGCCCATGCAGAAGGCTCGATGGCCGTCAGTCATGCCCGTATCGGTCCAGCCTTTCGGGAATCCCTGAAGCTGATCGAGCTCGTCGGGAACAAGACGGCGGAAACGGCCATCGGGACATTCGATGACGTGCTTGAAGCGGCTCGCTCCAGTGCCGCCTTCTCCTGTGAGGATGGTGCGGCTCGGCTTGTCGGTAGCATCCGGGAAGCTCATGGCACCCTCTGAATACGTATACGTAAAGCCGGTTTTCTTATTGGTGCGTTCCTCGCGCTTGCTGCCCTTGAGGTAGCGCCAGTCGGGAAGCTTCTCGTCAGAGATGTAGAACTGTTCCGGAACAACCGCCTCATCGACAAGGACATCGCCAAGCACGCGGCGCTCGCCATGGTAGTCCTCGGCGAAGTCGCAGGTCAGAACGTGGCAGCTCTGCATGACGCCGGCATTCTTGAACTGAGAGGTCTTTTGGCCAACGCCAAAACGAGTCGAGTTTTCGTAAGGATCGGGCAGAACATCAAGCTCGGCCATTTCGTCAGGATAGATGGCGGGAAAGGCCTTCGCCATGACGCCATTGTGCATGCGATCGACAAGATTAACCTTGCTGGCGTTCTTCTCGCAGAAGATGTAAACACGCTTGCGACGCTGGGGAAAACCGTATTCTGCAGAGTTAACGACGCGCCATTCGACGGTGTAGTCGAGGTCGGCAAGGCAGCTCAAGATGATGGCGAAATCGCGACCGCGCTGTGACGCGGGCGACTTGAGCAGACGGTCAACGTTCTCAAAGAGACCGAAGCGCGGCTTCTTCATCTCGAGGAAGTGATAGATGTCCCACCACAGGACACCCTTCTTGCCCTCGATGCCGTGCGCCTGATTGAGCGGGCGTGCAACAGAGTAGTCCTGGCAAGGGAAGCCGCCGACGACCATTTGCACGTCGGGGATTTTAATTTCGCCGGCTTCAGCCTGCTCCAAGACCTTATTGATATCTTCGTTGACAACGGAATCTTCGCCAAAACGGTCCATGTAACAACGTGCCGCAAACTGACGCGCCTTGGTTCCGGGCGGTTCCCACTGGTTGGCCCAAATGGTGCGAAAGGGCCCGGCGGGCTTCATGTAGAAATCTGGATAACGAGGGTCAGCGTAGCCTTCGAGGCCCAAACGGAATCCGCCGACGCCAGCAAAAAGCTCGGCGATTTTGACCTCTGACATACTCACTCCCCCAAATCGCTGCAAATGCAAAGATCAAGGGTACAGAAATCGGGTTGCAAATGGAAGATCCCTTAGGGGATCTTCACGGTATAACCCGAATTTACAGTAGCATACATATTAGATCATGTCTCATTTCGAGAGGATTTGCCATGTCCAAGAAGCATCTCGACTTCAAGCGCATGCTTGACGATACTGATTTTTCTGACCCTTCAAGCATCGAGCGGTATGCTGCCAATCTCGACGGGATGACGTTTCGCGATATTCTTGAGCTTGGCATTGCGCCGGAGGGGGAGAGCGCGCCCAAGGATTTTGGCTCCAAAAAGTACAAGGGCGGTATGGGGACCCTGATCGAGGAGCGTTACTTTGGCTACAAGGCCAACAGCGACGACCGGCCGGACTTTCCCGAGGCAGGTGTCGAGCTCAAGGCAACGTGTTTTGACGTACTTAAAGACGGTCGTAAATCTGCTGGTGAACGTCTTGTCCTGACCATGATTCCTTACGACCGTCCCGTTTCGCTCGACTATGACAATTCGCACCTCAAGACCAAGCTAAGCAATATCCTGTTGATTTACTACGGCCGCGATCGTTCCATCGATAAATACGATCAACGCATTGAGCGTGCGGTCATGGTTCGTCTGCCCGAAGAGGATATGAAGATCATCCGCGCTGACTACGAGAAAATCATTTCGTACATTCAGGATGGTCGCGCAGACGAGCTGTCGGAGGGCATGACCACCTACTTGGGCGCCTGCACAAAGGGCGCAACCGAAGCGACAATGTGGGTCGACCAGTACTACGAGTACTTCAATACCGATACGGGCGAGATCGAACGCCGTCGCGCGAAGCGTCGCGCCTTTTCTCTCAAACGCTCGTACATGGACTATGTGCTTCACGCCTATGTTCTCGGTGCCCCGCGTATCGGCGAGAGCATCGTTCGAGGCGACGACGAGTCCATTGATTTCGAAAGCTACGTAACTGGACTTATCGAGCAACACTATGGCGAAACTGATCGCCAGATTGCGGAACGATACGGGTTGGAGTACACGGGCAATAAGGCGCAATGGACAACGCTCGTCTATCGTATGCTCGGAATCAAAAACAATGCTGCCGAGGAATTCGTCAAGGCGGGCATTTCCGTCCGAACCGTTCGAGTTAACAACAGGGGGCACATCGAACAGGCTATGTCGTTCCCACCGTTTGAGTTCAAGCGTTTGATTGAGGAAGATTGGGAGACGTCGCCTTTTCATGCGTGCCTTGAGACTAATCGTTTCTTCTTCGTTGTGTTTCGCGAGGACCACGATGGCGTGCTGCGTCTCGACCGTTGTTTGTTCTGGGCGATGGGAGAAAACGAAATCGAAGGCCCTGCGAAAGCTTGTTGGGATGAGACGCGAAAAGTAATACGTGAGGGCGTTGAGCTCAATCCGTATCGGGATGCGAGCGGAAAGCTCAAAGTGACTAACAATCTGCCCGGTATGGCGGACAACCCAATTGTTCACGTTCGCCCGCATACGTCAAAAGCGGCTTACAAGTTTGCCGATGGAACAGAGATCGGTGACATCGCAAGGAATGCTTATGAACTGCCCGACGGGCGCTGGATGACGAAGCAATCGTTCTGGTTCAACAAGGGCTATCTGGAGCACATTCTGGGGCTGTAGCGTTTTGGGATTGTTTAACGATCGAGCTCCTGCTCCTCAATGCCTCGATGTCATCTCTACAAATAAATCCCCTCACCGAGTTGCTTGTGGAACTCGGCGTGATGGTCGCGTGCCCAGGTAAAGAGCGCCTGGTCAAAGTCGGTACGCGTGGCCGGGACGCCAAAGACGCCGGCAACTTCGACGCGTATAAACTCCAGTGCCGGCAGCTTGTTGATGGCAGTGAGGGCAAACGGGGACGAGGGCTCCTCGAACAGATAGCGGCTGCCTTGCAGCGCGTCGCAACTGGTGCACGTGTTGCCGAGCGACGGGGCTTTGGAGGCTCGCGCGCCTACGGGCTTGTAGCCGCAGCGCTTATGAAGGTAGTCGCGGATCTCGCCCGGTACGCAGCCAAGAGCGGGCACGATGGCGAGTGCGTTGGCGTTGGCCGTGTCGATGGCAATGTACCCGGCTTCGTTGGGCGCGTGCGCGATGGCGATGCTCTCGTCGTTATCGGTTCGATAGGGAATGCCGAAGGCCGCGACCGAGGTCTCTTTGTGACACTTCCAGCACTCGCGCTTGCCCAGTACTAGATATATATACGGCGCTGAGGGGTCGGATCGGTCAACACCGGGCAGCCACTCGGCAAAGGGCTCGGAGTTGACGCCGCTGGGTACATACCAGATCTTCTTGGTCCGGTCCCATTTGGCGCCCAGCGCCTTGGCTTCTTCTTTGTGCGAAAAGGGGACATCGAGCTCGGTGCGCATGGTGGCTCCTTGGTGCTGCAGGTGCAAGTGGCTCAAGGATACCGCAGGGCGCAGACATCGCGGCGTTTTGCTGAGAAGTTGCGGCTCGGATGGGTTCGAGACGTGTTGGTCTCGGCCGCGGTGACTATTGGGGCGGTTTTGATTGACTGCGGAGTCAGCCGGGATAGGCACTTGGGTCGCTGACGCGGTTTTGTGTATGGGCAGGGTGGTTGCTTGGGCGGTTGGAACTGCCGACGGATTTGGCGACATAAAACAAAACAGCCCAGAGGACATAGCCTCTGAGCTGCGAACATTTGGTGGGCGTTAGAAGATTTGAACTTCTGACCTCTTCCGTGTCAGGGAAGCGCTCTCCCCCTGAGCTAAACGCCCGATCAAGGGTGCGCAAGCGCGCAAGGGATAATATAACGGAGCCTGAACTCGGTGGCAAGAACATTTTTAAAAATCGCTTACATTGTGGAATTCGGGGGCTTTGTCGCATCCATTTCAAAAGAGCCTGCTGCCGCGATTTGGCTGTCGCATAATGCAAGGCCATTGCGGTATCGAGCTATGGAAAGACGCCTGCGGAATTGTCCTACCGATAAGCGGACAAGCCTCCAGCTGGTGCCTTCGCCGTGGTAAGGTAAGCCGAATTGTTTCCAGGCTGTTTCGGGGGAGTGGAATGAGCAAAGAGTGTGTCGAGCAGGTCGAAGGCGCAGGGGCTTCGGTGCCGATGACCGATATATCGAACATTGATGTGCCCGAGGGCACCGACGAGCTCAGCCGTAGCACCCGCCGCGCCTGGCGCGACCGCCTTAACGATGCGTCGTCGCGCAAGATGATCACGGGCGTCTTGGCTACGCTGGTGGGCGGTTCGTTTTGGGGCTTCTCGGGCACCAGCGCGAGCTTTCTGTTCGATACCTACCACGTCGACACCTTGTGGCTTATGAGCGTGCGTCAGATTCTCGCCGGTCTACTCTTTATGGCCGTGGTTGTTACGCGCGACCGCGAGCGCCTGATTAAGCTCTGGACCACACCCGCCGATCGCAAGCAGCTGCTGCTCTTTACCGCCTTTGGCCTGCTGTTCAACCAGTTTTGCTATCTTTCGGCCGTGCGCCTGACGAACGCCGGAACCGCGACGGTGCTCCAGTGCCTGCAGCTCGTTATCATCATGGGCTACACCTGCGTGATCGATCGCCGCATGCCGCGTACTCGCGAAGTCATCGGCATTGGCCTAGCTCTGGGTGGAACCTTTTTAATCGCCACCGGCGGCGACCCCACCAGCCTGAATATCTCGCCGCTTGGCCTGGCAGCAGGTCTTATGTGTGCGGTCAGCGCCGCGTGTATGGCGGTGATTCCCGCCAAGATCCTGCCCGAATACGGTAGCCCCATCGTCACGGGCTCGGCAATGCTCACGGCGGGCGTGGTCTCGTGCGTCTTCGTGCAGCCCTGGGCGCATATGCCGGCGCTCGACGCTGCCGGCATCGAGGCGCTCGCGGTGTTCGTGGTTATCGGCTCGTTTTTTGCTTACATGCTTTATATGCAGGGCGTTAAGGACATCGGCTCGGTGCGCGCGAGCCTCATCGGAACTGTGGAGCCGGTTTCGGCGACCATCACCAGCGCCGTTATGCTGGGGACGGTGTTTTTGCCGACCGACCTTATCGGCTTTGCCATGATCATCGTGATGATGTTCCTTACGGTGTAGCTAGCGCCGCCGCCAAGACAGAAAAGGTGTTGTGCCGCATTTTCGCCAATTGATGTCCGTGTCTGGAGTTTAGCTGTCGATGCTCAAAATGCCATAAACTAGCAACGTTATGGACTTTTTCATTGCGACTCAATTGCGAGGATTTCTTTATGGCTGGTAATCACTTTAAGGGCAGCGATAGCGGCCGCCCTGCAGTTCCGCCGCGTCCGAACGGGGCTGGTAAGGCCGGCACGCCGGGCGGCGCTGGACAGGGCGGTTCCGGTAAGCGCGTGTCCCCGGGCGAGACGGCGATGTTTACCGCTCTGTACGAGCAGTCTCAAAAGGCAAAAAAGACCGGCCGTGCAAGAGGGAATGTCTTTGCGGGCGGTGCAACCTCCACGTCGCAGCCGGGCGGGGCTCCTTCGGTACCCGCGAACAACGCAGGTGCTGCCAACGCCGCGAATGCCGCCGGTAACGTTAATGCCGACAAGGCCGCCAACAATACTCCCTCTGCCGGTGGCGCGGGGCTTACGGGTAACCTTGGCACGATTTACACCGGCGCCTCCGAGACTGGCACGTTTGCCCGCCTGGATGATAGCGGTGCCGAGTTTGCGGGCTCGGGTTCCAAGGAAGATTATTACGATTTTGGCTTGAACTACGGTAGCGACGCTTCGTCGAGCTCGACCTCTGACGGTCTGGTCCGTCATCGCCATCGCAAGGGCGAGCGCAAAAAGCGTCACACCGGCGCCATTATTGCCGCTGTAGTCGCGGTGCTTCTCGTTGCGCTTGGCGCAAGCGGCTTTATGCTGCTTAACTCGGCAAAGACCGTAAAGAGCGAAGCGAAGGAGGCTGTCGAGATCGTCGGTGGCCTTAAGGACAAGGTCACGTCGGGCGATTTTTCGACGCTGCCTGACGACGCGAAGAAGATCGATGAGCTCTGTAACAGCATGAAGGCGGAGACCTCGAGCCCGCTGTGGGCGGCGGCTTCGTTTATCCCGGTGTATGGCAGCGATATCAATGCGGCCCGCACCATGATTGACGCCCTGTCCGATGTCTCGAGCAATGCGCTGGTTCCCATGGCCGATAACCTCTCGCAGGCTACGCCCGGCAAGCTGTTCCAGGACGGCATGATTAACGTGTCCGCGCTGCAGGCGGTCGCCGATTCGCTTTCCAGCAGCTCGAAGGTGTTCAAGAGCGCCAACGAGAAGGTCCAGGGCATTGGCGATACTCATATTTCCCAGGTGACCGAGCTGGTCGATAAGGCCAAGGACGGCTTTGCCACCCTCAACGGCGCGGTTGACGCGGCGGAGAAGGTCGCCCCCGTCCTTCCCCAGATGCTCGGCGCCAACGGCCAGACGCGCAACTACCTTATGTACGCCATGAACAACGTCGAGATTCGTGCCTGCGGCGGCTTTGGCGGTTCGCAGGGTCTGATTTCGGTCACCGACGGCCAGATGTCGATTGGCGAGTTTGTTCCCTGCATTGCGCGCAGCAAAGACGAGGCGGTTGAGAGCGTCGACGAAGAAGATGAGACGCTGTTTGGTGACCACAGCAACCTATACATCTCGGGCAACACCTATTCGCCCGACTGGCCCCGTAATTCGCAGCGTGTCGCCGCGCTGTGGAAGTCTGAATATGGTCAGGACGTCGATGGCGTCATTGGTATCGATCCGGTATTCCTGCAGTATCTGTTGGGCCTCGTGGGTAATGTTTCACTGCCCGACGGTACAGTCGTTGACGGTACTAACGCGGCGAAGGTGCTTATGCATGATGTGTACTGGAACTATCCGGTCGAGGAGTCGGACGGCATCTTTGCATCCGTCGCCAGCGCTGCCTTTGACAAGATCCTTGGCGGTATCGGCGACGTCGATGTCGCGAACCTTGTCAGCGCCGTTGAGCGCGGTGCCGAAGAGGGCCGCCTGATCGCGTGGATGAAAAACGATGACGAGCAGAACGCTATCAAGGAGATGAACATCGACGCCTCACTGCCCGATCCGGATGACCCGAGTGAAGATCCCGTTGCTGGTGTCTACTTTAACAACCTGAGCTTCTCCAAGCTCGACTGGTATCTGAACGCCGATACGCAGATTGGTCAGGGCGTGAAGAACGGCGACGGCGCTTGCTCGTATCGCATCACCGTTACCCTGACGAACATCATGACGCAGGAGGAGGCAGGTAAGCTGCCCGACTACGTAGCGGCCAGTGCGCCTGGGACCTCGCGTGACGATGAGCGCTTGTATGTATCACTGTTTGCGCCGACAGGCGGCAGCATTACCGATCTAACCGTCGAGGGGACTCAGTTTGGACTGTTCGCTGCCACTTGGCACGGAGTTCCCTGCTATTCAGGAACCGTTGACCTGCATGCTGGCGAGACGACGACGATCACGTATACGCTGACCACGTCGGCCGAGGCGGGGGACAAGCCGCTTACGCTGCGTCAGACTCCTACATGCCAGGCGGCTCGCGACAGCGCGTCGGCGTAGGGTTTTTCTGGTAGCGCAGATAATCGAGTACCATTTTGGGGCGGACAGGCAATCTGTTCGCCCCTATTTTGTAAGGAGAGCGCATGAAGTACTTTGGCACCGACGGCTTTCGCGGTGAGGCCAACGTTGGGCTGACGGTAGAGCACGCTTATAAGATTGGCCGTTTTGTGGGCTGGTATTACGGCGCCAACCGCGAGCGCAAGGTACGCGTGATCGTGGGCAAGGACACGCGTCGCTCGAGTTATATGTTCGAGGCGGCGCTGGTGAGCGGCCTGGTCGCGAGCGGTGCGGACGCCTATATGCTGCACGTGATCCCCACGCCGGGCGTAGCGCATCAGACCGTGGAAGGCTGCTTCGATTGCGGCATCATGATCAGCGCGAGCCACAACCCGTTTTGCGATAACGGCATTAAGCTCGTCAACAGCGACGGCTTTAAGATGGACGAGGACGTACTGGAGCTCATCGAGGACTATATCGATGGCAAGAGCGAGGTGCCGCTGGCCACGGGTAACCACATCGGCGCCACGGTGGACTACATGCAGGGTCGCAACCGCTACATTGCTTCGCTCATTGCAAGTGCGAACTTTTCGCTGCAGGGCGTCAAGATCGGTATCGACTGCGCCAACGGCTCGGCTTCCTCGGTGGCCAAGCCGGTGTTTGACGCGCTCGGTGCCGACGTGCGCGTGATCAACGCCACGCCCGACGGCTTTAACATCAATGTCGACTGCGGCTCCACGCATATGGAGCGCCTGCAGCGCCACGTGGTGGAGCAGGGTCTGGACGTGGGCTTTGCCTACGACGGCGATGCCGACCGCTGCCTGGCCGTGGACGAGCGCGGCCGCGTGGTCGACGGCGACCAGATCCTGTACGTGTGCGGCGTGTACCTGAACAAGCACGGGCGTCTCTCGGGCGGTACCGTGGTGCCGACGATCGCCAGCAACTTTGGTCTGCTCAAGTCGCTGGAGCTTGCCGGACTGAGCGCCGTGACCAGCGGCGTGGGCGACCGTCACGTGTATGCCAAGATGCGCGAGGGCGGCTACAGCCTGGGCGGCGAGCAGACGGGCCATACGATCTTTGGCGATATCGAGCGCACGGGCGACGGCATTATGACCTCGCTGCGCGTGATGGAAGTGATTCGTGCCGAGCGCGAGACGCTCTCGCAGCTCACGGCTCCGTGCATGCTGCTGCCGCAGGCGCAGGTGGCCGTGCACGTGGCGGACAAGGACGCCGCGCTCGAGAACATGGGCGTGCAGAACGCCATCGCCGAGGCCGAGGCTGCGCTGGCAGGCGAGGGCCGCGTGCTCGTGCGCAAGAGCGGAACCGAGTCGGTTATCCGCGTGCTGGCCGAGGCGCCCGACCAAGCATCCGCCGATGCCGCCATGAAGCGCATCGCCAACGCGCTCGAGGCTCTTTAGTTACGCGGTTTTACCAAACCGCGTAACTGTTCGACGCTGCAAACGGCCCCAAGCGGCAATCTGACGTTCAATTTCAGGGGCGCGACCAGAAGGTCAGCGCCCTTTCATTTCACGTCACCTTGCTCGCTTGGGGCCGTTTTCGCTGACGTTGCCAAGACATCGGCGTCAACGAACTAGTCATTGGGTACCTAGTTATTGGGTGAAAAAAGGGGACGCTGCGGATTGGTTCCGCGGCGTCCCCTTTGCGTTGGCGTGTCGCCTAAGCTTTACAGCTCGTAGAGCGTGGTGAACTTGTCCTGCAGGTAGCTGCAGTAGTAACGAGCATCGAATGCCATGCCGCAGGCGCCCTTGATGAGCTCCGGCGCGTCTTTGGCGCGGCCCCACTGCCAAATGTGCTCGCCCAGCCAGGCGCGGACGGGCGCCAGATCACCGCTCGCGCAGGCATCGGTAAGGTCGACGCCGTCGCGGCACATGGCCGGCACAAACATGGCGTCGTAGGCGCTGCCCAGCGCATAGGTGGGGAAGTAGCCAAACGAGCCACCGCTCCAGTGCGTATCCTGCAGGCAGCCGTGCGTGTCGTCGGGAACGGGAATGCCCAGGTACTCGTCCATAAAGCGATTCCAAAGCGCGGGGATGTCCTTGGCCGTGGCCTCGCCGGCAAACAGCATGCGCTCAATCTCGTAGCGCACCATAACGTGCAGCGGATAGGTGAGCTCGTCCGCCTCGGTGCGGATCAGCGACGGCTGTGCGATATTCACGGCGTGGTAGAGCGTATCCTCGTCCACGCTGCCATAGACCTCGGGCGCGTGGCGGCGCAGTACCTCGAGCAGCGGGCCCATAAAGGCGCGGCTGCGACCCACGGTGTTTTCGAAAAAGCGGCTCTGGCTCTCGTGGATGCCCATGGAGGTGCCGCCCTCCAGACAGGTGCGCGCATAGGCAGGATTGACGCCCAGCTCGTACATGGCGTGTCCCGCCTCGTGGATGATGCTGTAGACGTTGGAGATGCAGTCGTCCTCGTAGATGTGCGTCGCGATGCGCGCGTCGCCCACGGCAAAGCCCTCGCTAAACGGGTGCTCGGTAAAGGCAAGCGTGGTGTCGTCCAGGTTAAGGCCGACGAGCTTCATAAGGTCGAAGCTCATGGCGCGCTGGGCGGCCTCGGGCACGCGGGCGTGCAAAAAGTCGGCAGCGGGCTGCTGGCCGCGCTCGCCGATGGCGTGCACGAGCGGCACGACCGTCGCCTTGACCACATCGCAAAACGCATCGAAGCTCTTGGCGGAAAGGCCGCGCTCGTACTGGTCGAGCCAAACATCGTATGGGTCGCGCTTGGGGTCCATGAGCTCGGCCTGATGCTTAAGCTGGGCGACGATTCTATCTACATAGGGCTCAAAGCTCGCCCAGTCATTGGCCGTCTTGGCCTTGTGCCACACGGCGTCGGCCTCGCAGGTGAGCCTGGTCCAGGCCTCGGCCTCCTCGGTGGGAATGACGCTCGCTTCACGCTGGTCGCGGCCGAGCACGCGGATCTCGTCGAGCAGCTGCGGGTCGTCGATTTTGCCGCCTGCAACCGTCTCGCGCGCTAACGAGCGTACGAGCTCAACGGACTTCTCGCTGGTCAGTAGCTTGTGATGTTCGCCGGCAAGCGTGCCCATGGCGTCGGCACGGGCGGCAGCGCCGTTGGCAGGAGCAATGGTCGCGCCGTCAAACTCGGCAATCTTGAGCAGGTACTCGCGGGTCCACAGCTTGCCCTCGAGCTTGCGGAATTTTTTGACGGCCTTATCGACCTTCATGCCTTTGGGCGTCTTGCCCGCTGCGGGCTTGGCTTTCTTATCGAGTTTCTTTCCCATACCATATCCTTGATCTCGCGAGCCGAGCACCACGGATAGGCGCACGGCCAGTTTGCACAGCTACTTGCCTTGTACCCAGCACGAACAAAATGGAACGCGGCGATGCGCCCACACAATGTGCTATCCTATAGCCCAATGCGTTGACGGAGAGGGTTTTGCCCGCCGCGTCGCCGGCAAGAGAGGGAAGGTCATGGGCTGCAAGCCTTCCTGCGGTGGCAAGGGCCAAGCGTTCACTCCCGAGCAGCAACCTCAACGGGCGCGCGGCCAGTGGCGGCGATGTCCCCAGTAGGGAAGCCGTGAGCCTCGCGACAAGGGGCAAAGAGTGGGCGCGACGGGCCAGACATCCGTCGGGTCAAACAAGGTGGTACCGCGGAATTCAACCGTCCTTGGGCAATGCACATGCCCGAGGGCGGTTTTTTGTTACCGAACCGGGCCGCGTTTTCGCAACGTCAGACGGCGGCAGCCGCCTCGGCAAGCGAGGAGCGCGAGAGACGAAAGGGAAGACATGAGTCTGATTGATGATCTGGTCAAACTCGAGGAAGAGGCCAAGGAGCTCGTCGCAGGCGCCGACGACGCCGCCAAGCTCGAGGCTGCGCGCGTTGAGCTGCTCGGCCGCAAGGGCCGCATCACCGGCCTGATGCGCATGATGGGCAAGCTCGCCCCCGAGGATCGTCCCATGATGGGCAAGCGCGCCAACGAGATGCGCCAGCTGATCGAGGGCATGCTTGACGAGCGCACCACCGAGATGAAGGCCGCCGCCCTCAAGCACGCACTCGAGCACGAGGCCGTCGACATCACGCTGCCGGGCATCCGTCCGCAGATCGGTCACCAGCACCTGATCAAGCAGATCATCGAGGAGGCCGAGGACATCTTCTGCGGCATCGGCTACACCGTCGAGTCCGGCCCCATGGTCGACACCTCCTACTACAACTTCACTGCGCTCAATGCTCCCATGGATCACCCGAGCCGCTCGGCCCGCGATACCTTCTACGTGGTCGACAACAACCCCGGCAGCGTCGCGCACCCCGAGGCACACGCCCATGGCGAGTCCGACGTGCTGCTTCGCACCCAGACTTCGGGCGTGCAGATCCACACCATGGAGTCGCAAAAGCCGCCCATCTACATGATCTGCCCGGGCACCGTCTATCGTCCCGACACGGCCGACGCCTGCCACCTGCCGCAGTTCAACCAGATCGAGGGCCTGGTCGTCGACGAGGGCATCACCTTTGGCGACCTCAAGGGCACGCTCGACTACTTTGTTAAGTGCATGTTTGGCGAGGACCGCAAGACGCGCTACCGTCCGCACTTCTTCCCCTTCACCGAGCCTAGCTGCGAGGTGGACGTGAGCTGCCACGTCTGCGGCGGCAAGGGCTGCAACTTCTGCAAGCACAGCGGCTGGATCGAGATCCTGGGCTGCGGCATGGTCGACCCCAACGTCCTGATCAACTGCGGCATCGACCCCGAGAAGTACACCGGCTTCGCCTTTGGCATTGGTGCCGAGCGCGTCGCTGCCCTGCGCTACGACCTGCCCGACCTGCGCACGTTGATGACTGGTGACATGAGGTTCTTGAACCAGTTCTAGAACGCTTTCTTCTTAGTTGCAGTTTCCGGCTCAAAGCCGCATTTATGAAAGGAGACCAGTTAGATGCGCGTTTCTTACGACTGGCTCAAGACCATGATCGATATTCCGGAGGATCCCAAGACCCTTTCGGACGAATATATCCGTACCGGCACCGAGGTCGAGGCGATCGACACTGTGGGCGAGTCCTTCGACCACGTGGTGACCGCCAAGGTGCTCACCAAGATCCCGCACCCCGATAGCGACCACATGTATGTGTGCTCGGTCGATGTGGGCGACAAGAATCTCGACGCCGACGGCAACCCTGCTCCGCTGCAGATCGTCTGCGGCGCGCAGAACTTCGAGGCCGGCGACCACATCGTCACGGCCATGATTGGCGCCGTGCTTCCCGGCGACGTTAAGATCAAGAAGAGCAAGCTTCGCGGCGTCGTGTCCATGGGCATGAACTGCTCCGCGCGCGAGCTCGGCCTGGGTGGCGACCACTCCGGCATCATGATCCTGCCCGAGGATACGCCCTGCGGCATGCCGTTTGCCGAGTACGTGGGCTCGAGCGACACCGTGCTCGACTGTGAGATCACGCCCAACCGTCCCGATTGCCTGTCCATGATCGGCATGGCCCGCGAGACCGGCGCCATCTTCGACCGCGATTTCCACGTTGAGCTGCCCGCCATCAAGGTCGAGACCGGCCGCGCGACCGACGACGAGCTTTCTGTCGAGATCGCCGACGAGGGCCTGTGCGACCGCTACGTTGCCCGCATCGTGCGCAACGTCAAGGTCGGCCCGTCGCCAGACTGGATGGTCAAGCGCCTCAACGCCCTGGGCGTGCGCCCGCACAACAACATCGTCGACATCACCAACTACGTGATGATGCTCACCGGTCAGCCGCTGCACGCCTTTGACCTGGACACCTTTGCCGAGCGCGATGGCCACCGTCGTGTGGTGGTTCGTGCCGCCCAGCAGGACGAGAAGTTCACGACGCTCGACGGCGAGGAGCGCGTGCTCGACGCCGGCATGGGCCTCATCACCGACGGCGAGCGCCCCGTGGCGTTGGCCGGCGTTATGGGTGGCATGGATTCCGAGATCGAGGACGATACCGTTGACGTGATGGTCGAGAGTGCCTGCTTCAACGCCGGCCGCACCTCGCACACCAGCCGCGACCTTTCGCTGATCTCCGACGCCTCCATCCGCTTTGAGCGCCAGGTCGACGAGACCGGCTGCGTGGACGTCGCCAATGTGACGTGCGCGCTCATCGAGGAGATCGCCGGCGGCGAGGTTGCTCCCGGCTATGTCGACGTTTTCCCCGCGCCCAAGACCATCGACAGCATTAAGCTGCGCCTGGCCCGCGTGCACGCCATCTGCGGTGCCGACATCGAGCCCGACTTTATCGAGCGCTCGCTCACCCGCCTGGGCTGCACCGTCGAGCGCGACGGCGAGGACTTTATGGTCACGCCGCCGAGCTTCCGTCCCGACCTGCCGCGTGAGATCGACCTGATCGAGGAGGTCCTGCGCCTGTGGGGCATGGGTCGCGTCACGGCGACCATTCCGGCTGCCAAGAACCACATCGGCGGTCTGACGCGCGAGCAGAAGCTTACCCGCAAGGTTGGCGAGATCCTGCGCGCCTGTGGCCTCAACGAGACCACGACCTTTGGCTTTGCCGCCCCGGGCGACCTGGAGAAGATCGGCATGTCCACCGAGGGCCGCGGCTGCCCCGTGGTTCTCATGAACCCGCTGGTGGCCGAGCAGACCGAGATGCGCCGTTCGCTGCTGCCGGGCCTGCTGCAATCCGTGGCCTATAACGAGGCCCACGGCACGCCCAACGTGCACCTGTACGAGGTCGGCAGCCTGTTCCACGGTCGCGAGAACGCCAGCCTGCCCAAGGAGACCAAGTCCGTAGCGGGCGTGCTCTCGGGCCAGTGGAGCGAGCAGTCCTGGAACATGAAGTACCGTAAGCTGCGCTTCTTCTTTGGCAAGGGCATTGTCGAGGAGCTGCTTGCTCAGCTGCGCATCGAGAAGGTTCGCTTCCGTCCCGTCGAGGGCGAGGGCTATGCCTTCCTGCAGCCGGGTCGTGCTGCCGAGGTGCTCTCGGGCGGTACCGTGCTGGGCTGGGTTGGCGAGATTCACCCCGAGGCGCGCGAGGCTATGGGCATCGACGAGGTCGTCGTTGCCTTTGAGCTCGACCTGGACAAGCTGATCAAGGGCGCCCGCAACCAGGAGAACTACCGCGAGTTCTCGCAGTATCCGGCTGTTGAGCACGACCTTGCTATCGTGGTCGACAACGCTGTGACCTGCGAGGATCTTGAGCGCCGTATTGCCAGCGCCGGCGGCAAGCTGCTCGAGGGCGTGCGCCTGTTCGACGTCTACCGCGATCCCATCCGCATCGGAGCGGGCAAGAAGTCCATGGCCTTTGCGCTTACGTATCGCTCCGACGACCACACGCTCACCAGCGAAGAGGTCGAGAAGGCGCACCAGAAGATCGTCACCAAGGTGTGCAAGGGCGTAAACGGCGAGGTCCGCGGCTAGGTCCTGCACTGGGGTATGGGTCAGCGGTGGCTGCTGCCGAGTCCTACGTGACCGCTATGCTCGGTATGAGGCACCGTTGAGCCTGCATATATGACACGCGCATTACATAACGGCGTGCTGCTTTGTCGGCAGTGCGCCGTTTTGCTATGATAGCCCGCGTCGTGTTACGAATCTGACATTACGTAACACTGGAAAGGTGATTCAAACGGCGTTGCAATTCCGTGCGCCGATAACCGGGAGGCGTGCATGCACATTCCAGATAATTATCTGTCCCCGCAGACCGATGCCGTCATGGCGGTGGCGATGGTGCCCGTTTGGGTCCACTGCATCAAGAAGGTGCGCGCCACGCTCGATCGCGAGCACATGGCTTTCCTGGGCATCTGCGCCGCGTTCTCCTTCTTGCTCATGATGTTCAACGTGCCGCTGCCTGGCGGCACCACGGGCCACGCCGTCGGCGGCGCGCTCATCGCGCTGCTGCTGGGCCCCGAGGCCGCGGCTATCGCGGTTTCGGTCGCGCTGGCGCTGCAAGCGCTGCTGTTTGGCGACGGCGGCATCCTGTCCTTTGGCGCTAACTGCTTTAACATGGCCTTCGTGTTGCCGTTTGCCGCAGCCATTGTGTTCCGTGCGCTCAACAGCCGCCTGCACGGCAAGAGCTGGGGCACCTCGGTTTCGGCCATCGTAAGCGGCTGGGTCGGCCTGTGCCTGGCGGCCCTGTGCGCTGCCATCGAGTTCGGCATTCAGCCGATGCTCTTCACCAACGCCTCGGGTGCCCCGCTATACTGCCCCTTCCCGCTGTCTGTTTCCATTCCGGCCATGTTGATTCCGCACATGCTGGTAGCCGGTGTGGTCGAGGGCGTGGCGACTGCCGCGATCTACGGCTTTATCAAGAAGACGGCGCCGGGCGTTATCGTCGGCCCCGAAGCCGCCGATGGACAGCTTGCCGGCGATGGTACTGCCAAGAAGACCTCGCTGGTCCCCACGCTCATCCTGGTCGCCGTGCTTGTCGTGGCCACGCCGCTGGGTCTGCTGGCCACGGGTGACGCATGGGGCGAGTGGGACGCCGAGGGCGCCGCGACCGCCGTTCAGGAGGCTGGCGACGACAGTCTGCAGGCTTCGGTCGGTCTCGACACCCCAACCTTTGCCGATGTGCTGCCCACGGGCGATTACCTGCAGGCCTATTCCGAGGAGCAGGGTCTTGGCTTTGCCGGTCAGGCTGCCATGTATATCCTGTCCGGCGTGATTGGCGTGGCGGTGCTCACCATCGCATTCCGCCTGATCTCGCTGACGGTTAAGGAAAGCGGTGCTCATGGCAATAGCCGAGCTGCCTAGCTGGCTTGCGGCCGAGGAGCGATATGAGCCCGTGGGGGCTCGGCATCGTGTGATGCAAAAGAATGTCCTGCACCTGGCGAGCCTGCTTGAGCGGGTTCGCCTGGGTGGAGGCGCGCACGAGGGCGGGTCGATGGTCGACCGCGCCCTTTCTTGCGTTTCGGCTCCGGTGCGCCTGGTGGGGATGTTCGTTTGCGTCCTGTGCGTGTGTCTGACGCAGAGCCCGCTGTACCTGATGCTGATGGCGGCTATCGCGCTGGTGCTGGTCGCGGTGCGCCCCGCGCGCGGGTTGCGCGCGACTTTTGTACCGGCGCTTGGCGCCACGGGGCTTGCGGTGGTCCTGGCGCTGCCTGCCCTGTTGCTGAGCGCGTCTGCCATGGGCGCCATGCTCAAGATCGCGCTCAAGACGTTTATTAATGTGTCGCTGGTGCTGGGTGTTTCGTGGACGCTCACCTGGAGCCGCATGTCGGCGGCGCTCAAAATGCTGCACCTGCCCGACGAGGTTATCTTTACGTTTGATATGGCGCTCAAGCATATTGAGGTGCTGGGACGCACGGCGCACGATCTGTGCGAATCGGTCATGCTGCGCAGCGTCGGTTCCGCGCCTGCGGGTTTTTCGCGCACCGATTCGCTGGCGGGTATCATGGGCATGACGTTTATCAAGGCGATGGAATGCAGCCGCGCGATGGACGAGGCCATGCTGTGTCGCGGCTTCGCCGGCGTGTATCCGACGCCTGCACGGAGCGGCTTTGGCTGGTGCGATGCCGTTTACGCGGCCGTTGTGGCGTTGCTCGCCGTGTTGTGCGCGGTGTTGTAGCGCGGGCGGTCGAACCGTTGATGTGAGCAGGGAAGGGCAACGTTTTGGCAAACGATACGAATAACGCGATGGGTGCGAGCGGTGCTGCCGGCGCCGAGGCCACGCCGCTCATCGAGTTTCGCGACGTGGCGTTTTCCTATGCGGGCCATACGGTGGTCGACGGTGTTTCGCTGCAGGTGAACCGTGGGGAGCTTGTTGCCCTGCTCGGTCCCAACGGCTGCGGCAAGACGACGATCATGCGCCTTATCAACGGCCTTGAACTTGTGGACGCGGGTGCGTATCTGTTTGACGGGCATGCGGTCGATGCGGCATATCTCAAGGATTCCGCGGTTGCCCAGCGGTTCCATCAGCGCGTGGGCTTTGTGTTCCAGAATGCCGATGCGCAGCTCTTTTGCGCCACGGTGGGCGAGGAGGTCGCGTTTGGCCCGGCCCAGATGGGGCTGCCGGCAGACGAGCTCGAGCGCCGCGTGCGCGATGCTATGGGGCTGTTCCAGGTTGCCGACCTTGCCGACGCCTCTCCCTATCAGCTCTCGGGCGGGCAAAAGAAGCGCGTTGCGCTGGCTGCGGTGGTGTCGATGAATCCGGATATCTTGGTCCTCGACGAGCCTACCAACGGACTTGACGAGGACTCTTGCGACATCGTGGTCAACTTTCTACTGGCCTATGTTGCCGCCGGTAAGACGGTCTTGATGAGCACGCACCATCAGGATTTGGTACGACGCCTGGGTGCCCGTGCAATCTTTATCGATCGATATCACCATGTGGTCGAGGCGCCTTCGCCGTCGTATGGAACCGAAAGCGGCGCTGCGGAATAGTTGCTGCGTAGAGCGTGCGTAGCCGCCCGCGTGGCTTTGCCGTGATGGTATAGTTATCCAGGTTTTTATGGGGGTGGCTATGCCAAGCTGGAACATTCATATCGCTCAAACGGAGCGTTTGCTGGAGCGCACCGGTGCGCTTGCCAATAGCGTGCGCGACCGCAATGCCTTTTTGTTTGGCTGCGTGGTTCCGGATATTTTCGTGGGCTATATGGTCCCTGGCATCGCCGATCCCATCCCGTACCGCATCACGCATTTTGCCAAGCCTGAGCCTATCCCCAAGCCGCGCGAGCACGAGTTCTGGGATACCTATGTGGCGCCGCTGCTTAACGGCGCACCCGCGGGCGAATCCGCTGAGGCTACTTCGATTATCGAGGAACGCGAGCGACTGAACCGCGTGCACTATCCCCAGCGCTACAAGGATGCCGAGCCGGTTGCCGGTCCCGGCGCCTGTGAGTTCTCGCTTGCGTCCGAAGATGTGGCGCAGTCGCTGCTCGATCTGACGCTGGGTGTCTGGTCGCATCTGGTGGCCGATACCGTATGGAATACGCGTGTGAATCAGTACCTGGAGGCGCACGGCGGCAAGCCGTGTGAGGAGTTCCGCATTAAAAAGCAAGGCGACTTTGACTGGTTTGGTAAGACGCTCGGCATCGTTTCTATCCCGCGCGCGACCGATCGCCTCTATACCGCAGCGGCCCAGTTTGGTCAGTATTCGATTCCGCAAGAGTATGTGCTCAAGACCATTGGCGTTATGCACGAGATTGTACGCGAAAACCCCGGCGAGCCCGATCATCCGCCGTATCGCTTGCTAACCGAGGAGTTTTTCGATGCAACGTTTACCGAGGTCATCGAGCTGACCGAGGCGGGATTTGCCGCCCGCGTCGCATCACCCGGTGTGCCCGCTCTGCCCCTGATCGCTAGCTGCTGGCTGGCCGGCCCGGCAGTGAATAGCTCAACCCAATCGACCAACAGCTCCCGCCGAAGGGTATCTTCGGTGATGCGTTCCTGGTCGGTCTTTGGGATGTAGGGGAGCCCCGCCTTTTTATGGATGAGTTCGGCGATGTTGTTAAAGCTCTTCGTGTCTTTGATTTGCTCATAGGTTATCTGGATAACGTCATAGCCCATGCTGGTGAGGGCGGTGGTGCGCTCGGCATCGGAGAGGCTCGCGGCTTCGCTGTCGTGGGCAGAGCGGCCTTGGCATTCCAGAATGACGCCCATGCTGTCGGTGGCGCTTTCGATGAGGATATCGGCGTAGCAGCAGGTTTTGTCATACAGCGAACGTGCGGCTTCACTGAGCGGGATGCGCGCGTTGTTGGCGATCTCGATGCCCTGGCCGCCCTCGTCGCGGGGGAGCGAGATAAGCAAGGAGGTCTGTACTTCGAAGGGCGAGGCGGCCTGCCCCGTCATGTGCTCGGCCGCCCAGCGCAGTTGTTTGACGCCGCGCAGGCCTGCGGCTTGCTTGGCGAACGCGGCGATATCCGTTGCGGTAAGAAGCGGCGTGCGCTTCCACAAGTTGGTGTCATTGCCCTTGGTGTCGTTAACTCGCTCCCAGCCGCAGTTGGGTGGAATGAACTTAAGCGAAATAGCTTCATCGAGTTGTTGTTGCGTTCGCTCGCAGGGCTTAAACACTGCAAAGGAGCCGCACATCTCGTAGCACGCCATGAGTAACTGGTTGCGTGAGACCTGCGTGGCAAGGCTGAGCAGCGTGAACTCCGGTGAAGTGACATCAAATCCATGTTCAGTCTGCCTAAACGACCCCGGAGGTGGTTCTTGGGTCAGGAGGTGCGATTTAAACAGGCTTCGCGACCCGGATTGTGCCCGAGTGAATACAAGCCTGTGAAGTGGTGCGTGAAGCAGGTCTTTTACAACTGCATGACTTCCGAGGCCACAACATCTGCGATCCATATTGCCAAGGCTAATGGCGGGGTAAAGGCCTAATACCTGCGGCGGGATGCGGTAGTAGTTAAAGGCGGATTGCCCACAAAGCGTCAGGTCCATAATGCCCTCCTGGCCGAAATCATCTCTTTGAAGCGAGTGATGCCAGCGTCAATCCGGAAGTATGCGGCAAAATCTGAACCCTATGAGCGGACCTGGCTTTTGAGGCTAGTTTATCAGGCATTTTGTTGCGAAAAAACAGGGTGTGCTCGGAGGTTCCAGAATTTGCCGCATACTTCCGAAAACCAGGTCGATTTGGTTCTTGCTAAAACGATTTATCAGCCCTGTGTGAGGTGTGGGTTTGCCACCGGGCGAACACTTTTAGCGCTTGGGGCTTTATTTTTTGGGCCTCGAAGGGTGGATTTCGCGCTTTTGGTAAAGAAATGAGTGCGTGTTTTGCCGTGCGGCGGCATTGGCACAGAAAAAGGGCCCGGAAGGCGAAGCCTTCCGGGCCCTTTGCAATGCAAATCTGCTTGCAAGTACGATTTAGCGCACCTGAGCGACGTATGCGACGTTGGTCGAGGAGACCTTGTCCTCGAGCTGGACGCTCATGCGGGGATCGCCGGCGGTAGCGACGGTCAGATCGCCGGCCTCGACGTAGCCGAGCTCCTTAGCGGTCTCGATCGCCTTGACGATCGTGCCGTTGACGGTGCCCTGGGTAATCTCGGCCTGATGCGGGATAACGCCCCAGTACATGATCATCTGCTGGACGGCCCACTCGTGGCGGGAGAACGCGCAGATCGGCATGTTGGGACGGAAGTGCGAGATCAGGCGAGCGGTACGACCGGTGGTCGTCGGCACGGTGATGCACTTGGCGCCAACGGTGGTAGCCATGTTCACAGCGGACATACCCACAACGTTGTTGACGACGCGGGTGCCGTGAGCGTCAGCCGGAACCTCGAGTGGAGCGTGAGCCGGGAGGTACTTCTCGGTCTCGAGAGCAATGCTGGCCTGCATCTTGACGGCCTCGACCGGGTACTTACCGGCAGCGGACTCGCCAGAGAGCATAACGGCGTCGGTGCCGTCGTAGATGGCGTTAGCAACGTCGGCAACCTCGGCGCGCGTCGGGCGCGGGTTCTGCTGCATGGAGTCGAGCATCTGCGTAGCGGTGATAACGGGCTTGTAGGCCGCGTTGCACTTGGCGATGATCTCCTTCTGGATGTGCGGAACGAGCTCGGGCTTGATCTCGATGCCCAGGTCGCCACGGGCGACCATGATGCCGTCGGAAGCCTCGAGGATCTCGTCAAAGTTCTCGACGCCCAGGGCGCACTCGATCTTCGGGAAGATTGTCACGTGCTCGCCACCGTTCTCGCGGCAAAGCTTGCGAATGCCGCGGACGGACTCGCCGTCACGGATGAAGGAAGCGGCGATGTAGTCGATGTTCTCGGTCAGGCCAAAGAGGATGTCCTGACGATCGCGCTCGGTGATAGCGGGCAGCGAGATGTTGACGTTGGGCATGTTGACGCCCTTGCGCTCGCCGATCAGGCCGTCGTTCTTAACGACGCAGGTCATGTCCTGGCCGTCGACGGACTCGACCTCGAGGGCAACCAGACCATCATCGATCAGGATAAGCGAGCCCTTCTCGACCTCGGAGGGCAGAGCCAGGTAGTCGAGGGAGATGTGTTCAGAGGTGCCGTGGAAATCCTCGGACGTGGGCTGAGCGGTGACGACGATCTTATCGCCGGTCTTGACGGCAACCTTCTTGCCGTCGACCAGAAGGCCGGTGCGGACCTCGGGGCCCTTGGTGTCGAGCAGGATGCCGACGGGCAGACCGAGCTCCTTGGAAATACGACGGACGCGCTCGATGCGACCGTGGTGCTCGTCGTAGGATCCGTGCGAGAAGTTAAAACGGGCGACGTTCATGCCCGCCTTGATCATCTCGCGGATGGTCTCGTCGCTATCGCAGGCGGGACCCATGGTGCATACAATCTTGGTGCGCTTGTACATTCAGACCTCCATCTGACATCGTCTTGCGCTGATAGATAAACCATAAGAAATAAAACTGAGATGATTATAACGAAATGCCGACCGAATACCCCAAAAAATCGACCGTATGCCGAATTAGAAGTTCATTTTTTGCGAATAAACGGTATATGCAAAAACTTTACCAACCGTTCTGACCGCTGCTATCTGGGCGATATTTCAGTTTGATGATGCACCGAAGAAAAAACGTTTTATCAATGTCGAACGTCATACGGTCTGCATCGTTGCACTCGAGCCGTGTTTCCAATTGGAATGTTTTGGCTAGACGCGCCGCTTTGGGGTACCATAGCTCCACTATCAACTGCCGCTCAGCACGGCAGCCTTGATGAGCCCTTGCCCTTCTCCTGGGAATTATAATCGGGCATCAATCTGCTGAGTGGCCCGAATCCCAGGAGGGGACTCTATATGCAAAAGGAATACCTGTCCGCCGCGGCGGAGGTACTCAGCGACCAAGGTGTCGATGAGTACCTCGGCCTGAGCACCGGCGAGGCGTCGTCGCGCCTCGCCAAGACAGGCCCTAACAAGCTCGAGGAAGCCGAGAAGACGCCGTTGTGGAAGCGCTTCTTTGAGCAGATGGCCGATCCCATGGTCATCATGCTGATCGTTGCCGCCGTCATCAGTGCACTCACGGGCATGGTCAAGGGCGAGGCGGACTTTGCCGATGTCGCCATCATCATGTTCGTCGTTATCGTCAACTCGGTGCTGGGCGTGGTTCAGGAGGCTAAAAGCGAGGAGGCTCTCGAGGCCCTGCAGGAGATGAGCGCGGCGCAGTCCAAGGTGCTGCGCGACGGCAAGCTCGTGCACCTGCCGAGCGCCGAGCTCGTGCCTGGTGACGTGATCATGCTCGAGGCGGGCGACTCCGTCCCGGCCGACTGCCGCGTGCTCGAGAGCGCCACGATGAAGATCGAAGAGGCTGCACTCACCGGCGAGTCCGTGCCTGTCGAGAAGCATGCCAACGTGATCGAGCTCGCCGCCGGCACCGATGACGTGCCGCTCGGCGACCGCAAGAACATGTGCTACATGGGCTCCACCGTGGTGTACGGCCGTGGCCGCGCCGTCGTAGTCGGTACCGGCATGGATACCGAGATGGGCAAGATCGCCGGTGCCCTGGCCGAGGCCAAGGAAGAGCTCACGCCGCTGCAGGTGAAGCTTGCCGAGCTCAGCCGCATCCTCACCATCATGGTTATCGTCATCTGCGTCGTCATCTTTGGTGTCGATATCATCCGCCACGGCGTGGGCAACGTTCTTACCGACCCGACCGCCCTGCTCGACACCTTTATGGTCGCTGTCTCGCTTGCCGTCGCCGCCATCCCTGAGGGCCTGGTTGCTGTCGTGACCATCGTGCTGTCGCTTGGCGTGACCAAGATGGCCAAGCGCCAGGCGATTATCCGTAAGCTTTCCGCCGTCGAGACCCTTGGCTGCACACAGACCATCTGCTCCGACAAGACCGGTACCCTTACCCAAAACAAGATGACCGTCGTCAAGCACGAGCTCGCCGCGCCTAAGGAGAAGTTCCTGGCCGGTATGGCTCTGTGCTCCGATGCCCAGTGGGACGAGGAGCTGGGCGAGGCCGTGGGCGAGCCGACTGAGTGCGCGCTCGTCAACGACGCCGGCAAGGCGGGGCTCACCGGCCTTGCCGCCGAGCACCCGCGTGTGGGTGAGGCCCCGTTCGACTCTGGCCGCAAGATGATGTCCGTGGTCGTCGAGACCCTGGACGGCGAGTATGAGCAGTACACCAAGGGCGCGCCTGACGTGGTGATCGGCCTGTGCACTCATATCTACGACGGCGACAAGGTCGTTCCGCTGACCGAGGAGCGTCGTGCCGAGCTCGTGGCCGCCAACAAAGCCATGGCCGACGAGGCCCTGCGCGTACTGGCGCTGGCAAGCCGCACCTACACCGAGGTCCCGGCCGACTGCAGCCCCGCCGCGCTCGAGCATGACCTGGTCTTCTGCGGCCTGTCCGGCATGATTGACCCGGTCCGCCCCGAGGTCGCCGACGCCATCCGCGAGGCCCACGATGCCGGTATCCGCACCGTCATGATCACGGGCGACCACATCGACACCGCCGTGGCCATCGCCAAGCAGCTGGGCATCGTCACCGATCGCAGCCATGCCATCACCGGTGCCGACCTTGATCGCATGAGCGACGAGGAACTCGACGCGCACATTGAGGACTACGGCGTGTACGCCCGCGTCCAGCCTGAGCACAAGACACGCATCGTCGAGGCTTGGAAGTCGCGCGACCAGATCGTGGCCATGACGGGCGACGGCGTCAACGACGCCCCGTCCATCAAGCGCGCCGACATCGGCGTTGGCATGGGCATCACCGGTACCGATGTCACCAAGAACGTCGCCGACATGGTGCTTGCCGACGACAATTTCGCCACCATCATCGGTGCCTGCGAAGAGGGCCGTCGCATCTACGACAACATCCGCAAGGTCATCCAGTTCCTGCTTTCGGCCAACCTTGCTGAGGTGTTCTCGGTGTTTATCGCCACGCTCATCGGCTTTACCATCTTCCAGCCGGTGCAGCTGCTGTGGGTGAACCTGGTCACCGACTGCTTCCCCGCGCTCGCGCTGGGCATGGAGGATGCCGAGGGTGACATCATGAAGCGCAAGCCGCGCAACGCCAAGGACGGTGTTTTTGCCGGTCACATGGGCCTGGACTGCGTGGTCCAGGGCTTGATCATTACCGTGCTGGTGCTGGCGAGCTTCTTTGTGGGCGTGTACTTTGACATGGGCTACATCCACATCGCCGATATGATCGCCGGCAATGCCGACGAGGAAGGCGTGATGATGGCGTTCATCACGCTCAACATGGTCGAGATTTTCCACTGCTTCAATATGCGCAGCCGTCGTGCGTCGCTGTTCACCATGAAGAAGCAGAACAAGTGGCTGTGGGCTTCTGCCGCGCTGGCACTGGTGCTGACGGTGATCGTGACCGTGCAGCCGACGCTTGCCGAGATGTTCTTCGGCCCTGTGACGCTTGAGCTCAAGGGCGTTCTTGCCGCGCTGGGCCTGGCCTTCCTGATCATCCCGCTGATGGAGATCTACAAGGCGATCATGCGCGCGGTCGAGAAGGAGTAAGTTAACCTGTCCGGGCCCGCCCCTGCGTGTTTTCTTCTTCGCTGGTCCTCGCGCTTCGCGCTGCGGGATCGCTCAGAAGAAAACACTCCCGGGGTGGGCCCTACGGTATCCTTGCTGGCTTTTCTCCCGCGCGGATGATAAAGGGCTGAGGGAAAGTTTGTGAGCTGGTCGGGCTTTGCCCGGCCAGCTCTTTTTGATTTAAAATACCTGCTCAGTTGTGATTTGTGGTGCTGGGAGGCGCTTGTGGGCAAGGCTAAGGCTAAGGCGAAGAAAAAGACGACGGGGGCGCGGGCTAAGCGTGACCGTCGTCGGAAACTCGCGACCGAAGCCCCCGTGTCTGCCGAGGAGTTGTTGGCGAGCGTACCGGGGCTCGATGCGCTGCAGGATGTTCCGGCGTTTGATGACCTGCCGGTCGATGAAGCCCAGCAGACTGCCTTCGATGATTTCTGCGCACATGCCGAGGAGCCCGAGCAGATGCAGCTTGGCGCCGTGGTGCGCTTGGATCGCGGGTTTCCGCTGGTGGCGACTGCCAACGATACCTTCCGCGCCGAGCATGCTGTGGGGTTTGCTAAGTCGCGCGGCGAGGACGAGGTCCTGCTGCCCGCTGTGGGCGACCGTGTGGCGGTGCGCCGCGCTCCCGGGCACGATATGGGCGTGATTGAGTGCGTTCTGCCGCGCCGTACGACCTTTGAGCGTTGGCGCGGCCGTGCCCGCGGAGAGCGTCAGGTGCTCTGCTCCAACGTGGATAGCGTGCTAATCGTGCAGGCGCTCGGTGCCGGCGAGGTGCTGCTCGACCGCGTGGCGCGCTCGTTGGTGTTGGCGCTCGACTGCGATGCCGAGCCGGTGGTGGTGCTCACCAAAGCTGACCGCTGCGATGCCGAGGAGCTCGAGCGCGATCTGGACCGCGTGCGCCGCCTGGTGGGTCCGGACGTGCGCGTGATCGTGACGTCTTCTGCCGAGGGCCGCGGCCTGGACGAGGCCCGTTCCTGCGTGCCTGCCGGGAGCTGCGCCATGATTCTGGGCGAGTCGGGTGCCGGCAAGTCGACGCTGCTCAATGCACTGCTGGGCCACGATACGTTGGCGACTGGCGGTGTGCGCGAACGCGACGACCAGGGCCGTCACACTACCGTCGCGCGCGTGATGGTGGCGCTGCCGGGCGACGCCGGCGTGATCGCCGATGCCCCGGGCCTGCGCAGCCTACCGCTCGTGGGTCACGAGCGGGGTCTGGCGCGCGCCTTCCCCGAGATTGTCGAGGCATCGCGCGCGTGCCGGTTTGGCGATTGCACGCATACCCATGAACCGGGTTGCGCCGTTCGCGAGGCCGAGGACGCCGGGCAGATCGACAGCCTGCGTCTGGAAACGTTCCAAAACCTGGCGTCATCCATGCGCGTGAGTGCTCAAATGCTCGATCCCGATGTCCATCTGTAATTGATTTTTCCTATGACAGCCGTCTCCCAACTGTTCGGGAGACGGCTTTTTTGCTGCGGAAAAACCTCGAAACATGCAGTTTGCTGACGTATTGACCAAAACCTTGCCACGAGCTTGACGGGCTGGTCAGTTTTTGGTCAGCGATTGGTTTGACATCGAAAACTAAGATCGCGATTGCGCCGCTTTGCGCTCTGACCGCCCAGACAATGGTGGTACGGGCATTCGCCCGGCACTGCCATGAGAGGAGCGGCCGTGAACAAGAGCAAGCGCATCGCCATCAGTCTGGTCGCGGGCGTGCTCGCTGCTCTGCTCTGCATGGTTTACGGCTCGTCGATCCGCTCGCAAGCCGAACAGGTCCAGGCTGAGACCTTGGCCAAGTACGGTGGCGATCGCGTCGAGGTATGCGTCGCGGCGCGCGATATCGATGTGGGCGAGACCCTCGATGAGACCAATGTCATAACCCAGGAATGGCTGACGAGCCTGTTGCCGCGTGACGCGGCGACCGAGCTGCGCCAGGTGCGCGGCGACGTGACGACTTCGCGTATTCCCAAAAACGCCGTGATCTGCAATGTCTACACCAAGGCCGAGAGCCACAAGCTCGAGGTGCCTAAGGGCAAGGTCGCCGTTTCGGTGGCGGTCGATGCCGAGCACTCGGTCGGCGGTGCTACGGGCGTGGGCAGTTACGTGGATGTGTATGTGCAAAAAGACGGCGTAACCGATCGGCTGTGCGGCGCGTACGTGATCGATACCAGTGAAGATTCCGGTGCCACGCGCGAGGGCAAGATCGAATGGGTGACGCTGGCGGCTGACCCCGAAGACGTCAAGGAACTGCTGGGGGCATCGGGCAAGGGAACGGTCAGCTTGACGATTCCCGCCACGGCGCGCGGCAAAAAGAGCGGAGGCGACGAGTGATGAAGGCGATCTGGCTTGCGTGCTGCGCGTGCGGCGATTACGGGCTGTTGCAGCGGGAAGTCGAGGGCCGTGACGCGGGTGCACAGGTGCTTCGCGTGGGTGACCTGGACGGGCTGGTTTCCATGGCGCGGGCGTTTCCGTCGCGCCGCGGAGCTGCCATCATCGCGGCGTCTCTGTTTGATACCGAAGATGTGCGCAAGACTGTTGCGCGCCTGACGGCCGAAGGCCGCGTGAGTCGCGTGGTCGTCTTGATAGAAGCGCTCGATCCGTCGGATATCGAGGGGTTGTTTCGCGCGGGGGCGACCGAGGTCATCGCTGCGCACAGTATATGCGGCAACGGGCGCGCGGGCGAGGGAGCGGTTGATTCCGATCGGCGCATGACGATTGAGCCCGATGCTTTTGTTGATAGGGAACCCGGGGCGCCTCGCGCTACAAGAGGCCCGCGTGTTGATGATTATGGAAAAGCGGAAGCCGAGCATGGTCGGCGCCCCCGGAACCCCCTTGTATGCGATGACGCTGGAGGGCCGGCACAGCATGCTGGCGACTCCCCGGCTGTAGATATGGGATACGTGCACGGCGTGAATCTGGCGGATGAACTCGACGAAGTTGAGGGCTTTGCCGGGTGCGGCGAGTTGTCGCTGATGCAGCATGAGCAGATTGCGCAGAACGAGCCTGCCTCGCAGACCGAACAAGCCGCCATGCCGGCTTGGACGCAGCGTGTGGTTGCGGCAGGGGAGACGGGGACGCTGTCACCGACGCCCGCCCCGCCGCCTCCGATGCCGCCGGCAGACGCTGCCGCTCCGCCGCATCGAGCTCCGGTCATCTGTGCCATTTCGGGTTCGGGCGGTTGCGGCAAGTCGACGATCGTTGCCACCATGGCACACACATCGTCGCTGTTGGGCTTGCGTGCCGCCGTGCTCGACCTGGACCTGATGTTTGGAAACCTTTACGACTTGTTAGGCGTCGATGCTCCGCACGATATGGCGGCACTTATCGAGCCGTCGGCGGCGGGCACGCTCACCGAGCCGGATATCGTGGCCGCATCGATGCGCGTCGCCCCGGGCGTTACGCTCTGGGGTCCCGTCGCGGCGCCCGAGCAAGCCGAGCTCATGGCACGTCCGGTGGAGCTACTGCTCGATGTCCTGCGTCGCGAATCCGACGTGGTCTTTATCGATACCTCGGTCTTTTGGGGCGATGCCGTGGCGGCTGCGGTGGCGGCGAGCGACCGTTGCCTGGTCGTTGGCGATGCGGCGGTGTCGTCCGCGACATCGGCGTCGCGCGTCATTGAACTGGCAAGTCGAGTAGGTGTGCCGCGCACGCGCATGAGCGCCGTGTTCAACCGGTTCGGTGCGCGCGGGGCAGACGAGGACGTCGCCATGCGCTTTGAGATTGCCTGTGCGTTGAGCTCTAAGATTCGTATCGCCGATGGCGGGCAGGATCTTGCCGCGCTCATGGCGTTTGGGCGCGCTGACGAGGCAGTGGGGCAGACCAGCGCTTTTGCGACCAGCGTGCGCGAGGCCACGCGCGAGATGCTCGTGGAACTGGGGTGCGCCGTCGGCCCTTGGAGCGATATGGTCGCCGACCGTGCAATGCGCACCGAACGCCCGCGTATTCGCCTTCCCTGGTCGCGCGAGGGTGATCAGCGATGAGCCTGCAAACGAGGATTAAGGCTGCCGGCGCTGCAGCGGCGGCAGCGCCTGTAGATGCGGGGCGTCGCCGCGCGGTGAAACGACGCACCAAGCGCGCCGTGATGGACCGCATGGGTTACGACGAAGTGGCGCGTATCAGCGCCTATATCGACCCGGCACTTGCCCGCTCGGAATTGCGTCCTGCGGTGGAGGCGGCGCTCAATGTTGAGGAGCCGACCGATCTCGCGACGCCCGAGCGCGAGACTATCATCGACGAGATTTTGGATGACGTGGTGGGCTTGGGGCCGTTGCAGCCGCTCATCGAGGACGACACCGTCACCGAGATCATGGTCAACGGCTGCCGATCGGCTTTCTTTGAGCGCGGCGGCGTCTTATATCCCATCGAGCATGCGTTTGAGGATGACGAGCAGATCCGGGTGCTTATCGACCGCATCATCTCGCCACTTGGCCGCCGTATCGACGAGCGCAGCCCCATCGTCAACGCCCGCCTCAAAACGGGCTATCGCGTCAACGCGGTGATTCCGCCTGTGGCGATTGACGGACCGATTCTCACCATCCGAAAGTTCTCGGACCGTATCTGCTCGCTGGACGAGCTTGTGGGGCTGGGGTCGCTGCCGCTTTGGTATGCGCAGCTGCTGTCGTGCGCTGTGTCGCTGCGACAGGACCTGGCGGTTGCGGGAGGCACGGGATCTGGTAAGACCACTCTGCTCAACGCGTTGTCATGCGAGATCTCCACCGGCGAGCGCATCGTGACGATCGAGGACTCTGCCGAGCTCAAGTTTGCGCATCATCCGCACGTGGTGCGCCTAGAGGCGCGCGAGGCTTCAATTGAGGGCGAGGGCGCGGTGACGATCCGCGACCTGGTGACCAATGCCCTGCGCATGCGCCCCGACCGCATCGTGGTGGGCGAGGTGCGCGGTGCCGAGTGCTGCGACATGTTGCAGGCCATGAACACGGGCCACGACGGGTCGCTCACCACGCTTCATGCGGGTTCCGAGCAGGAGACCGTGGTGCGTCTGACGTTGCTTGCACGTTATGGCATCGATCTGCCGAGCGAGCTCATCGAGGAGCAGATTGCCATGGCGCTCGACGGCATCGTGATGTCCGAGCGCCACGCCGATGGCAGGCGTTTCGTCTCCTCGTATTCGGGGGTGCGTCGCGCCGCGTCGGGCGGCGTAGAGCTCGAGCGCTATGTGACTTTCGATGCCGCCGAGCGCACCTGGAAGCTTGACCGCGAGCCGCCGTTTATCGCAGAAGGCCTGCGGTCGGGGACGCTCACACAAGAGGAGGTGGACGAATGGAGGTCGCTGTGCCCCTCGTCGTAGGGGGGTTGGCAGGGTTTTCTGTTGCGACGGCGTGCGGGGCGGAACCTCGTGTGCCGCAGGTGCCGCCGACGGAGCTGGCGCGTCAGGCGCTCGAGACGGTGGCAGAGAAGTTGCCGCGTGAGCTGGTGGAAAACGATCTGCTGAAAAAGATCGCCCGTTCGTGGGCATCGCTGGCTCCGGCGCATCGCCTTGGCCTCGTGATCGAAGATGCTTCGGGGCGTTTGGCGTTTCTGCTGCTATCGAGCGGTGTCTGCTGCGTTTTACTAACGATGGTGTCGTTATCGCCCCTCGGATTTGCCTTGGGACTTGTTGTTCCGATTGCCGTTGGCGCCGCTCGGGATGGCTTTGAGAGCCGGCGCGAGCAACACGATACAGAAGAGGCCATGCCCGAGGCGTTTACCGCACTTTCCATGTCGCTTGCCTCGGGACATTCGCTGGCCCAGGGCATGCGCTTTGTGGGCGCTCATGCGCAAGAGCCGGTACATACCGAGTTTTTGCGGGTAGCGGCGGCGATCGATTGCGGCATCTCGGCGACCGACGCGCTCGATGACTTGCTCGTGCGCATCGACGCCCCCGGCCTTTCGCTTGTGACCTTGGCGCTTAAGGTGTCTCAGCGCACCGGTGCTCCGCTTGCCGACTTACTGTCCGAGGCGTCGAGCATGGTGGGGGAGCGCATTGAGCTCAAGCGCCGCCTGGATGTTAAGACGTCGCAGGCTCGCATGTCTGCGCATATGGTCGCGGCGATGCCGGCGGGCATGTGCGCGGTGTTGGCGCTGCTTTCGGCAGATTTTCGTCGCGGTCTTGCGACGCCTGCCGGTGCGGGCGCTGTGGTGCTGGGTCTAGCCCTCAACGTCGTTGCCCTGGTGGTTATCCGGCGCATTATGCGGGTGGAGCTATGAGCGCCCTGGTTGCAGTTGTGGCTTGCCTGTGTGCCCTGAGTGTATTTGTCGCGACGGGTTTGGATCGGGCGGATGCGCGCAAGATCGCAGGGGCCTGCAAGCGCGAGGCGGTGCTGGTCGCTGCCGCGAGTCGCTCGGTGGTCGATGCCCTGACCGCGCGAGTGAAGGGCGCGGTTGGAGCGGGCGGCCCGGCGCGAGTGTCGCTCGGCGAAGTGTCCGAGATGATCGATGTTGTGCGCTTGGGCCTTTCGGCCGGTCTTTCGTTTGATGCGGCGCTTGAGATTTTCTGCGCCAACCGCCGGTCAGTGCTGGCTCTTCGCCTTGAGCGGGCCTGCATGGCGTGGCAGGTGGGCGTGGGCACGCGTGAGGACGAGTTGTTGGCCGCCGCGCGCGACCTGGACGTGCGAGCGCTCGAGACCTTTGCCATCACGGTGGGGCAGGCGCTCGCCCTGGGTGCCCCACTTGCCGAGACGTTGGCCGCTCAAAGTCTCGAGATCCGTGCGGCTCATCGCGCCGCGGTCGAGCGCGAGATTGAGCGTGCGCCCGTCAAGCTGCTGATTCCCACCGGCACGCTCATCTTGCCGGCGTTGCTTCTGTCCATATTGGGCCCGCTGCTGGGAGCAGGCGGGATGATGTAGGGAGGAATACATGAACACGATGGTCGAAGTTGCTGACAAGGCTTGGAACTGGGCTTTTTGCCGGGCGATTCTCGCTCGCCAGCATGCCAAGGAGCTGTTGCAGGAGGAGAGCGCGCAGGGTACCACCGAGTACGCCATTTTGGTGGGCGTGCTTGTGGTGATCGCGATTATTGCCATCGTTGCATTTAAAGGCAAGGTCCAAGATCTATGGAACGCTATCAGCGAGGGCATCAACAGCCTGTAGAGGGCGAGCGCCCCATCGGGGTGTTGCTGGTGTTTGCATGCCTGACCGTGGCGATAGCGGCGGTGCTTTGGGGGCTTAACGCCGCGCGGCAGCAGCGTCCTGGGGCCGCCTTCGATTCGGGCTCAGATTCGGCGGTGGCGTCTCAAAAAGATGAGATGCGAGATGTGGACGATTCGGATGTTGCTGTCACGGCGCAAACCTTTCTGCGGACGCTCGACAAGCGGTCTGGCACTGCGACGGATTCGTCTGAGGACAACGCGATTGCGGTCCGGCTTGCATGGTCCGAGGACCGACCGATGACCGAGGCAGCGGCGGATATGTTACGCGCCTACCGCGAGGTGCCAACGGTCCAGCTCGCCCTGAGCGGCTATCTCGATATTAAGGGCAACGTATGGGGCGCTATCGTGCGTGACGGACGCGGCTGGGTCGATATGGTGACGGTTGCCGCGGATACCGGCGATGCTTCGTGTCGTCTGCGCGCCGTGCGCCTGGTACCGCAAACAATAAGCTCAAAGGAGGGATCGTGAAATGCATGGCGTTCTGCGTGAAGAGGTTGCCCAAGCGACTGTGGAATACGCCATCGTCACGGTGGCGCTGCTTTCCATCGTGCTGGCGATCGCGGGGCTTTGGCGTGCCGGTGCCGATGGGCGCTTGGCGGCGCTGGTCGAGCGGGCGGCATCTCACGGCGTCACCTCGACATCGGTTGTCGACGCTGCTGCGGGTGCTAAGGACATCGTGTTGTATTGATGTTGCGCGCGAGGACCGGGCGCAGTCTACGGTCGAGGCCGCTTTTTTGCTGCCGACGTTTTTGACGCTCATCCTTCTCGCCCTGCAACCGGTGTGCCTGCTTTATACGCGCGCGGTCATGGAGTCTGCCGCCGCCGAGACCGCGCGGCTCATGACCACGACGACGGCGGAGGATGACGATCTTAAGGAGTTCACCTGCCGCCGGCTTGCCGCAGTGCCCAACGTTTCGATCTTTCATGCCGGCGGGCCGTTGTCGTGGGATATCGAGCTTGGTCGGGCCGATGCGGGTGGCGTCTCGTCCGTGTCCGTTTCTGGCGAGGTCAAGCCGTTGCCTGTGATCGGTGCGTTTGTGCAGGCTATGGGTGGTACCGCCGAGGGCGGCTACGTTGAGCTCAAGGTTGATGTCTCATATCAATCACGTCCCGAATGGCTGGAGGGAGATTATGATTCGTGGATTGCTGCATGGGATTAAGCGTTTCTGGTCTAGACGCGTTTTGACGCGCCGTCCGAGCTGCCATCGCAAGCGAGGCGGCTTTATGGGCCGCGCCGGTATCGACCTGTTTATCGAAGACGGTGCCTACACCACGCTTTCTTCTGCCGTGGTCATCCTAGTGGTGCTCACGTTGTTGTTTTCGTCGACCGCGGCGATATGGAGCATGTCGCGCGCGGGGGACACCCAGGTGGCGGCCGATAGCGGCGCGCTGGCGGGTGCCAACGTAGTGTCGTCCTATCACACGGCTGCCACGGTGGTTGATGCGAGCATCTTGAGTCTGGGGCTAGCGGGGTTTGCCACGATCGGGACGGGCCTGGTCGCCATCCTCATCCCGGGTGCCGAACCAGTTGCCGGCAATATGGTCGACACCGGGATTGAGATCATTAAAACGCGCAACAAGTTTGCCAAAAGCGCATCGGAAGGCTTGCAGAAAATCGAGACGGCTCTGCCGTATCTGATTGCCGCGCGTGCCACGCAGGCGGTGTCGGCGCAGGATACCGATAGTGTGACCTATACCGGTACGGCGCTTGCCGTGCCCAGGATGTCCGAGTCGGATTTCGTTGCGCTCGAGGGTTCTGAGATCTCGACCGATGCCATTAAAGACACATCGAAAGATCTGGAGCGCGCAGCAGATGAGCTGCAGAAGGCCTCGGAGGAGACGGCGAAAGCAAAAGAACGCGCCTGGCTTGCGGATTGCGGTGGATCGGTTCCGGCTTCGGTCGGTAGCTGTTCATGCATGTGGGAACGTGCGAGGAGTTTGGCAAAGCTCTCGGGTGAGCAGAACCCGCATTATGCCTCGAGCATTTCGTGGGAGCCACAGGTGGCGCTCGACCGCGCGAAGACCTACTACCGTCAACGCCTGGCAGACGAAAAACCGCAGGGTTCAAGCGTCGAGACGAAGGCGGAGTCGGCGGCGCGCAAGGCGTTTTACACCTATGCGAGTACAGAGGTCAATCGTGCATATGTAACCGAGGACGGAGATGAAGTCGCTTCCTATATCCCGCTGTTGCCGCGCAACACTGACGAGGTGCGAGCGACGGAACTCTATACCGATACGGTGTGGCCAACCAGTGCCATCGATGGCAAGACGTATCTGCATTACGGAACGAGTTGCCCCAACTATAAGAAGGGGGCGCCATGCGGGCTGGCCTCGGTTGCTGCTTATGACGGGCAGGACAAATGCAATAGATGCCATTTTGGTGTTTCGTCGCTCGGTGCCGTTGCGGCTCCTTCGACTTCTATCGAAAACGGCTTTGAGTACCACTTTGATCGATTCAAAGAGGCTCTGGAAGACTACGTCGAATGCCGCAACAAAGAACTCGAACTTGAGCGTCAGACCGAGGATGAGGCCGACCGTGCGGGCAATGCGTTTGACCAGGCCATTAAAGCGCTTTCCGGCGAGCGCCCGCGTATCGCCCCACCTGGCCGCAACGGCGTGGTCGCCTTTGCAGTTTCGGGTGACATTACCAGCCCCGATCAACTTAACTCCTCGTTTAACGCGGCAGTCAGGCTTGGCGATCGCGGTGCTATCTCTGCCGCGGTGCTGGCGCCCGATGAGGCGACGGCGCAAAACAACATGCTTTCGCGATTTTTCTCGACATTGAAGGAACGCTCGGGCGGCGTTGCCGGCGTGCTCGACGGCGTCATGGATGTTTGGGGACGGCTACTCGTGGGATACGGAGACATCCAAGGTTCGGCCGACGAACTTATGGACGAGATGATTAAAGACCTAGGAGGGGGCAGCGGTGCGTTGGGCTCCATTGCATCGTGGCTCGGCGATACCGTTTCGGCGTCCGTGGCGGCGCTGGGTTTGGAACCGTGCGACTTGCGCCTGCGAAAGCCGGTGCTGACCGATTCCGCAAATGTCATTAAGAGTCCGGGGTCTGACATTGCGGGTCTCTCTCAAGCGCAAGACAAACTGCGAAGTATTCCGTTGGGCGTGACCGATCCCAAGGCGCTTTGCGAGGCGTTGGAATATCAAGTCGAACGCACCATTAGCGGTACGGTGTTCACACTTGCGGAGATTCCTCTGCCCGGCGGCGGCTCCATCCCGCTCACCGTCGATGTCGCCACGCTGGTTGGCGTTCTGGGCGGTGGGTCGTAATGAGTATCCGCATGCGTCTGCGCGAGGAGCGCGCCCAAGCGACGGTTGAGATGGCAGTGGTTACGCCCGTTTTGCTGGTGCTGGCACTCGTCGTGTACAACGTCATGATCTTTGCCAGCGCTGTCGCGCGCTTCGACCGCGTGGTGCCCGACATCGTGTTGGCGCACGCTGTGGCGTCGGAGGGGGAGGGCGACGAAAGCTCTGCCGATGCCTCGGCGACGGTTCAGACTCAAATTCTGAATGCCATGGAAGGCTATGACTTGCAGATCGAAGTGTCGAGCGAGCAAGGCGCGAAGGCATCAGATGGTGGCCTGCTCTCCCTATCCGGTACGTTTAGGACCTACACCTGCACCATGCACTATGAGCCGTGGCCGACTTCTCTCAGCATCGCTGGCGTTTCGCTGGGGGCGCCGACAACGTTGTCGCACGAGCGCGCGGTGACGGTTGATCCATGGCGTCCGGGGGTGGTCATGTGACCGCGGTCTCGTCCTACATCGCTTACGCGCGGGCACTCAACAGGCTGGGTTGGACGCCGGCCGAGTTTGTGGTGGCGGAGTCGTTTGTCGTGCGCCTGCGCGGCATGCTGGGACGGCGTCCGGTTGCCGCCAACGGCCTGCCGCTCGTCATGGCGTTTCCACGCTGCTCTTCGGTCCATACGTGTTTTATGGCCTATCCCATCGACATCGCCTTCATCGATCGCGACGGCAATATCCTCGCGCGCTACGAAAACGTCCGTCCTTGGCACATGTGCTCTTGCCTCGGCGCCTGGGCCGTACTAGAGCGTCCTTCAATCATTGTTTCGACTCCTGCTCTCCAACGCGTGCCGGCTTAAGAATTGGCGACAGTGGACTTTTGTCATACGAAATTGGGTAAGATGGAGGAGAAGATGCATGGATGTTGAGATCCATCCCAACGCTAAAAAGCACCTGACGGAAAAGCAGGTGCTTAGCGCTTGGCTTGCGGTTACTGAGTGCATTCGTCGCGAGTCGAAGGACGAGCCGCCGAGATGGCTTGCAATTGGATGGCTCTCAGACGGACGAAGCGTGGAGCTTGTCGCGGTGGAGCTTGTCCGTGGGTGGCTTATCATTCATGCCTTGTCTCCAGTCCAGAAGAAATTTTGGCAGGAGATTGAACAGGCTCGGCAAAGGGGTCGATGATGGGCAAGACGTATACGGCCGCTAATGGTCAGGTTGTAACGGATGAAATGATTGACGCGTGGTGCGAGTCGTACGAGCGCGGAGAGTTTCCGGATGGCGAACACACCGTTGGTGGGATCGTGCATGGACGGCCCCCGCTCTCAGGTGAGGGGACGGCAACGCTGTCGGTCAAGATTCCTCTGGGAATGAAGGAGGCCATTCGTCGACGGGCGGCTGCCGAGGGGATGACGCCAAGTGAGTTTGCCCGTGCGGCTCTGAGTGAAAAACTTCTTGCTGCCGGCTGATGCCTCTGACGTGCCGATTTATAGAACCGAGGCTGTGCTCAAAAACTTTTTTAAAATTCTCGGTTGACCGGAACGCGTCCTTGGTTATACTAATCAAGCCTTGAAACAAGGCACAACTCAAATGGCTGGGTAGCTCAGTTGGTAGAGCAGAGGACTGAAAATCCTCGTGTCAGGGGTTCGATTCCCTTCCCCGCCACCTTGAATTGACTAGGACCTCTGCAAAGGGGTCCTTTTCTTTTATCGAGGGCTCTGCGGAAATTGCGTCCCGGAATTTGGCTTCAGAGTGGGATGCGTTTTCCGCTTTGATGTCGCTTGGGAAAGCGCGACCCGGAATCCGGCGTCAGAATGGGACGTGCTTTCCTTTTGCGGCCTTTGGCGGAAACTGCGTCCCAGATCTCGCGCTCAGAACGGGATGCATTTTCCGATTGAGGCCTCGAACGGAAAATGCATCCCAGTCTTTTGCGAAAAACGGGATGCGCTTTCCGGCCGCCTACTTCCGGCGCATATGTACATCTCGGCGCGCCATCTCGGGCCCGCCCAGATATTCCTCCCGCTTTTGCGCCACTTTACAGACCGTTCGGTCGTCTGTCCGCACGCGCGGGTATACTCAAAACGATACTTTTCCTATGCAATACGATGCAGGCTCGGCCTGCACGATCCGAAGGGGGCAGTGATGGAGAGGATACTCGGCGTTAATCTCTCTGGCTGGTTTATTCCCGAGCCTTGGGTGACCCCGTCGCTATACGCGGCGACCGGTGCATCCAACGCGGCCGAGCTGCAGGAGGCCATGGGCACCGCCGCCTATAACGAGCGCATGCGCCGTCATTACGAGACGTTTGTGAGCGAGGACGATTTCCGTCGCATGGCGCAGATCGGCCTCAACGCCGTGCGTCTGCCGGTGCCCTGGTATGCCTTTGGCTCGCAGGAGTCCGATGCGTCCTACATCTCGGTTGTCGACTACATCGACCGTGCAATTGAGTGGGCTGCCAAGTACGACATCCGCGTGCTGCTTGACCTGGCAACTGTGCCCGGTGGCCAGGGCGATTCCAACGATTCGCCCGCCACGCCGGAGGCTGTTGCCGAGTGGCATTCGTCCACTAACGGCCGCCATGTCGCACTCGACGTGCTCGAGCGCTTGGCCGAGCGTTACGGCGAGGCCGAGAGCCTGCTGGGCATTGAGCTGCTGGATACGCCGCAGATGAGTGTCCGCAAGAGTCTCTTTGCCATGACGGATGGCATTCCGGCCCACTACCTGCGCAATTTCTATCGCGATGCCTACGAGCTCGTCCGTTCGTATATGCCCGAGGATAAGATCGTCGTCTTTTCGTCTTCGGGACATCCCAGCGAGTGGAAGCATTTTATGCGCGGCGCCAAGTACAAGAACGTCTACATGGACCTTCACCTGTACCATTACCGTGACGAGTATGCGCTCGATATCACGAGCCCCCGCGGGCTGACGACGGCGATTTCGCGCAACAAGCGCGAGCTCAAAGAAGCGATTTCGACTGGGTTCCCCGTGCTGGTGGGCGAATGGTCGGGCGCGGCGATCTTTGCCAACTCGTCGGTTACGCCCGAGGGCCGCAATGCCTACGAGCGCGTGTTTATCGCCAATCAGCTGGCTTCGTTTGCGCCGGCTGCCGGTTGGTTCTTCCAAACGTGGAAGACCGAGAAGCGCATTGCAGCATGGGACGCCCGCGCGGCGCTCGGTACGCTCGAGCGCGGCATGATTGAATAGGTTGATATGACGCAAAACAGCGCCCATACGGGCAAACTCTATGTGGTCGGCACGCCCATCGGCAACCTGGGCGACCTGTCCCCGCGCGTTGGCGAGGCGTTTGCCGCCGCCGATGCCATCTGCTGCGAAGACACGCGTGTGACGTCAAAGCTGCTGATGCACCTGGGCATTTCCAAGCCGCTTGTCCGTTGCGACGAGAATGTGATCGCCAGCCGCGCCGCCGGCCTGGTCGACCGTCTGCTGGCGGGGGAGACCCTCGCCTTTGCCTCGGACGCCGGCATGCCGAGCGTGTCCGATCCCGGCCAGACGCTGGTCGAGGCGGCACGTGAGGCCGATGTGCCCGTAGAAGTTATTCCCGGGCCCTCTGCTTGTGTCACGGCGCTCGTTTCGTCCGGCATTCCCTGCGAGCATTTTTTCTTCGAGGGCTTTTTGGGCCGAAAGCACGGTGACCGCGTGCGCCGTTTGCAGCGCCTTGCCGTGGTGCCCGGCGCACTCATCTTCTACGAGTCTCCACATCGCATCGTGGCGACGCTCGAGGCCGTGGCGGAGGTCTTTCCCCAACGTGAGGTTGCCGTCTGCCGCGAACTCACCAAGCTGCACGAGGAGGTCTTGCGCGGGCCAGCTGTCCAGCTCGCCGAGGAGCTGCGTGCTCGTGGCGAGGTAAAGGGCGAGATTGCACTGGTCATCGCGCCGCCGAGCGAGGATGAGGAGGCCGGTATCGTGCCGGTTGGCGCCGCGGCAGCGGATCCCGACGAGGCTCTGCGCGAGGATATCCGCGCCGCGCTCGAGGAGGGAGAGCCCGCGTCTGCGGTGGCCAAGCGCCTGTCTCAGAAGTATTCGCGCCGCAAGCGCGATGTCTATGCCATGGTGCTCGATATGCAATAGATGGAGGATATCCAGCCCTTGCGCTAGAATCATCCCCTGTATGCAACGTTTTTCTGGAGGACAAACCCCATGGATCAAAGCAAGCCTTCGTTCTTTATCACGACGCCCATCTACTACGTCAACGCCGATCCGCACCTGGGCACGGCTTATTCCACCATCATCGCCGACGTTCAGGCCCGTTATCGTCGCTCCGCCGGCTATAACGTCAAGTTCCTGACCGGCATGGACGAGCACGGCGAGAAGGTCGCCGAGGCCGCAGCCAAGCACAACATGACGCCGCAGGAGTGGACCGACAGCCAGGCTCCGCACTTCAAGGAGCTTTGGAGCAAGCTCGAGATCTCCAACGACGACTTCATCCGCACCACCGAGCCGCGCCAGCATCATGCCGTGCAGTACCTGTGGGAGCGCATGAAGGAGTCCGGCTACCTGTATAAGGGCAGCTACGACGGTTGGTATTGCGTGCCTGACGAGACCTACTTCACCGATACGCAGGTCCAGAAGGGCGACGAGGAGTACGGCAGCGTCGGCCAGCACCTGTGCCCCGACTGCCACCGTCCGCTTGAGCGCGTGCAGGAGGAGTCCTACTTCTTTAAGCTTTCCGCTTTCCAGGACAAGCTGCTCAAGCTTTACGACGAGCACCCCGACTTTGTCGAGCCTGCGTTCCGCATGAACGAGGTGCGTAGCTTTGTCGAGGGCGGCCTCAACGACCTTTCCGTGAGCCGCACGAGCTTTGACTGGGGCATTCAGGTCCCGTTTGACGAGGGTCACGTGACCTACGTGTGGTTCGATGCGCTGCTCAACTATATGACGGCCGTCGGCTACGGTGTCGACACCGACGAGGCGCGTGCCGAGCTGGCCTATCGCTGGCCCGCGCAGTTCCACATCGTGGGCAAGGACATCATCCGCTTCCACTGCGTCATTTGGCCCGCCATGCTCATGGCCATCGGCGAGGCCCTGCCCGAGCACGTCTTTGCCCACGGCTTCCTGACCGTGCGCAATGCCGAGACCGGCAAGGCCGAGAAGATGTCCAAGAGCCGCGGCAACGCCATCGCTCCGCAGGACGTTATCGACATGTTGGGCGTCGAGGGCTATCGCTACTACTTCATGACCGACGTCGTCCCCGGTACCGACGGTGCCATCAGCTTCGATCGCATGGAGCAGGTCTACAACGCCGACCTGGCCAACAGCTGGGGCAACCTTATCTCGCGTTCGCTCAACATGAGCGGCAAGTACTTTGATGGTTGCGCGCCCGCCAAGCCCGCATCGTTCGATGCGTTCGACAACCCGCTGGCAAAGATCGCCGATGGTCTGGTCGAGCGCTACATGGCCAAGATGGACGTGCTCGATTACGGCGGAGCCAAGGACGAGGTCATGGAGCTCATCCATGCCGCCAACCACTACATCGAGGACTCCGAGCCTTGGGCACTTGCCAAGGACGAGGCCAAGGCTGACGAGCTGGCGTTTGTGATCTACAACCTGCTCGAGGCCATCCGCATTGCCGCCCACCTGCTGATGCCGCTCATGCCTCAGACCTCTGCCGAGGCCCTGCGCCGCCTGTCCTGCGAGGACGAGGCCGCGACCGACGACCTCAAGGGCATTTGCGCTTGGGGCCTGCTTGCCGGCGGTCAGCCTGTCGAGAAGGGCGAGCCGCTGTTCCCGCGTCTGGGCTAAGATGCAGCGCGCCATATCGGCAATTTGCTGTTTAGCTGTAAGGGCATGGCCGCCACGGTCCATGCCCTTTTGTTTCAAGACGCCGCCATCATGCTGAGGAGGCAACCATGACAACTTCGCCTTTGGCAAACCCCACGGCCACCAGGGAGCTGCTGGAGGAGTTTGGCCTTGCGACCAAGCATCGCCTGGGCCAGAATTTCCTGATCGACAACCATGTAATTGAGCGCATTTGCGAGCTTGCCGAGCTTGCAGGCGATGAGCGCGTGCTCGAGGTTGGTCCGGGCGTTGGTACGCTCACGCTTGCGCTGTTGCAGGAGGCGGCGTGCGTCACGTCGATCGAGGCCGATCCCGAGCTCGAGCCGGTGCTCGATGCTCACGCCGCCGACTACGCCAACTTCCGCTTTATCATGGGCGACGCGCTTAAGGTGACGCCGGAGCAGATTGAGCAGGCCGCCGGCGGTGAGCCGACGGTATTTGTCGCGAACTTGCCCTATAACGTGGCGGCGACGATCATCTTGCAGTTTTTTCAGACGATGCCCGCGCTCAAGCGTGCCGTGGTCATGGTGCAAAAGGAGGTTGCCGATCGCATTGCCGCAGTGCCGGGCAACAAGACCTATGGCGGCTATACGGCAAAGCTCGGCCTGTATGCGCAGGTGACGGGTCGCTTTGAGGTGCCGCCGTGTTGCTTTATGCCAGCGCCGCACGTGGACTCGGCCGTCGTGCGTATCGACCGTGTTGACGGCGTGGTGCCCGAGGGGCTCGATCGCGAGTTCGTGGCTCGTGTGATCGACGCTGCATTTGCCCAGCGTCGCAAGACCATCCGCAATTCCATGAGCGCCAACGGTTTTGCCAAGGACGTGCTCGATGCCGCTTTTGAGGTTTGCGGTATCGCACCCACCACGCGCGCCGAGACGCTCGATGTTGCCGACTTTGTCCGTCTGGCCCGGGAGCTAATCCATGACGCCTAATGCCGAACGCGTGACGTTTACCAAGAAAAAGAAGACGGTTGCTTGTCCCGTGCCCTTGGCGCCGCTTGCCGACACGCATGCACATCTGCTTTCGTTTTGGGGCAAGGATGTGCCCGAGACGCTCGTGCGCGCCAAAGCCGCGGGCGTCGACCTGTTGGTGACGATGTTCGACCCCATTGCCGACAAGCGCAGCGTGGCGGACTATAGCGACTGGCTGGTGCGCGAGATTCTTCCGATGCAGGATATCCCGCAGATCAAGTATCTTGCCGGCGTGCATCCGTATGGCGCGCCGGACTATACCGACGACGTTCACGCGCAGGTCGTTGCCGCACTCGATGACCCCTTATGCGCCGGTATTGGCGAAATCGGCCTGGACTACCATATGGACTATGACGACGATATCGCGCCGGCACCCCATAACGTGCAGATTGACTGCATGGCGCGTCAGCTCGAGCTTGCCGTGTGCCGTAACGTGCCGGTGGAGCTGCATCTGCGCCACGAGGACACGGACCATGAGCGTACCTCGCACGTGGACGCCTACAACGTGCTTCGTGAGGTGGGCGTGCCCCAGGCCGGTTGTGTGCTGCACTGCTTTGGCGAGGACCGCGCCACGATGGAGCGCTTTGTGGAGCTGGGCTGCTATATCGCCTATGGTGGTGCGGCTACCTTTAAGCGCAACGACGACGTGCGCGAGGCATTCGCGGCAACCCCACTCGATCGAATTTTGTTCGAGACGGATTGCCCGTATATGGCTCCGGAGCCCATCCGCGGTCTTGAATGCGAGCCCGCAATGATCTCCATTACGGCAAACACGCTGGTCAACGACCGTGTCGATCGTACCGGCGAGGATGCTGAGGCAATCGCGCGAGCAGCTTGGGAAAATGCCTGCAAACTTTTTCAAAAATAGTTCTTGCGTTCGCGATGGCGCTCCGTTATTCTAATTCCTGCACGCGGGCGTGGCGGAATTGGCAGACGCGTACGGTTCAGGTCCGTATGGGGGCAACCCCATGAAGGTTCAAGTCCTTTCGCCCGCACCATTGATTGAAAAGCTCCCAGCAATGGGGGCTTTTTTGTTTTGGGCCCATCGCGGGGACTTGAACCTGCGAAGGAGCGAGCGCCAAGAAAACGCGGAGCGTTTTTAGCGAGCTGGCGAGGACGCCGGCAGGCGGCCGAAGCCGGTGCGAATCCGCGAAGCGGATACGCGGACGTCCTTTTGCTCGCACCATTGATTGAAAGAGCTCCCAGCAATGGGAGCTTTTTTGTTATGGGCCTCTTGTTGATGTCACGTTGCTGCTTCGTGCGGGTATCCTAGTGCCAACGTGTGCCTATCAGAGGAGAGACCATGCTGTTGTCCGGTATCATCGCCGCCCTTACCAGCCTTTTGATTCCCATCATCATTTTGTTGTTACTGCTTCCCAACGCCTGCTATGTCGTTGAACAACAGCATGCCGTAATCATCGAGCGTCTGGGCAAGTTTAACCGCATCGTCAACGCGGGCTTCCACATGAAGGTGCCCGTGATCGACCGCAAGGCCGCCACGGTGAGTCTGCGCACCATGAAAAACGGTTTTGGCATCGACGTTAAGACCCAGGACAACGTGACCATCGGCCTTGAGGTCTCTGCTCAGTACCACGTGAGCTATGACATGGGTGCTGGCCCGGCGGATTCGGGCATCTACAAGAGCTACTACATGCTGCAGGAGCCCGTCGACCAGATGCGTGACTTCATCACCGACGCCCTACGCTCTTCGATTCCCGTCTACACACTCGATGAGGTCTTTGCCAAGAAGGATGACATCGCCAAGGATGTCAACGCTACCGTTTCCGAGCAGATGGCCGCCTACGGCTTCACCCTCGTGTCGACGCTCATCACCAAAATCGCACTGCCGACCGAGGTCGAGAACTCCATGAACGACATCAACGCCGCCCAGCGCAAGCGCGCTGCGGCACAGGAGCTCGCCGAGGCAGACCGCATCAAGCGCGTCACCGAGGCGACCGCCGAGGCCGAGGCTATGGAAAAGGCGGGCGAAGGCATCGCCAACCAGCGCAAGGCGATCGCGCTGGGTATCAAAGATTCGCTCGAGATCATCCAGGAGACGGGTGTCGGCAATGACGAGGCCAACCAACTGTTCATGTTTACGCAGTGGTCCGAGATGATGACGGAGTTCGCTCGCACGGGTAAAACCTCGACGGTCGTGTTGCCGAGCGACTTCTCGCAGTCGGCCTCTATGTTCGAGCAGATGCTGGCTGCCGGTAAGGTTCAGAACGAGTCAAAGGAGTAGGCACGCGTGAAATACACCGTCGTTTGTGTTGGCAAGCTCAAAGAGCGCTTTTGGAAGGATGCCTGCGCTGAGTACACCAAGCGCCTAGGTGCCTATGCCAAGGTGGATATCCGCGAGGTGGCCGATATCGACCCGGCTAAGGCGGGCGGCGTGGATGCCGCGCGCGACAAGGAGGGGGCGGCGATTCTTGCTGCCCTGCCGTCTCGAGCGCATGTGATCCTGCTGGCCATTGAGGGCAAAGAGCGCTCGAGCGAGGAGTTTTCGGCGAGGCTCGACGATCTTATGCTGCGAGGCAGCAGCGACATCGCCTTTGTGATTGGCGGATCGGACGGCGTGAGCGATGACGTGCGCGCACGAGCCGACGAGATGCTCAGCTTTGGACGCATTACCTTGCCGCATAACCTGGCGCGTGTGGTGCTGCTAGAGCAGATTTACCGTGCCTGCAAGATCAGTCGTGGCGAGCCGTATCACAAATAGGTCGGCAATACGAAACAATGGCGTGGGACAATAGCTTTCGTTTTTGAAGAGCGTGTCTGAGAGGACTATGAGATATGAAGATTGGGTTTGTCGGTTTTGGCAATATGGCGAGCGCTATGGCCGATGGCTGGATCGCTGCCGGTGTAGCTGCGAGCGACATGTGCGCCTGCGCGGGTCGCTACGACGCACTGGTTGAGCGCTGCGAGGCGCGCGGCATGGTCGCCTGCCACGATGCCGCCGAGGTTGTCGCCGCATCCGATATCGTGGTCGCTGCGGTCAAACCGTACATGATCGAGAAGATATTCGCCCCGCTCAAGGATGCTCTTGCCAAAAAGGTCGTTCTGTCGGTTGCCTGGACCTGGGACAGTGCCAAGTGGGAGCAAGTCCTGCCGGGCGTCGCGCATATCTCGACGGTGCCCAACACACCGGTTTCGGTGGGCGAGGGCGTCATCGCTTGCGAGAAGGCTTCCACGCTTAGTGATGAGCAGAGCGCAGTGGTGCTTGATCTGCTTGGCAAGCTCGGTGCGGTGGTCGAGCTCGATACGAGCCTGCTGTTTGTGGGCGGCACGGTGGGTGGTTGCGCTCCGGCATTTGTCGCTATGGCAATCGAGGCCCTGGGCGATGCGGCGGTCAAGCACGGTATCCCGCGTGCCGATGCCTATCGCATTGTGAGCCAGATGGTGTTGGGTACGGCAAAGCTGCAGCTTGCAACTGGCCAGCATCCTGCGGCGATGAAGGATGCCGTATGCTCGCCCGGTGGTGCCACCATCAAGGGCGTCGTTGCGCTCGAGGACGCCGGCATGCGCAGCGCCCTGGTCAAGGCAATCGACGCAACTCTCCAGTAAAACCGACCAAAAAAAGACGGGTTTATTTTTGGCAGGTGTTTTCTGCGGTTTTGTCCTTTTAGCGAAAAGCGCCCCGCAACTGGCTCAATTCCAGTTGCGGGGCGCTTGCGTTTGCCCAGATAAAACAGACCAAAATAAACCTGTCCCTTTTTGGCAGGTTAGTCCCAGAAGCTGTCTTCCTCATCCTCGGACTTGGGTCCGCGGTCGACGTACATCTTATGGGTACGCTTCTCCATTACAAAGGCAAGAATCGCAAATAACAGGATGCCGCCGGCGAAAAGGATGGCAAAACCGGTGCGGGTGCCAAACAAAAAGGAAAAAACTGCGTCCATTGGGTGCCTTCTTGCGTAGTTGAGTTGGGTCGTAAACGCTCATAAGTATATACTTGCCCATACATGTACAAGGTTGCAACCTAAATGGAATGTATATCGCCGGAGGATCTAATGCTTGATATCAAGTTTGTTCGCGAGAACCCCGATGCCATCGATGTCGCCATGGCTAACCGCCAGACGTCTTGGGATCGCGAGAAGTTCTTTGAGCTCGACGACGAGCGCCGTGCCGTCATCACCGAGGTCGAGGAGCTCCAGGCTACGCGCAATGCCGAGTCCAAGAAGATCGGCGCCCTGATGAAGGAGGGCAAGAAGGACGAGGCCGAGGCCGCCAAGGAGGCCGTGCGCGCCGTCAACGAGAAGATTGACGGTCTGGCCGAGCGCCGTACCGCTCTCGAGCAGGAGCAGTACGACTTCATGGCTCACCTGCCCAACATTCCTTGCGAGGCCACGCCGTACGGCAAGGACGAGGACGAGAATATTGAGCGCCGTCGTTGGGGCACCCCGCGCGAGTTCGACTTCGACTTTAAGCCGCATTGGGATCTGGGCACCGATCTGGACATCCTCGACTTCGAGCGCGGCAACAAGCTCTCCGGCAGCCGTTTTACCGTTCTCGGTGGCGCTGGCGCCCGCCTGGAGCGCGCCCTCATCAACTTCTTCCTCGATACGCACACCAGCCGTGGTTTTAAGGAGTGGTGGCCGCCCATCGTCGTCAAGCGTCAGACCATGTTTGGCACGGGTCAGCTGCCCAAGTTCGAGGACGACGCCTACCACGTCTCGGGCGACAACTTCCTGATTCCCACCGCCGAGGTCGTGCTCACCAACCTGCACGCCGGCGAGGTCCTCGACGCCGACACCCTGCCGCGCCGCTACACCGCCTTCACCCCCTGCTTCCGCGAGGAGGCCGGTTCCGCCGGTCGCGACACCCGCGGCATCATCCGTCAGCACGAGTTCGACAAGGTCGAGATGGTCAAGTTCGCTAAGCCGGAGGAGTCCGACGAGGAGCTCGAGAGCATGACCGCCGAGGCCGAGTACCTGCTGCAGCAGCTGGGCCTTCCGTATCGCGTGATTAGCCTGTGCACCGGCGACTTGGGCTTCTCTGCCCGTCAGACCTACGACGTCGAGGTTTGGCTGCCGAGCTACAACGCCTACAAGGAGATCAGCTCCTGCTCCAACTGCGGTGACTTCCAGGCTCGCCGCGCCAACATCAAGTATCGCGACCCCGAGAACTTCAAGGGTTCGCGCTACCTGCACACCCTCAATGGTTCCGGCCTGCCGGCCGGCCGCACCATGGCCGCCATTCTGGAGAACTACCAGAACGCCGACGGCACCATCACGATTCCCGAGGTTCTGCGTCCTTACATGGGCGGCCTCGAGAAGATCGAGCCGGTCGCGTAACTTGCCTGCATAGGGGATATGCAAGGGCGCTCCTTCGGGGGCGCCCTATTTCGTGCGTAGGTCCATACCATGCCGTGCGGACAGCTCAATAGAAAACACACGAACAACTGTTCTGTATACAGCCATCTACCTGCTATGCTTTTGCTAAATAAGAGCGAGAGAAAGGGGACGCGATGGAGCTGTTTGATGATCGGGTGGTTTTGTTTGAGAGCGACGAGGGCGGGGAGTACCTGCTTGTAACGTGTGAGCCGTCTGGCATGGGTGGCCTGGTGCTTCGGCAGACGAGTGAGGGTCCGTTGACCCAATGGTGCTTTGAGGAGTCGCCGCATGTGGTCGAGACCTTTGTGACGCACGAGGGGCTTGTGGCGCTGGAGCACTTCTATGGAGTTGGGACTTCCAACCAGGTCGCGCGCATGCTGAGCATCTCGTTTGCCGATTATGATTGCGCCCAGCGGGTGAGATCGCTCCTGAGGGAACTTGATGCCAAGTTCGACGTGATCGAAAAGCCAATCGATCGTACGGGGAACGGCGGTATATGCGGAGCAGCATGACAAAACTGCGTTCCACAAAAAAGTTTGAGATTGTGCTTGACTCCAATAAGCTAAAGTGGTTTTATATGTCTTGCGCTGCGGCGTTACCTCAGCTGGATAGAGGGTCTGACTACGAATCAGAACGTCATAGGTTCGAATCCTATACGCCGCACCAATCGAACTTAAAGCCTCCGGCAACGGGGGCTTTTCTTTTATGGCAACACCGCATGGATTCGAACCTCGGTCGAGG
>CABRDE010000041.1:0-4685 GCA_902469665.1 uncultured Collinsella sp. | reverse complement strand
GCAGTATCCGGTTCTCAAGGTGCACGCCTGCGCTGGTTCCCGGTTGCACCGGGCCGCGCGGCAAGGAGATATATTGCCAGACCGGAGGGGCCCCGCGGGCGGGAATCTGGGCGTACACATTTCCTACACATCTTGTGATCCGACTAACGTTTGCCAGCCGTTAACTACCGCTCGCCGAGCATCTCTTTATATAAGGCAGTCTCATGGTTAAAGCGGATACGTCCCCCTAGCTAAAGCACAGCCAGCATCGAGCAACTCATCACGTTCTTCCACCGAGAACCCCTCGGCGTAGACGCGCACCACCGGTTCGGTCCCGCTAGGACGGACCAGCAGCCACGTGTCATCCTCGAATGACAGACGCAAGCCGTCCATATGACTAACGTTTTGTGGCACCTTGCCACAAATCGACTTGGGGTTTACGCCCGGCAGCAGGGTTCGTAACGTTTCGGCATCTTCGGCCTCAAGGCGCAAATCGCGTCGACCGTAACTCGTCTTACCAAAACTGTCCTCGAGTTGGTCGACCAGAACGCCCAAAGGCGCGTCCGTCTTTGCCATAAGCTCACACAGAATCAGACAGGCGAGGATTCCATCGCGCTCGGGCATATGCGCGGCGATGCCGATACCACCGGCTTCTTCGCCGCCCATGAGGACGCCGCCCTTCTTCATCTCCGCCGCTATATATTTGAAACCGACTGGTTTGACGGTCACGCGGCAGCCAAGCGCCTCGGCAATGCGACGCACGAGCGTCGAGCATGAAAGATTGACGACGACGCGCCCCTCCAAATTACGAAATTGAACCAAGTCGCCCAAAACGAGCGCCATGATCTGATGCGGATGTATATATCTGCCGCGCTCGTCAACCGCGCCGATACGGTCGGCGTCGCCGTCGGTCACCAGGCCAGCGCAAGCTCCGTCCTCGATAACCGTACGCTCGCAAGTGTCCACCCAAGGCTCAACGGGGTCGGGGCAGATATCTTCTTGATCAGACGCCTGTCCGGCGTGAATCTCATGCGCCTCGACGCCAAGCTCGCGCAGCAAGTCGGCTAGATAGCCCTGGGCTGCGCCGCCCATGGGATCGACAACCACGCGCAAGTGCGCGGCGCGGATGGCTTCGGCATCGACAAACGATGCCACCGCCTGCATATAGTCAGGAATGATATCCGCGGTGCGATATTGCCCCTCGATCCCCATTGGCTCGGGAGCCATAGTCTCTTCGAGCTCTTCGATGACATCCTGGTTGGCGGTCGAGCCGTCACCCATGCGAATCTTGAGGCACAGATAGCCCTGCGGATGATGGGACCCCGTCACCATGAGCGCGCCGCACGCTTCACCGTCATAAGCCGCCGCCCACGTAAGGACAGGGGTCGGGACAGGTCGCGAAGCGAGCACGGCGTCTAGCCCGTGCGCTGCTAGCACGCCCGCCGCAAGCTCAGCGAACTCGCGCGCCAGGGGCCGGGTGTCGAACCCTATATATACCGTTTTGCCCGGATTGGTCTTTTGCCACAACTCGCCGACGGCATCGGCGATACGGGCAACGTTATCGGCAGTGAAGTCCTCATCGACGCGAGCGCGCCAACCGTCAGTTCCAAAATGAATTATCGCGCACACGCGCAGACACCTCACAGTGTTTGGATCATGGTACGCATGGGGTATACCCGCAACATGCACTCGGCAACCTGCCGGCACCAGCATTCACCATTTGGGCAAATGCTGCCGAGGACATGCAAGCAATAAAAAAACGCCTCGTATGGAGCGGTTTTGCCCTTTATATATCGAGCGCCTCGGCCATCGCGGCCGTAGTGATTGCCGTGGTTCCACAGCAACTGCCCACCATTGCGGCACCGGCATGTCTCCATTCGATGCATGCGCGCGCGAAAGCTTCGGGGTTCTCGTGCCATACGGGGCCATCCTGAGTCTGGACCGGATCGCCTACGTTGGGACGCACCGTGACGGGAGTAGTCGCCGATGCAACCATCCTGGGCACCGCCGCGTTCGCGGCCGCAAGCGAACAGCAATTAACACCAACCGAGTTTGCGCCGTGTTTTTCGGCGTACAAAACGGCTGCCTCGATGTTGAGGCCATCGCCCAACAGGTCGCCTTTATCGTCAACGACAAAACTCACCAGAACAGGCATGCCGTCGGCGGCATCTCGAGCGCCGGCAAGTATGGGCTGCAAATTACGGATAGACGTCACCGTCTCGATCAGCAGACCGTCAACGCCGGCATTGAGCAAGGCGTGCGCCTGTTCGCGCGCAATGCCTCGGATTTCACGATACTCGGCAGAGTCCTCGGCAAACCACTCAATACCGATCGGGCCCATCGAGCCTAGCAGCAGCTGAGGGTGCGCCTGGCGGGCATCGTCGACGGCCCCGCGATTGACCTCCGCCACGGACGGCGCAATCTGGTCGTGCTTGAGGGCATAGCTCGATGCCTGAAAGGTGTTGGTAATGAGCACCTGCGCGCCGGCGGCGACATACAAGCGATGGATACGAGAAACGGTCTGCGGCTCTGCCAGATTCCAAAACGCCGGTGGAATGTCGGCGGCATCGTACTCACTCAACAGAACACTGCCCATGGGGCCCTGCGCCAACAAGGTCTCGCTCGACAAGCGGCGCGTAAGTTCCTCGGCACCAAAGCGGTTGTAATAACTCGTATCCATATATATCCCGCTATTCCTCGACGCTGATTCCCTGCTTTTCGAGATAGGCGAGCCAGCGGCTCATCGTGTCCTCGGATAGCGCATGCTCCATCATGCAGGCCTCGGAATCGGCTCGCTCAAATTCGACACCGAGCTCCTGAACCAAAAACGTGCGGATGAGGCGATGACGGTACCAGATAGCCGTGCCAACCTCGCGACCGCGATCGGTCAGGATTACCTTGCCGTAGTGCGATTGCTCGACAAGCTCGGATGCCTTGAGCGCCGAAACCGCTTTATTGACCGATGCCTTGGAGACGCCAAGGCGCTGCGCGATGTCGACCGATCGCACGCCGTTGGTTTCCCCCTCTTCGCTTTCAATGCGAACCATGCACTCCAAGTAGTCTTCGTTCGCCACCGTCAGATGTAGTTCGCGCGAGCTATTTGTCGTATCCATGATCTTCCGTCCCTTCTGCATTCAATGGCTGATTCTACCCCATCCAAGCGTCGTGGTATGCCGTGGCATACCGTGCTAGAGTTCTTGTTGCACACGACGACCAAGATTGGAGCGGTCTTTATGGAAAACACCACCACGAGCCCCGATGTCCTCGAACGCTTTTTGCGCTACGTCCAGATCAACACGCAGTCCGAGGATGCAAACTGCGACCAGGTACCCTCGAGCGCCGTTCAGTTTGACCTTGCCAACGTGCTGGCTGAAGAGCTGCGCGAGCTTGGTGCGGAAGATGCCCACGTGACCGAGCACGCCTATGTCTGCGCGCATATCCCCGCAAGTGCGGGCGCTGAGGACAAGCCCGCCCTGGGCCTGATCGCCCATCTCGACACCACCGAAGTTGCACCGGGCGCCGGCGTGAAGCCGCACATCGTACACTACGAAGGCGGCGACCTGGTCTGCGGCACGGTTGACGGTAAGCCCGTTGCCATGAGTACCGCCAAGCTTCCCGCCCTGAATGACCTCGCGGGTGAGGACCTGGTCTGCAGCGATGGCACCACGCTGCTGGGCGCGGACGACAAGGCAGGCGTCGCCGAGATCATGTCGCTTGTCGCGCGTATCGCTCAGGACCCTTCTCTGCCCCATCCCGCACTCGGCATTTGCTTCTGCCCTGACGAGGAGATCGGCCACGGAGCCGAGCTGTTGGATATCGATACCTTTGGCTGCAAGTACGCCTACACGGTCGACGGCGGCCCCATCGGCGAGCTGGAGTGGGAGTGCTTTAACGCCGCCGAGGCGACCGTCCGCTTTGAGGGCCAGTCCATCCACCCGGGCGACGCTAAGGGCCGTATGGTCAACGCAGGCAATCTGTTCTGTGACTTCAACGCGTTGCTCCCCTACGTGCAGCGCCCGGAGTATACGGAAGGCTACGAGGGCTTTTATCACCTTGAGGGTGTATCTGCGACCGTCGATCACGCCACAGCGCGCTATATCGTCCGCGACCATGACGCCGCCAAGTTCCAGCAGAAACTCGACCTTGTTGATGCCGCCGCCTCGATGCTCAACCAGCGTCTGGGTGAGGAGCGCGTGACGGTCGAGATTAAGCAGCAGTATCGAAATATGGCCGAGATCGTTCGTGACTATCCCGAGCTTATTGATGTTGCCAAGGAAGCCTACCTTGCCTGCGGCGTTGAGCCCCAAGTGCTGCCGATTCGCGGCGGCACCGACGGCGCTCAGCTGTCGTTCCGCGGTCTGCCCTGCCCCAACCTTTCCACCGGCGGCTATTGCTACCACGGCGTCAACGAGTTCGTCCCGGTCAGTTCGCTCGTCAAGATGACCGACGTGCTCCAGGAGCTCGTCGCCCGCTTTGCATAAGCCTGGCTGCACAAGTCCAAAAGACGAATCGCCCCGTCCTCAACCAAGAACGGGGCGATTTTTTTACTGCAACGAGAATAGGTTGACGCACGCCAGCCTCTTGAAGCAAGGAGTGTCCCAAACTGCCGGTACAGACGATATGAGCAGGACATAAAAACATTGAGAGCCCCTGCTGCATGAAAGACCGCGGATTAGGCCGACAATGGTGAGTGTCTAATTCAGCCG
>CABRDE010000040.1:0-16383 GCA_902469665.1 uncultured Collinsella sp. | reverse complement strand
GCTTCGAGCGAGGCGACGAAGTTCCCCAGCTTTACGGGCAAGGACCTGGACGGCAACGACGTGAGCAGCGACGAGCTGTTCTCTAAGAACAAGGTTACCGTCATGAACTTCTGGTTCACCACTTGCAAGCCGTGCGTGGGTGAGTTGGGCGATCTTGAGAAACTGAATCAGGAGCTTGCCGAGAAGGGCGGCCAGGTCGTGGGCGTCAATTCCTTTACGCTCGATGGCAACAAGGGCGAGATTGCAGATGCCAAGGACGTGCTGAGCAAGAAGGGCGTGACATATAAGAACATCTGGTTCAAGTCGGATAGCGAGGCCGGTAAGTTTACGTCAAATTTGTTCTCGTTCCCGACAACGTATGTCATCGATCAGAATGGCAACATCGTAGGGGATCCAATCGTGGGAGCCATCAGCTCCGCCGAGCAGCGCGCAGCACTCGACAAGCTTATCGACCAGGCGATTGCGAATAGCGAGCAGTAAAAACCGCGTAAAGCATAGCGAGGATCGTGTGTCGCTGTGCGAAGTAGTCTGCTGCCTTTCAAGATAATCTCCACCATTTTGAGGTCCCGCTCGGGACCTCTTCTTTTGGGCACCATCCCGTTCGTTTTTTGGCGCGGTTCGTTACATTCCTCACTGGCTCCGGCAAAAATGGGGATAGAGTAGGACAAACGCGTCGAATACGAACGGCGGGGGAGAGTGGGCGAGTGCGTCCGCGTGGGAGAGGTTGCCGTCCATGTTGGAGCTCAAAGGTATTTGCAAAAGGTACGTCACGCAGTCGTTTACGCAGGTGGCGCTCGATAACGTGAGCCTGGCTTTTCGCGATAACGAGTTCGTGGCCATTCTGGGACCTTCGGGGTCGGGTAAAACTACGATGCTCAACGTTATCGGTGGGCTCGATCATTTCGATTCTGGCGACCTGCTGATCGACGGTATTTCGACCAAAGACTTTCACGATCGCGATTGGGATGCCTACCGCAACAACCGCATCGGCTTTGTGTTCCAAAGCTATAACCTCATTCCGCATCAGACCATTTTGGAAAACGTGGAGCTGGCGCTCACGCTCACGGGCGTGGGGCATGCCGAGCGTCGCCAGCGTGCGCGCGAGGCGTTGGAGAAAGTCGGCTTGGGCGAGCACGTTAACAAGCGCCCGAGCCAGCTTTCGGGCGGGCAGATGCAGCGCGTGGCCATCGCCCGCGCCCTGATTAATGATCCCGAGATTGTGCTGGCAGACGAGCCGACCGGCGCTTTGGATTCAACGACATCCGTACAGGTCATGGACCTGCTCAAGGACGTGGCGCGCGACCGCCTGGTCATCATGGTCACGCACAATCCCGAGCTGGCGTACCAGTACGCCACGCGCATTGTTAACCTGGCGGACGGCAAGATCACCGACGATTCCGACCCTTTTGATGTCGCCGACGCCACGCGCCGCGAGGCCAAGCCTACACGCAAGACCTCGATGAGCTTTGTGACGGCGCTGGGGCTTTCTGCCCGCAACCTTATGACCAAAAAGGGCCGTACGGCCATGACGGCCTTTGCGGGCTCGATTGGCATTATCGGTATTGCGGCGATTCTGGCGCTGTCCAATGGCGTAAACGGCTACATCAAAAAGGTCGAGGAGGATACGCTCTCGAGCTACCCACTCACCATTTCCAAGCAGGATTACGACCTGTCGTCCATGATGGGCGGACAGGGGGCTGCGGATGATGACTCGACTGAAAACGTGGATTCGTCCGACGACAGTGCCGGCGGCAAGGCCAAGGGAACCGATAAGATTCCTGTGGTTACGGCCGTAAAGGATATGTTTGCGAGCGTTAAGTCCAACGATATGACGAGCTTTAAGGCATGGCTCGATGCCGGTGGCGACGGTATCGACAAAGAGGTCAACGCCATCCAGTACGGCTACGGCGTGACGCCGGTTGTCTATCGTGCGGGTAAGGGCGATGAGAAGCCCGTCCGGCTTGTTCCCAATGCTATGACCGAGGCAATGAGCGGAGGCGCGAGCTCGGCGGCAACGGTGAGCATGGAATCCATGGGAACCTCGGTCTTTAACGAGATGATTGACGACCAGAGCCTGCTCGACAGCCAGTACGATGTCGTCGCCGGTCATTGGCCCACGTCTGCCGACGAAGCCGTAATGGTGCTTTCGAGCCGCGGCACGGTGGGCGACTATACGCTCTACAGCATCGGCGCGCTGGATATCGATGAGCTCAACGATCTGGTTAACAGCGCTATGACGGCTGACGGTGGGGTCGAAACGCCCGAGACTGGCACCGACTTTACCTACGACGATGCGTTGTCCACGACGTTTAAGGTGTTGTCGCCGGCCGATGCCTATCGCAAAAACGAAGAGACCGGCATGTGGACCGACATGTCTGGCGACGCCGACTTTATGGCCGCCAAGGTTGCCGACGGTATTGACGTGCACATTGTGGGCGTGGTGCGACCTAACGAGACGGCCAATGCGAGTGCATTGTCTCCGGGCATTGCCTATACGCATGCGCTGACTCGCCAGCTTATGGAGCGCGCCGCCGATTCGCAGATTGTGCAGGAGCAACTCGCCCACCCCGAGACGGATGTCTTTACGGGCAAAACCTTCGACGAACTGCAAGGCGAGGCCAAGCAAGGCGTGGATCTGGGCAGCATGTTCAGTGTGGACGAGGCAGCGCTCAAGAGCGCGTTTTCGTTCGATACATCTGCGCTCTCGGGTGCGGCCGGCGGTATGGACCTTTCTGGCATCGATCTGTCGGGGCTGGACATTGACCTTTCGGGCGTTGGCAAGGACATCGACTTCAGCGACATCATGGCAAAAGCGCCAACCCCAGATTTCTCGGGTATCTTTGACGGTCTGGAACTCACGCCCGAGCAAATGCAGCAGGTGGGAACACTAGCCAACCAGCTGTTTGAGGGCTTTTTGCAGTCTGATCAGTTTAAGGCGCTGTCGCCCGAAGATCTTAAGGACGCGTCAAAGCTCTCTGCCGCATTCTCGACGTATCTTGAGAATGATGCCGCAGCCCAGCAATGCCTAGCTCAGCTCAAGGCCCTCGGCGGCGATGCCCTAGCAGAGCGTCTCCAGCAGGCGATGACCGACTATGTCCAAAAGCAGCTGGCTCCGTATCTGCAGCAGGCTATGGATCAGGTGATGAAGTCGATCAGCGATCAGATTGCGGCGACGGTGTCAGCTCAGCTCAAGGCAGGCGCGGCAGGGCTCATGGGCCAGATGGCGATGCAGATGTCATCGAGTTTTGCCAACTTGGCGAGCGCTATGCGTGTGGATGCGAGCGCCTTTGCTCGTGCCATCCACTTCAACATGGACGCTGAGGACCTGAGTTCGCTCATGATGAGCTATGCCAAGGCGTCGAAGCTCACCTACGACAACAATCTGACCACGTTGGGCTATGCGGACGAGGCAGACCCCATCTCGGTCAAGATTTTCCCGCGCGACTTTGAGGCCAAGGAGCGCGTGCTCGATCACATCGACGCGTACAACAAGCAGGTCAAAGCCTCTGGCCACGATGAACAGGCAATCTCATACACCGACTACATGGGCATCATCATGGGCTCGGTGACCGACATCGTGAACACCATCAGCTTGGTGCTCATCGCATTCGTGAGTATCAGCCTGGTGGTGAGCTCCATCATGATCGGCATCATCACCTACATCAGCGTGCTGGAACGCAAAAAGGAGATTGGCATCCTGCGTGCGATCGGCGCGTCGAAGCGTAATGTGGCCAACGTATTCAATGCCGAGACCTTTATCGAGGGCCTCATTGCCGGCGTCTTCGCTGTTGTCGTCGTGGTGGCCGTGAGCTTTCCGGTTAATGCCTGGGCGCTTACTGCCAAACAGGTACCCAATCTGATGAGCCTGCCCGTGCAGGATGCGCTGGTGCTCATTGCAATTTCGGTGCTGCTGACGGTTGTCGCTGGCCTGCTGCCGGCCCGTAGCGCGTCCAGGAAGGATCCCGTGGAGGCCTTGCGCTCCGAATAATGTGACAAAGGGGCAGTCCCTTTGCCACGTTCGTTGATATGAGAGAAGAGAAGATGATTCTATCGTTGGCCCCTATGGAGGGGATTACCGGGCATGTGTTCCGTCGCGTGCATGCGGAGTGCTTCGGTGCACTCGATTGCTATTACACGCCGTTTTTGCCGCCGCCGCGGGTGGGAAACCGCTTTGGCGGCAAGGCGTTTAAGGAGATCGATCCTGCCAACAACCAGGGGCTCAACGTAGTGCCCCAGCTCATGTCCAAGAACGCGGACGAGTTTGTGTGGGCGGCACAGGTGCTCGCCGACATGGGATACCGTGAGGTCAATCTTAACCTTGGCTGCCCCTCGGGAACGGTTGTCGCCAAGGGCAAAGGATCGGGTTTCTTGCGCAACTTGGACGAGCTCGAGGTGTTCTTGAGCGATGTGTGCGAGCGGTCGCCGTTGCCGGTATCGGTCAAAACTAGGCTGGGGCTCGAGGACGACGACGAGTATGAGCGCGTGCTCGATCTGTATTGCCGCATGCCGCTGGCAGAGCTAATCGTGCATCCGCGTGTGCAAAAGGACCGCTATACGGGCTCGCCGCGCAAGGAGTTCTATGGCGAGACTCTGGAGCGTGCGCCGTTCCCCGTGGCCTATAACGGTGACATTTTTGATCTTGAGGATATGGACGCGCTGGTGGAGGCCTATCCCGGCACGCGCCATGTGATGTTGGGGCGTGGCCTGCTCGCGAACCCCGCTCTGGCTCGCATGGTCAAGGGCGGCCCTGCTGCAACGGCTGCTGAGCTGCAGCGCTTCCACGACACGCTGTTTGCGGCATATGCAGAAGAGATTGGCGGTAACGCGGTCTTTCGTATGAAGGAGTGGTGGTTCTACGCCAAGTGCGCCTTCGCTGACCCCGCTACCGTTCATAAACTCGTACGCAAGACTAAAAAGGTCGACGAATACCGCGCCGCCGTCGATCGTGTCTTTCGCGAGCAGCCACTCGCACCCATAGCTCGCTTCCGCGGCTAGTTAGTCATCGGGGACGTTCTTTAGCGACTAGTCATTTAAGAACGTCCCCGATGACTACCCGCAAAAACTGTACGTCAGCATCCAAAGATGTCGAAAAATGTCGACTTTGGATGCTGGCGTACATGTTTGGGTTCGGAGGGTGACTAGGCAATCATCGCATCGAGCGTGATGAGCTCCCTGAGTCGCTCCGTGCGTGTTTGCCCATGGCGCTTTGCTTTTGCGTCAAACGCATCAAGAACAGACTCACCCACACGTGCCGATAAAACAACGCTTGGCTCATCGGAGATCGACGGCCTTCCCAGCTTGATGGTGCGACCCTTCGGCCACTCATCTTTTTCGTATGCCTCCGCGGCTTTCTCCAACTCTCCGGGAGCAAACCCCATCATCTTTTCGAGCTGCTTAGCGTCCATAGCGCCTCCTATCGATCGGCATAATGTCGAGCAGAGGTCAACGGATACTCTTTTTGTATACAGTTTTGTAGACAAAAATACAAACAGTTTATCAGGCTAATTAGCTTGTTTTGACCCGCGTGTTCGATAGGAAATGAGCATTGACGGTTTCGATACTCCTTTGCTTTTCAGCCTGGAATTTGGATGCTCATTGAACTTCCGGAGGGGAGCGCTTTATTAAGCTATCGAGATTCTGAGCAGGAGCTCTCACTGGTCTTCGATAATGGGACCAGCTTAATTCGCGACACAGTGTGTCGCGAATGGGAGTAGTCGTTAGGTGTCCTTCAATGGCTAGTCATATAAGAACGTCCAAGTGTCGGATTTTGTCATTTAGTGTCGTCCTCAGCGGCTATTCTGGAGGGTCGTGGTCAAAAAAGGGCAAATATGAGTACTGTTGCCATTATAGTTGCATTTATTTTGCTATAAATAGTAGCTCCTGATGAGACTTGTTCCCATTAGGAGCTACTTTTATTGAACATATGAGGAGAAATAGCGTCGTCTACGGACGTATGGAACGTTGAATAGTTCCTGAAGTGATCAAAATCGCTGCTACTAAACAGGTAGCAGTACTCATATTTGCCCTTTTTTGACCACAGCCCTCTCGGAAACCTTTCCAGAGGCGTCAAACAGCCATAATCCAAAGGTCGCCTCAAACAATTAGCCGGCTAAGAGCGTCCATGACTACCCAAAAGCTGTACGCCAGCATCCAAAGATGTCGAAAAATGTCGACTTTGGATGCTGGTGTACATGTTTGGGTCGTATGGGCTGGGGCCCTGGACGGACAGAGCGTGCGTACTAGAGCAGATTCTCCTGCAGCCATGCGATGATGTCGCTCGATTCGTAGAGTGGTTTGCCGTCGATGAACAGGCAGGGAACCTGGCGTTTTCCGCCGACGGCGATGAGTGTCTGCTCGGCTTCGGTATCGGTCGAGATATTGCGCTCGGGGATGGTCACACCGTTATCGGCAAGGAATCGTTTGACTTTTATGCAATACGGGCAGCCGGTCATAACGTACAGCGTGAGCTCATGATTAGTAGCCATGGGTCTCCAATCGGTTGAGGTTTCGATTGAAATACCCAAAGCAGCCGCGGTCTATGCGCGCGTCAACGACGACTCGATGGCCTGGACCAGAAACGCCGTGGCTCCGGTGCCGCAGGGCTTGTCGTAGTAGTCAACAAAGCGCTGGTCGGCAAGATAGCCGTGGGCGAGGCCCAGGTATGCTTCGTCTTGGGGCTCGTGTCCCCAGTTAAGGGCAATCCATCGACGGTGCATTGCGACAAGTTTGTGGGCCTCGTTGCTCTCTGGGTCGCCAATGCCCATGGCAATCGAAAGCTGGCCCAGAACAGCGCGTTCAAGTTCCTTCATGTCGTTCCATGTCTGAGGATCCATATCCAGTAACGTTTCGTTTGCTGCATCGATAGCCTCATTGCCATAGCGAGCCCGAGCCTCGGCGCCGTAGCGTTCCTCGTTTTCCTGCACGGTGCGCCAGCGCTCCAGTTGCGGCAGGACGGCGCCCATGAGCGAGACGGCTTCGTCGAGCGACATACCTGTGTTTTGTGCTAGCCGTGGGGCACAGTCCTCGATCATTGCCTCCATCGTGGTGTCGTAGGTGTACTGGCCGTGGTCGTAGCACCACTTGCAGTAATGTTCGGTCGTGGCGCCCGTGGCATCGGTGCCGCAGTCGCCGGGCGTGAGTATCATGCCGCAGCTCTGGCAATAATGCTCGGGCATTTCGAGCAGGTGGGACAGTGGCTCGCCGGTTACGGCGGCAATGAGCTTCATCATGTCGATGCCCGGGGTGACCTCGTCGCGCTCCCAACGGCTGACGGCTTGGCGCGTGACAAAGAGTTTGGCGGCGAGCTGCTCTTGGGTAAGGTGATGGGCGCGACGGATGGCAATGAGCTTTTCTGCAAAGGCCATAGCGGCTCCTTTCTGCTGGTTGATGGCTTAAGCATACGCGGCGGCAGACGCCCTTCCAAGCAACCGTTGGTTGCACGGCGGGGGACCGCGGCGAAGAATTGCACGCAACGCCCCACGCCTCCATGCCGTACAATGACCGGCATGGAACCTATTGCACACATACATACCGACCTGCCGCAGAAGTTCGGCATCCCGCGCAACAGCTTTTTGGCGCCTCATCTGCAGGGACGCATCGTTTTTGAGCCGGAATTTGCCTCCAACGCAGCGGTTGAGGGTCTGGACTCCTTCTCTTACCTGTGGCTGCTGTGGCGCTTCGAAAACGGAACGCCCGGCGGCACGGCTAAGGACATAGCCGCCGATGCCAAAACGCAGGACAGGTCCGGCACCAACGCAAAATGGTCGAAAACTGTGCGTCCGCCGCGCCTGGGTGGAGCCGAGCGTGTGGGCGTCTTTGCCACGCGCAGTCCGTTTCGCCCTAATTCCATTGGGCTCACCTGCGTCAAGCTCGACCGCGTGGAGCTTACCGACGATGGTCCCATCATCCATGTGTTGGGGGCCGACCTGCGCGACGGCACGCCCATCTACGACATTAAGCCCTACATTCCGTTTGCGGACTGCCACCCGGATGCAACGGGCGGCTGGATTGAGGATGCTCCGTGGCAAGAGCTCGATGTTGAGTTTCCGCAGGCGCTGCAGGATATGGTCTCGCCCGCAAAGCTCCCCGGCTTGGTCGAGGTCCTTCGCCAAGATCCGCGCCGCGCGGGCAGCAAGCACGAGCCAAACCGCGTCTATCATCTTGCCTTCGCCGGGCTCGACATATCGTTTACGGTCGATGAAACCCAGCTAACCGTAGTCGCCGTCAACGACGCGCGAGACTAACCAGTCATTCGCCCGCACCCGTCAAATTAAGCGCCAAACCCCGCGCCAAAACCGCCCGTGCTGGTGGACAATAGCGCCTATCGAAACAGTCTACTTTGCACGGGGGTCCAGCATGAAATACGACTTCACTTCAATCATCGACCGCCACGGCATGGACTCCATCGCCGTTGACTCTTGGGGCGAGATCCCCGGTATGGCTCCGAACGCACCCGACGAGGGCTTCGACCGCATCCCCATGTGGGTGGCCGACATGAATTTTGCCACGGTGCCCACGGTCCAGGAACACATCATTCAGCGTGCCCAGCACCCCATGTTTGGCTACTTTAACCCGCGCGCTGAGTACTTCGATCGCATCATCGAATGGCAGAATCGCCGCAATGGCGTCGAAGGTTTGAGCCCTGAACATATCGGCTACGAAAACGGCGTGCTGGGCGGCGTCGTGTCGACGCTGCGCGCGTATGTCCAGCCGGGCGATGCGGTGCTGGTCCACAGCCCCACCTACATCGGCTTTACCAAGTCCATCGAGGCCGCGGGCTATCGCATTGTCCACAGCCCGCTTAAACTCGACAACCGGGGCGTGTGGCGCATGGACTTTGAGGACATGGAGTGCAAACTCGCCCAAAACAACATCCATGCCGCGGTGTTCTGCTCGCCGCACAATCCCTGCGGGCGCGTATGGGAGCGTGACGAAATCGAGCGCGCCATGGACATCTATCGCCAGCACGATTGCGTGGTGATCTCGGACGAGATTTGGTCCGATATCATCCTGCCGGGACACAAGCATATCCCGACGCAGTCGGTGAGCGAGGATGCCCGCATGCGCACGGTTGCCCTCTATGCGCCGAGCAAGACGTTTAACCTGGCGGGTCTGGTCGGCAGCTACCACATCATCTACAACGAGACGCTGCGCGACCGCGTGTGTGCCGTGTCCAACAAGACTCACTACAACGAGATGAACGTCCTCTCGATGCACGCGCTTATCGGTGCCTACCAGCCGCAAGGCTACGAGTGGCTGGACGAGCTCAACCAGGTGCTTGCCGGCAATATCGAGTACTTCTGCAATTACGTGGACGAGCATTTTGAGGGCGTGTCTTATTCGCGTCCGCAGGGCACGTACATGGTGTTTCTGGACTGCACCGAGTGGTGCCGCGAGCATGGCCGCGATATTCAGTGGCTGCTCGACGAGGGGGCGCGCGTGGGCGTGGGGTATCAGGACGGCCGTCCGTTCCACGGGTCCTGCCACATTCGCGTGAATCTGGCGCTGCCGCTTTCGCGCGTAAAGGAAGCGTGCGACCGCCTGGACCGCTACGTTTTTAATGCACGGTAAGTGAGCACTGCATGTGGGGCCTTCTGCCAAGTCGGCTGGAAGGCCCCGCATGGTAAAACGTCTGTAACCATTGGGCACTTGTGTGGTTTTGTTTGCTATTATTTCTTACCATTTTAGTCTGTAAACAGGATCGTCTGGAGCTCGATGAAAAGACCCCGTCGCTCGGTTGCCATATCGTTGTTTGTTGCGCTTGCGGTGGCGAGTGCCTTTGTCGTAGCGATAGCTGGCTGTTCTGGGCGTAATGGCGAAGCCTCGACGTCTGCATCAAAAGGTCTGGACGCCTCGCAGGTCAAAGACGACGACCTCAAGACGCTCAACGTCGGCAGCGACCTCTATCCACCGTTTGTGTATACCGACGAGTACGGCGATATCGTTGGCCTGGATGTTGAGATATTGACCGAGGCTTTGGCCCGCATTGGTTACAAACCAAAGTACCAGCTGATCGATTGGGAAAAGAAGAACGAGCTGCTGGCGAGCGGCGAACTCGATTGCGTCATGGGCAGCTTTAGCATGACGGGTCGCGAAAACGAGTATCGTTGGGCCGGCCCGTACCTTGCGAGCCGCCAGGTGGTCGCGGTCGATCCCCAGAGCGATATCTACACGCTTGCGGATCTTGAGGATAAGGTCGTGGCGGTCCAGTCCACCACCAAGCCCGAGGACATTTTGCTCAATCGTACAAATGAAAACGTTCCGCAGATCAAGGAACTCTACAGCTTTTCGGACGGTTCATACCTGAACCCGGCGCTCGTCGAGGGCCTGGTCGACGCTATCGCCGCGCATGAGTCCTCGTTCCTCACCTACGAAAAAGACTATGGTGTGACGTATCGTATTCTGGATGAGCCGCTGCTAGAGGTCGGTTTGGGCACCGCTTTCGATATCAACGATACGCGCGGCATCGACGTTAAGCTCACTCATGCCTACCAGGAAATGCTTGCCGATGGCACCATGGAACGTCTGGTGTCAAAGTACTTTGATGACCCTTCGCCATTTTTGAATATGGAGGGCCTGTCATGATCGATGCACCCGACCACGCCGCTCAGGAGCGGGGCAATCGTTCGGCAGGGGTATGGCTCCTTGTCGCTCTGCTGGGGATAGCGCTCTCGGTTGTTGCCGGCATGATGAGCTACGGTTACGCGACGGCCCAAGCCGAGCAGCGCTTTGCCGACGTTGTCGATTACGTGGCGACGCAGAGCCTTTCCTACGATGCATTCAATAGCGCCTATACGACCAAAAACCTGATTCGCGTTATGGAGATCGCAGGAGAGACGGCGCGCGATATGGAGCGCGACGGTTCGGTGGATAACGCCATGTTGGAGCAATATGCTGACCAGTTCAACGTGAGTGCACTGATCGTGACGGACGCATCGGGCAATTTGGTGTCCGAGTCCTCGACGGATGGCGTGGGCTACGAGTCGCTCGCTACGTATCTCAAGGAAGCACCCGTGCTGGAGGTGGCAGCCCATCCGCTTAAGTCCTATACCGCCCGCATTACGCTTTCGGATGATTCGGTCGCAGACATTGGCTGCGTAACCCGGCAGGATGACGAGGGCATCGTTGTCGCAGTAAGGCATCAGAGCGCGAAGGCAGTTGCAAGCAATACGCTCAAACTGCAGAGCTTGCTTGATGGCTATGAAACCATCGATAGCGGCAATATCGTGATCGAAAGCGACGGCAAGGTCGTTGCGACCAATGCCGTTGAACCCACCGTATTGGGCGTGTTCGATCTGCCTGCGACGGATGTCTTCATTGTCGACGGTATTAAGGATCGATGCCTGGCTGGTAAGGTCAGATTGGTTAACGCCGACGGCGAGTGGTATTTGGGCACATTTGGAAAAGCGCACAAATTCTATGTGTACACCTATGCCTCGGCGCAGCGCTACTTTGAGGTCGCCGCGGCTGTTGCCGCCGGCGTGCTGGTGCTCTACGGCGGTGTTATAGCCGTTGTTGTGACGGTGCGTCGCCGCGCTGATCGTCGACGTTTGACGGACTTGCTGCAGCAGGAGCGCGACTATGGCGACAAGCTGGCAAAGGCGGCGCGTGAGGCCTCGTCTGCCAACTCGGCAAAGACGGAGTTTCTGCGTCGCATGAGCCACGATCTGCGCACGCCCATCAACGGCATTCGCGGCATGGTCGAGGTCGGCGATGCCAATGCGGACGATCTGCAAAAGCAGACCGAGTGCCGCTCAAAAATCTGGACAGCATCGGGACTGCTGCTCGACCTTGCCAACGAGGCCCTGGATATGAGTCGCCTGGAGAGCGGGCAGGTCGACCTGGAGCTTGTTTCCACAAACTTGGCGACCCTCAACCACGAGGTGCGCGATATTCTGGAGCGCCAGGCCGAGGAGCGTCTGGTGACAATTATCTGCGACCAGCAGACCCTTAATCATCCCTATGCTCGGGTGAGCGTGACGCACCTCAAGCGCCTGTTGCTCAATATTGCCGGCAATGCCGTCAAGTACAACCGCCAGGGCGGATACGTTCGCCTGGTGTGCCGCGAGGTGGAGCCAGCGGATGGCGCCCCCGTCTATGAATACACGATCGCCGACAACGGTATTGGCATGAGCGAGGAGTTCCAACAGCACCTCTACGAGCCGTTTTGCCGCGAGGAGCAACAGGTGGAAGGCGCCTCATCGGGAACTGGCCTGGGCGCGCCTATCGCAAAACAGTTAGTCGAGCTTATGGGCGGAACCATGAGTTTTACGAGCGTCTTGGGGCAGGGGACGACGTTTACCATCCGCCTGCCGTTTGAGAAATGCAAGCGCTCCGAGATTCCTCAGGCAGTTCGCGCGGATGCGGGCGATGGCGATGCGCTCCAGGGCTTGCACGTTTTGCTCGTAGAGGATAACGATCTGAATGCCGAGATCGCGCAGTTTACGCTCAGCCGTGCCGGTGCCGTCGTGACGCATGCTAAGGATGGCGAGTCTGCCGTTGAGGCGTTTGCCGCGAGCGCACCGCACGAGTACGACGTGGTGTTGATGGACATCATGATGCCTGGCATCGATGGCCTTGAGGCCACGCGTCAGATTCGAGCACTCGATCGCGAGGATGCCGCGACCACGCCGATTATCGCTGTGAGTGCCAACGTCTTTGCCGACGACCGCAGACTTTCGCGCGAGGCGGGCATGGACGCGCACCTGAGTAAACCCGTGAGCTCGCAGGAGCTCGTTGAGGCGCTTGCGCACATAGCTGCCGACGCTTCATAAGCATATGGCCCGGTTCCAAGGTGGGTTGGAACCGGGCCATATTGCTATTTGTGAGTTTTGCTTTTGAGGCTTACTTTTCTTGAATCTGCTTGCCGCAAAGATGCTCAATCGTAATCTCGTAGAGCTGGACGCCCTTAATGTCCTTGGCGATTTCCTCTTCGACTTCCTCGGCAGAAGGGTAGTACTTAAGCGCGAGCTGGCGGACTGTATCCTCGATAAACGCGGGAGTGTCATTCGCCAGGCGACAGCGGCCAAAGACCACGGTGCTCATACCGTAGGGAGCCCAGTCACCGTCCTTGTACCACTCGTTGCCGTAAACGGTAAAGCAGACCTTGTCATCGCGCTTGAGTGAATCAACCTTGTGGCCAGCCTTGGCACCATGGAAATAAATCTTGTCGTGCTCGGTGTCAAAGAAGTAGTTGACGGGAATGGCGTACGGGTAGCCATCGTCGCCGTTGACGGCAAAGACGCCGCGCTTGCAGGTGGCGAGCAGTTCGCGCGCTTCCTCGTCAGTGATGGCGCGTTTCTTTCGACGTAAGGGCCTAAACATCGTTGGCTTCCTTTCTGCTGCGTATGGTTGTTGAGCACAAACTATAGCGAAACGGATCCGTTTTTCTTGATGCGGGCGAGTATGTTTTTGAGCTTGTTAAAGTCGAGCGGTTTGGACAGATGGGCGTTCATGCCGGCGTCGTGTGCCGCCTTGGCGTCCTCGGCAAAGGCATTGGCGGTGAGCGCGATGATAGGGATATCGGCTGCATCGACCTTCTCGCTCAGACGAATCGCGCGGGTTGCCTCGTAACCGTCCATGTCCGGCATCATAATGTCCATCAGGATCGCATCGAAGCTGCCGGCGGGATGAGACAGGTACAGATCGACGACTTCGTTGCCGTTGACGGCGCGGGTGACCACGACGCCCTCGGATTCTAGCAGCGCCTGGGCAATCTCGGCATTCAATTCGTTGTCTTCGGCGAGCAGCACGTTCATGTTGGCAAGCGAGCAGTCGAGCGCCTTCTCGACCGTATCCGTCCGCGCCTGGGGGTTCTTGTCGATATCGAGCGGAATTTCCACGTAGAACGTGGTGCCCACATGGAGCTCGCTGGTGACTTCGATGGTGCCGCCCATCAGTTCAATAAGCGACTTGACGATTGGCATGCCCATGCCGGTTCCTTGGAACTTGCTGCGCGCATCGTCACCTTCTTGGGCAAACGGCTCATAGATATGCTTTAAAAACTCGGGAGCCATGCCAATGCCGGTATCCGAAACGCTAAAGCAAAAGAGCGCGCGCCCGTTATCGAGTGGCTTGGTCTTTGAGCTAAAGGTGACGGAGCCGCCGTGCTTGTTGTACTTAATGCTGTTGTCTAACAGGTTGATCATGATCTGTCGGATATGGGTGGGACTGCCGATCATGTATGGCCCCGTGGCGTACGGCAGACTATTGTCCTGCATTGTGATGCCGTTACTGGACGCGCGGAGCTTGCACAGCACTAGCGTATCGTCACAGAGCTCTTTGAGGTTAAAAGGCGCATGCTCCAGTGATAGCTTGCGGTCTTCAATTTTGCCCATCTCGAGGATGTCGTTGATCAGCGAGAGCAGGTGATTGGCGGCAACGCGCGCCTTGGCACGGCTCTCGCGGGCGACTTGCATATCGCCTTCCTTCAATTCCTCGATCTCGATAAGGCCCAGGATACCGTTGAGCGGCGTACGGATGTCGTGGCTCATGCGCGTGAGGAATGCCGTCTTAGCGGCGTTGGCGGCATCGGCTTTTTTGCGCTCGGTTCGAGCGCGCACGAGCGCCCAGATGAGCAGGACGATGCCGACCGACAACATACCGATGAGGGTGGCTGCAATGGCGGTGCGGTTGCGATAAAGGAATTGAAGCGTGTTGGATTCCTGGGCCGTGTACGACGTGGAGGAGAAATTGCTTGCGGAGAGCGATTCTCCGGCATTGATGATGCCCTTGTTGATGATTCCCAACAGCTCGGGTTTTCCGCGCGAAATCCAGCACGAGAGCTCACAGGTGTCAGGGAGCTCGGTCGTCTCGCAGTCCTCGAGATCGTAACGGTCACCGATGGTTTTTACGCGTGAACTGGGAGCGACGATGCAGTGCGCCGTTCCCTTCCTGAGGGCGTCGAACGCTTCATCGTCGGATTGGTATTCGGTTACGGTCGCTGTGGGGAACAGACTTTCAAGTGCATTTTTGTTGACAAACGATGATTTGGTACAGGCGATGTTCTGAAGGTCTTTGTTCAGGTTGCTGCCGGTATGGATGGCGGTGAGGGATATGGTCCCCAACGATATCGACTGCACAACGCCTGTTTGCTCGGCAAACCAGTAATCTCGGTATACCGGCAGCGCAACGTCTATGCTTTCCTTTGACAGGGCCTTTGACATCATCTTGTAGCTATCAAAGGCGACGGTTTTGACCGTAATGCCAAATTTATCGTGCAGCGTCGTCGCAAGCGATGCGAGCGAACCTTCCATTTCGCCGTCTTCGTCCTCGTTGCAGTAGGGGAGTTTGCCCGTAATGTAGCCGAGCGTGATGGTGTTGTTGTTTGCTTTGAGCCAGGAACATTCGGGGCCGTTGAGCGATGATGAACCGCTGTTTTGGGTCGAGTAGCTAGATTTGACTTCGTCCTTATAGCGTGGGTTGACGCGGGCGATTGCCGTCATGGCAGCATTGATGTCCTTCATCAGGTCGGGGCGGCTTTTGGGAACGGCAAAGTAGTAGTCGCTCGAACCAATGTAGAACATGGGGGAGGCGTTGGGCGACGAGGTCGTGTCGTTCATGATGATGGCGTCGACCTCGCCGTTTGCGAGCGCATCGAAAAGGTCGCCGTTACTGCTGATTTCCTTATAGGTACAGGTAATGCCCTCGTTGGTGAGCCATTGCTGGCCAACGATGGTTTGCATGACGCCGGGGTTGAAACCGATAGTGAGACCCTGGAGTGCCTGGGGGTCACCCTTGGCCAGGTCGTCGCGATCGGGCTTGGCGTAGATGTAGTAGCGTTCAGTGCCCTCGGGGTTCGACGAGAAGAGCAGTTTTTGGGCGCGTTCTTCGGAGTAGGAGATGTTTGGCATGAGGTCAATCTCGCCGGCTTCGAGCATGTCCATAAGCTCGGTGAAGGTGCCGGAGACGTATTCGTACTGCCAGCCGGGTGTGTAGTACGAGAGGGTTTGGAGGTACTCGTAACCCCATCCCGAGAGACGCTTGCCGGGGGTGCCGTCCTGGAAGCCCTCGTTGTTGACGAGCCAACCAACGCGGACCGTTTTGACCTGCTGATCGGTATTGGCGGCATAGGCGGGGGCGGGCATGATGGTGCTCAGTACCGCGAGCGCGGCAAGCGCGACGGCCAGGGTGCGATATATAACTGAACGAAGGACAGCGGAAGCTCTCACATGCAATCCTAACGAATCGAGACATTACCGCATAAGGATACCAGCTCAGCCTGCCCAGTCGGCAGCTGTACCGCTAAACGCTCCCGCCCGGCAGTTGGGGACAGTCCCTTTCTGCCGGCACAGACGATATGAGCAGGACATAAAAACATTGAGAGCCCCTGCTGCATGAAAGACCGCGGATTAGGCCGACAATGGTGAGTGTCTAATTCAGCCG
>CABRDE010000039.1:0-23077 GCA_902469665.1 uncultured Collinsella sp. | reverse complement strand
GGGAGGCCAGGGCGCCGCTGACCGGTGGACGGCACCGAGCCGTACGCTTGAACTGAGAAGGGGGAGGCCTCGCGGCCTCCCCCTTTTTTGCGTTTACGGGGCGTAACTGACTCAATTACACCAGACGATCTTATCGTTTTTGGTATTGAGCCCTTATTTAAAGAAGATAAATCGAATAACAAGGGCAACTGCTATGGCCACAATGATCAAAAGCAGGATTGTCAGTCGATGCTGCTTGCGTCGTTTACTTGATGAAACGAAGATTGATTTTCCCTGTTTTGGCGTTTCGAGATAGCGAGCCGAATGCGTCAAGGTTTGCTTTGGTCGAGGACCTCTTTGTTGATGAGTGGCGAATGCTTTCATCGGCTCATCACTAGCTGCGCTGTTTTTAGATAATGGTGCGTCTTTCAGATATACAGGGTCTCCCGAGGCGACGCCCATATGTTTACGTCCCGTTTGGGCATCCTCGAGCGTTTGATATCGATTTCTCGTCACATACTCGGGCTCCGGATCATTAATGGGCTCTTGCGAGATGTGGGGGCGATGGAACCGTGGCGGCTGCGTAGAAGTATCTTCCCCCTGCGTCGGCATAAACATATTGTTCTGGTTTTGGTCGTCCATGATGCCCTTTAGCTCGTTACCAACAACGTGTACGCGCTCATTGTAAGCCCCTTGTTATTTGTAGCTGCGAACATACTCGTTATTTAAGCTCTGGTTCAAAGAACCTTAACCTTACTAAAACCTGAGTCATACACACTTAGATATGCTTATAGTACTGGACTCAAAAAACTTTATAGTCGATGTATATATGAGCACTGGGTGGGCATATATAAGAGCGTCAAAAGAAGTCCCAGTCACCTAGAAGATGACTCGGCAGTCCTTAAAAGGAGTGGTAAACATGGCAAGCATGGTTCCTTATCGTTCGGTTTTTGGCGTTCGTCCTTCTGCTAGCTCGTTGTTCGATCTGTTTGATGATATGACCGACCTTGCAAACAACTCGATTGCTTCCAAGGCGTTTCCCGTTGACGTTGAGGATAAGGGCGATGGCTATGAGGTTAAGGCTTATCTGACCGGCGTCGCCAAGGACGACATCGATGTCGAGCTTAACGAGGGCCGTCTGTCCATTAGCGTGAATGTCGAGGAAGACGAGGAGAACGAGGGGAAGAACTTCCTGCAGAAGGAGTTCAGCTCGTACAGCGCGACGCGTGGCGTGTATCTAAAGGACGCTTCGAGCGAGGGCCTCTCGGCTAAGTACGCTGACGGCATCCTGACCGTTACGGTTCCCAAGATCGTCGAGAAGAAGAACGTTACGAAGATCTCCATTGACTAAATTCGTTGGTGTTCTGCGCTTTTAAAAGACAGCAAAAGGGGCTGGGAAGCGATTCTCGGCCCCTTTTGCTGTCTAGCCCAGTTATTGAATGGTTGCTGGCCGATGCTGGCTTGCGGGGCGTATCGAGAGTTTTCGCGATCCTTGGAGAAGGGTTGCGGAGCTGCCGACCTCGTCATCCAGGGTTGCGGCCAGAGCTTTGGCATAGCTTTTGACGGTAAGGCTCGGACGATTGTTATCTTGGCTGATATGCATGGCAATGAGCTGTTCGGTGCGATCGGTAACAAGTTCGCGCGCGGCTTCGGCGGCCTGGCCGTTGGAGAGGTGTCCCCTTGCAGACAGGATGCGCTCCTGAAGAAAGCGGGGATATTCTCCCTCGCGCAGCATGGTCACATCGTGGTTGCTTTCGAGCGCGAGGACTCGGCAATCTTTGAGGGTGTTCATGGCTTGGCTCGATAGCTCTCCGGTGTCGGTGGCAAAGCCGATGGAATCATCGAGGGCGTCAAATCGATAGCCGACTGGATTGATGACATCGTGTGACGTTGAGTAGGTTTGCACGTGGATGCCGGCAATGGATAGGTCGTCGCCGGGATCGAATTCCTCGACAGGCAGATGCGAAAGATTTTCTTTGTTCGAAAGAGTGCCCCTGCTGGCAAAGAGGGGACCGTGCCAGTGCTTGCACCAGACATCGAGACCCTTGATGTGATCGCTATGCTCATGAGTAATGAGAAGAGCCGAGACGTTGTCTGCCGAGAGTCCCAGTTCTGCCATGCGCTTTAATGTCTCGCGGCGAGAAAGACCGTCGTCAATCATGATGAGCCCCCGGGGGCCTTCGATGAGCGCGCAGTTGCCTTTTGAGCCGCTGCCAAGGATATGAAGGTGCAGACGAGACATAAGATTCCAAAGGATACAATGGGTGCGGACGAATAGAGGAGGAAGCAAATGCCTACGGTATCTCAGCATTATGGACACCATGCCGTGCCTGGGGCAGTCGATGAGACCCGGACGAGGCAGCAGGCTGCTCCTGTCGTGCTCATGGTATCAGGCGGCGCGGACTCGACGGCACTGCTTCTTATGGCGTGCACATCAAAGCTGGATATCCAAGACGGACGCGGTGCTGCCCCCATTGCTCGCGAGCGCCTGCATGTGCTGCATGTAAACCATCATCTGCGCGGCAAGGCGTCCGATGGCGACGAGGCCTTTGTGCGTGAGCTCTGCGCGAAATATGGTTTACCGCTGTGCGTGGAGCACGCTTATTTTGATGGGGAGTCGGGCAATATTGAGGCCGCGGCCCGCGAGGTGCGCTATGCCGCGGCGCGGAGGTATGTTCGCGAGCTCTGCGCCCAGACGGGGGCACCGCGAACGGCGGCTCGTATCTGCACCGCGCACACGTCTTCGGATCGCGCGGAAACGTTTTTGATGAACGCGATTAAGGGTTCGGGGCCCGCTGGCCTATCGAGCATTCCTCGCCGGAGGAATATCGTGGTGCGTCCCTTGCTCGACCTAACTCATGGCGAGCTCGTGGGCTATCTACAGGTACATGGTCAGCCGTGGCGTGAAGACGAGAGCAATGAGGATATCTCGTATCTGCGAAACTACGTGCGCCATCGAGTAATGCCAGTGGTGGCGCAGCGCAACGCGAGCGTCTGCAAGACGATTGGCGCCGCCTGCGAGATCTTAGGCGATGAGGACGCGTTTTTGTCTCAGCTTTCGGCACAGGCGTTTCGAAGCTGTTTGCGCAAAGAGGCAGCGGGTGCGCTGGTGCTCGATGCCAGGCGCCTGGCTGCGGCCGAGGTGGTAATCGCGCGGCGCATCGTGCGACTGGCGATCAAACGCATCGATCCGGACGCTCGTCCCGAGATGCGACATGTGGAGCGAGTCCTTTCCTGCGTTGCCGAGGGCACCGGCTCGGTCACGCTTCCGGCGGGGATTGACGCACGCATTGAGTTTGGCATGCTGGCGTTTAAGGCGCCGGCGGCTCGCGAGGGCCTGGTCGCGGACTGGGTTACCGTACCCGGTCGTTTGCCGTTGGGCGGGGGACGTATGCTGGTCACAGAACCGATGGCTGTTGAGCCGGGATGCGATATCGTGCGCCGCGCCCGTGAGCTTGCGGCTGCCGGGGAAGTGACAGCTTTGGTAGACGCGGCTGCCCTGGGTTTTGCCGACAGCGATAGTGAGCGGATCCTGGCGGGCTCGCGTGGCGAGATCCCTGCCGAGGCGCGATTGGCGCGCCTGTGGGTGGACGGTCCCGCGCCGGGAGACGTGATGTGCCCGTTAGGGATGAGTGGCCGAAGCAAGAAAGTATCCGATTTGCTAGGTGAGGCTCGCATTCCCGTTTCCGAGCGTGCCGGCGTGCCCATGGTGAGGACGGCGCCGGGGGGTGCCGTGGTGTGGGTCGCCGGAGTTCGCGCGGACGAGCGTTTTAAGTGCACGGCCGCAACGCGCGTGGCATATCTGCTCCGCGTGGTCGATGCGGAATAGCGTCCCACGCCTGCTATTCTGTGCGACGTTGACGGTATTCCCGCGCTGATGGCGCACGGGCTGGTAAATTTACCCCGTGCGCTGCTAGAATGTGTAGTTCGCGTCCATACGGCGGTGTGTGGGCGATAAGCACAAGAAAGGGTTGTCATGGCTTCTCAACATCCGGATATCGAGAAGGTTCTGTTCACGCAGGAGGATATCGACGGTATCGTCTCTCGCCTGGGCGAGGAGATTACGCGCGACTACGCGGGTAAGGATCTGGTGCTGATTGCGGTCCTGCGCGGCGCCGTGGTCTTTATGGGCGACCTGATGCGTAAGATCGAGCTGCCGACCAACATCGATTTCATGGCTGTTTCGAGCTACGGCGACGGTGTGAAGTCCTCGGGTATCGTGCGTATCATTAAGGACCTGGATATCGACATCCGCGGTCGCGACGTGCTGATCGTCGAGGACATTCTGGACTCGGGCCTGACGCTCAAGTATCTGATGAAGAACCTCGAGAGCCGCAAGCCCGCTTCTCTGGAGGTCGCCGCCTTCCTGTGGAAGGACGTTGAGGACCGCGTCTCGGCCATCACGCCCAAGTATGTTGGAACCCATTGCCCCGATGCCTTTGTGGTGGGCTACGGCCTCGACTATGCCGAGCGCTATCGCAACCTTCCGTATCTGGGCATTTTGAAACCGGAGGTTTATTCGTAAGATGCCCGACGACCGTAACGACAACAATTCCCAGACTCCCCGGGAGCCTAAGATCCCGGGGATGCCCGGAGGCAAGAAGCCCACGCGTACGGGCTGGCTGTATTTTATTTTGGCTTGCGCGCTTCTGGGCTACGCCTTCTTTAACATGGGCTCCGGCTTTGCCAATTCCAGCAATACCGTTAAGCTCGCGACGAGCGAGATGGTGAGCGCCATCAAGCAGGATCGCGTCGAAGATCTGACCTATACGGTTCAAGACGGAAGCGTGACGGGTCATTACTGGAAGACAAAAAAGGACAAGGGCGATACGAGCGAGCTCAAGAGCTTCTCTTCGACCTATGTCGGCTCCGATTCGCTTGCCGAGCTCATGGCGGAGCACCCCGATACCAAGTACATCGTCAACACCAACGATCCCGATTTTTGGGGCGACTTGGCGATGAGTGTGCTTCCGACGATCGCCCTTATCGCCATCATGTTCTACTTTATGCGCCAGATGATGGGCGCCAACAACAGGAACATGCAGTTTGGCAAGACCAACGCCAAGACCAACGAGGCCACACGCCCCAAGGTCAAGTTTGAAGACGTTGCCGGAGTGGACGAGGCAGTCGAGGAGCTCGAGGAGATCCGTGACTTTTTGAGCGATCCGGATCGCTATCGCAAGCTGGGCGCCAAGATCCCGCGTGGCGTGTTGCTGGTTGGCCCTCCGGGCACCGGTAAAACGCTGCTGGCCAAGGCCGTTGCCGGCGAGGCGGGCGTGCCGTTCTTTAGCATCTCGGGTTCCGACTTTGTCGAGATGTTCGTAGGTGTCGGCGCCAGCCGTGTGCGTGACCTCTTTAAGGAGGCCAAGTCCCAGGCCCCGTCGATCATCTTCATCGATGAGATCGATGCCGTGGGACGTCAGCGCGGAGCTGGCTTGGGCGGCGGTCACGACGAGCGCGAGCAGACGCTCAACCAGCTGCTGGTCGAGATGGACGGCTTTGAGGAAAGCGAGTCGGTCATCCTGATCGCCGCCACCAACCGCCCCGACATTCTGGATCCGGCGCTGCTGCGTCCCGGTCGTTTTGACCGTCAGGTTACGGTCGACCGTCCGGATGTGAAGGGCCGCGAGCAGATCTTGCGCGTGCATGCCGAGAACAAGCCGATGGACGAGGACGTTAAGTTTGAGAAGCTCGCCCAGATGACCGTTGGCTTCACTGGTGCCGATCTGGCAAATCTGCTCAACGAGTCTGCGCTGTTGGCTGCCCGCCGCCATCGTTCCGTGATCTCGATGGACGAGGTCGAGGAATCGATGGAGCGCGTGATTGCCGGACCGCAGCGCAAGGGTCGCGTGATGACCGAGGCCGAGCGCACCACGATTGCCTACCACGAGAGCGGTCACGCCCTGGTGGGTCACATCCTGGAGCACTCCGATCCGGTCCACAAGATCTCGATCGTCAGCCGCGGCCAGGCTTTGGGTTACACGCTGCAGCTTCCGCAGGAGGACCACTTCCTCAAGACCAAGAACGAGATGCTCGACGAGCTCGCCGTGTTCTTGGGTGGCCGCGTTGCCGAGGAACTCATGTGCGACGACATCACGTCGGGCGCGAGCAACGATCTGGAGCGCGCGACCAAGATGGCGCGCGAGATGGTCACGCGCCTGGGCATGAGCGAGGAGCTTGGAACGCAGGTGTTTGGTGAGGCGCAGCATCAGGTATTCCTGGGCCGCGACTATGCCGATCATCAGGACTACTCTGAGGAGACGGCGCGTCGCATCGACATTGAGGTCCAGCGCATTATGCGTGAGGCCCATCGTCGTGCGGTCGAGATCCTGGATGCCCGTCGCGATCAGCTCGACCTGATGGCCAAGGTGCTGCTCGAGCGCGAGACCGTCGAGGGCGATGCCGTGAACGCCCTGCTCGACAACGAGTGGGACGCCTACCTTGAGCGCGAGGGCGATATCCTGGCGGCCAAGGAGGAGCGCAATGCCAAGGCGGCCGGCATGCCGACCAAGAAGCGCACGCCCCGTATGAGCGAGGAAGAGCTGGCGGCTGATGCCGCGGCCTTTGCGCAGGCGGCCATGCAGGAGGATGCCGAAGCCGCATCCGATGGTGCTGACGATGACCATGCCGTCGTCGATGCCGATGCCGATGCCGATGCCGACACCGACGCCGACAAATAGTCTTTGTGGCGAAAGCCTCCGCGGGGAAACCAGCGGAGGCTTTTCTTTTGAGCGATATGGGGCCGTCTGTTGATTGAGGACAGACTTAAATGAGCGTTTTCACGCATTTAAGTCTGTCCCCAATTAACATTGCTGCGGCACTTTGCTCGGCTAAAGCGTACAATAGCGCCTATGCGAAAGGGGAACAGATGATCAACGAAACTATGTATGCTCGCGGCGCGGAAAGCTCCATCATCCGTGAGATTTTTAGCTATGGCCTTGAGCGCAAGGCGCAGATCGGTGCGGAAAACGTATTCGATTTTTCGCTGGGCAATCCGAGCGTTCCGGCGCCCGCTGCTGTGGCTGAGTCGATTAAGAAGGCCCTGGAGCTGCCGAGCGACCAGCTGCACGGCTACACGCCCGCACCGGGCCTGCCGCAATGTCGTGCCGCTGTGGCCGAATCGCTCAACCGCCGCTTTGGCACGAGCTATGAGGGCAAAGACGTATTTATGACGGTGGGTGCCGCGGCTTCGCTCACCTGCACGCTCAACGCCGTTACGAACCCGGGCGACGAGGTTATTGTTATCGCCCCGTACTTTCCGGAGTATCGCGTTTGGATTGAGAAGGCCGGCTGTACGTGTGTTGAGGCGCTCGCCGATGAAGATACGTTCCAGCTGAGCGTGGACAACGTGCTCAAGGCGATCAGCGATAAGACGGCGGCCGTCATCATTGACTCTCCCAACAATCCGACCGGTGCCGTATATACATGCGACACGCTGACGCGACTGGCCAATGTTCTGCGCGAGGCCAACGCTCAGCGCGATCCCGAGAATCCGATTATGCTCATCTCGGATGAGCCGTACCGCGAGATTGTGTACGGTGCCGAGGTGCCTTGGGTGCCCTCGATCTACGAGCACACCATCGTGTGCTACTCGTATTCCAAGTCGCTGTCGCTGCCGGGCGAGCGCGTGGGGTGGATCTTGGTTCCCAACACCAATCCGCAGGCTGCCCGTCTGATGCCGGCTGTTGCGGGTGCTGCCCGTACGCTAGGTTTTGTATGCGCACCGGCACTCTTCCAGCGCGTAATCATCGATTGCATCGATGAGCCGAGCGATGTCGAGGCCTATGCGCGCAACCGCACCGCGCTTACCGACGCACTAGCGGAGTACGGCTACACCTATGTTGAGCCGGATGGTGCATTCTACCTGTGGGTGAAGGCGCTGGAACCCGATGCGAATGCGTTTTGCGAGCGTGCAAAGAAGTATGAGTTGCTTGCGGTTCCCTCGGACAGCTTTGGTATGCCGGGTTGGTTCCGCCTGGGCTATTGCGTGAGTTACGAAACGATTATCAATTCGCTACCCGCTTGGAAACAGTTGGCGGACGAGTATCGTTAAAAGTAAAGCGCTCTGCCTACAATGTTTTACGTGAAACGGGGTTTGGTGTTAAGCCAGACCCCGTTGTCATGGACGTTGTGTCTTTGGGATGGAGTGGTTTTACGACTATCGAAGGCTATGCGTACAATGAATATAAGCGACGGCCGTGCCAGATAAGGAGACCTGATGCCCTACCTGCTTTCTTGTGACATTCATACCCATACGATATTCTCTGCGCATGCATATTCGACCATTGAGGAGAATGTGTACTGGGCGGCAGAGCGTGGCCTGCAGGTGCTCGGATCTGCCGACCATCTGAGCTCTATGGTTACGGCTTGCCCCAATGACCTGCGCAGTTACCAATTCTTTATCAACCAGGATATCTGGCCGCGCATTTGGAGCGGCGTGCTGGTGCTGCGTGGTGCCGAGGCCGATATCGTTTCGCTGGACGGAAGCCTGTTTGGCGAGGACACTCCTGTCACGCTCGATATTGCCGGTGATTCGTACAGCCGTCAGCATTCGCTGTTCGATTTGGTTACGCGAAATTTGGATTATTTGGTTGCGAGCGTGCATAATCCGCAGATTGCTGAAGGCGCGACGCTGGCCCAGACGACCGAGATGTATATCAATGCCCTGGAGTACCCCAAGGTGTTCATGCTGGGTCACACGGGGCGTTCGGGCGTGCCGTTCGATATCGACGAGGTGCTGTTGGCAGCTAAGGCCAAGCACAAGATTATCGAGATCAACAACCATAGTCTTGAACACGGTGTCGACACTGAGCATTGGGCCGTATGCCGCAAGATCGCCGAGCGCTGCGCCGAGCTGGGCGTGGGCATTGGCGTGTCAACCGATGCCCACATTGGCATGGCCATTGGCAAGCTCGATCACGCGCGCAAGATGCTCGACGAGATTCACTTCCCGCTGGATTTGATCGTGACGCGCGACCGCGAGACGCTGCTGCGCGAGATGGCGGCAGCCGGCGTGTGCGATCTGCGCAATGGGATGTAGCGGAGTTTATAAACCAAGCGAAGGGGGCGGCCCAGGCGGGTCGCCCCCTTTCTTGTCCCAAAAATCTACTGAGGTTGGTTAGCGGCGTTCGAGGACCGCTACGGTTTCGGTGTGGTCGGTGTGAGGGAACATGTCGACGGGCGTGATCTTGAGCAGTCGGTAGCCTCCGTCGAGGAGCTGATGCAGGTCGCGCTCTTGAGTTACGGGGTTGCAGCTGATATAGGTGATGCGGCGCGGCTTAAGCGCGCAGGCAGCTTCGAGGAACTCGGGGGTAGAGCCGGCGCGCGGCGGATCGATGGAAAGGACATCGATCCGCTCGTTGTTATCGGCGGCGTCCAGGATGTAATCGGTGGCGTCGTCGGCCATAAACCAAGCGCTGCGGGTGAGGCCGTTGAGCTTGGCATTGCGACGTGCGTCGGCAATGCCCGCCGGGTTGCGCTCCACGCCAAGCAGCATAATGCCGATGCCCTTGTCCTGGGCGGCTTTGGCTGCGCACAGGCCGATAGTTCCGCTACCGCAATAGGCATCCATGAGTACGTCACCCTGCTGCAGGTCCATACCGTCAATGGCGAGCTGATAGAGCAGTTCGGTCTGCTGCGGGTTGGTCTGATAAAACGCGGTGGGGGAGATGTCGAAGTTGCAGCCGAGCAGCTGATCGCGCATGCACTCGGCGCCATGGACGATACGAGTTTCCTCACCCAAGATGGCGTTACCGGGACGGCCATTGATATTTTGGGCAACGGTGACGATATGCGGATCGAGCGCCGCGACGGCCTCAAAGAACTCCTGCACATGCGGTAAGTCGCGCTGGGCGGTCACGAGCGTAACCATGACCTGGTCGGTACGCCAACCGCAGCGGACGACGGCGTAGCGAAGCAAACCAAGATGCTTGTCCTCATTAAAGGCGGGAATATGCAGCCGCTCAGCTTCGCGTGCGATGCCGTTGAGAATCTGACGGGCACCCGGCGCCTCGACAGGACACTCGGGTACGGCAACGATTCTGTGCGTGCCGCGCTCAAAGAAACCGCAACGGACAGCGCCCTCCTTACCGGGAGCAAAGGGAGTGGCAGCCTTATGACGAAAGCCACGCGGTGCAGGATATTTGCCCGGGTCGCCCAGGGTGACACCCATGCCACGAATAGGATCTACAGCAATGCCCTCACGCTCACAAAGCGAAGCAAAAAGCTCCTCCATAGCAGCCTGCTTAGCTGCCAACTGCTTTTTATAAGGACGATTGAGCGCCGTGCATCCGCCACAAGCTCTCATGATGGAACAGGGAGACTTGGGATCCACAGCCTTACGCGCAGGCGAAACCGGATCTTTATGCGGACGCTTGGAGCGAGTCTGAGACGCTTTGTCTCCGCCTCGACGAGAGTCAGAACGCTTGGTCTTAGCCCTGCTCTTGGTCGATTTGCTTTTTGCAGCTTTAGAAGACTTGGATTTCGTAGAAGATTTCTCCTCCTTCGACCCCTCAACCGCCTCCACCAAAGCACGACGAGCCCTACGCTCCGCACGAGATTCTGCCATCAATAACTCCACTTATTCATGAATTAAAGCTGCAAGTATTGTACCGTGCCAAGCCAGCAGACGATATACAAGCGGTTTATTCGTGTCAGTGATAAGCCCAACGACGGTTGCCCGCCGCGTGAGGGGTGTGGGGGTTAAGTTTATCGCGAGTTCCGCACGAACAGGAGGCCACTTAATGTGGCCTCCGTCGTGAGCAGGACTGTAGAGCAGGAAACTTAACCCCCACACCCCTCACGCGGCGGGCAAACTCGCCTTGTGCTCTATCACGCTAAAGTGTATGATTCTGAACGTTACACGACTCACTTTACTTAACTAAAGTGCCACCAAGGGGGAATACCATGAATACCGATATGTCTCGTCGTCAGTTTGTTGGTCTAGTCGGTTCGCTCGCTACGGTTCTAGGTCTTGGCCTGGTAGGCTGCGGTGGTGGTGCCGGTAAGGGTTCCGCTGCCGGTTCTGCCGCAGCCAAGGATGTGAAGGGCGCTGCGGAGTCCAAGAAGCTCGTGGTGGGCTTTGATAAGTCCTATCCTCCGTACGGCTTTGTGGGCGACGATGGCGAGTACACCGGCTTTGATCTCGATCTGGCCAAGGCTGTTGCCGATAAGCAGGGCTGGGAGGTCAAATACGAGGCCATCGACTGGGATGCCAAGGATACGCTGCTTAACTCGGGCGCCATCAACTGCATCTGGAATGGCTTTACCATGGAGGGCCGTGAGGACGACTACACGTTCTCCGAGCCGTACATGCTCAACGAGCAGGTGCTCGTGGTCAAGAAGGATGCGGGCATCAAGAGCTGGGACGATCTTGCCGGCAAGACCGTGATTACTCAGACCGATTCCGCTGCGCAGGATGTGCTCGAGGGTGACCAGAAGGATCTGGCGGCGACATTTGCCACGCTCGACACGATCGGCGAGTACAACACGGCCTTTATGCAGCTCGAGAGCGGCGCGGTCGATGCCGTGGCGTGCGATCTTTCGATTGCCCAGTATCAGCTTGCCGCCAAGCCCGATGCCTATACGCAGCTTGATGAGCCGCTGTCCAGCGAGCACTACGCCGTTGGCTTTAAGAAGGGCGACGCCAAGTCCGCCGACGCCGTGACCGAGTCGCTCAAGGCGCTCTACGAGGACGGCACGGTCAAGGACCTGTGCGACAAGTATTCAAGCTATGGTCTATCTTTCGATAATTGGGTGCTCAAGTAATGTCTATTCAGGTCATGATGCAGATGCTTGGCCAGGGTTTCTTGGTCAGTTTGCAGTTGTTTGTGCTGACGCTGTTGGGGTCGATTCCGCTGGGAATCCCCGTGGCGTTTATGCGCATGAGCAAAATCGCGCCGCTTCGCTGGATTGCGCGCATCTACATTTCGATCATGCGCGGTACGCCGCTCATGCTGCAGATGTTTGCCATCTACTTTGCCCCGTACTACGTGTTCGGCATTTCGCTCACGCCCGATTCCAAGTGGACGGCGTGCGTCGTGGCGTTCATCATCAACTACGCCGGTTACTTTGCCGAGATCTATCGCTCGGGCCTGCAGTCTATTCCGCGCGGTCAATACGAGGCTGCCGAGGTGCTGGGCTATTCGCGCGTGCAGACGTTTCTGTATATCGTGATGCCGCAGGTCGCCAAGCGTATTCTGCCGGCGATGGGCAACGAGATCATCACGCTGGTCAAGGACACGTCGCTGGCGTTTGCCATTGGCGTGGGTGAGATGTTCTCGACGGCCAAGGCGCTGGTCGCCTCGCAGGTGAGCATGGTGCCGTTTGCGATTGCGGCATTGATCTACTGGGTCTTTAACTTTGTGGTCGAGATGCTGCTGGGCGCCGCCGAAAAGAAGCTGGACTATTACCATGACTAACTCAGTGATGAAAATCGAAAGCGCGCGCAAGGCGTTTGGCGGCAATGAGGTGCTCAAGGATATCGCGCTCGAGGTGAAGCGTGGCGAGGTCGTGGCGATTATCGGGCCTTCGGGTGGCGGCAAGTCCACGCTGTTGCGGTGCGCCACGCTGCTCGAGACACTCGACGGAGGCTCGCTCTCGTTTGGTGACCTTGCCGTTGCGACGGATGCGGGTTCGGGCGCGGTCTATGCGAAGGGCGATGTGCCCAAGCAGGCGCGCTCGCGATTCGGTCTGGTGTTCCAAAATTACAACCTGTTCCCGCACTATACCGTGATGAAAAACATCATCGACGCGCCGATCCGCGTGCTTAAGCGCCCGCGCGAGCAGGCGGAAGCTCGTGCGCATGAATTGATTGCTCAGATGGGGCTTGTGGGCAACGAGAACAAGGTTCCTTGTGAGCTTTCGGGCGGTCAGCAGCAGCGCGTGAGTATTGCCCGCGCCCTAGCGCTCGACCCGGAGATTCTGTTCTTTGACGAGCCGACCTCGGCACTCGATCCCGAGCTGACGGCCGAGGTGCTGCATGTCATTAAAGACCTGGCGGCCCAGAATATGACGATGGTAATCGTGACCCACGCGATGCAGTTTGCGCGCGATGTTGCCGACCGCGTGGTCTTTATGGACGGCGGTCGTATTGTCGAGGAGGGTCCTGCCGAGCAGGTTATCGGCCATCCGCGCGAGCAGCGTACCCGTGAGTTCCTGAGCCGTATCGAGGGGTAGGCTCAGGTATTTACTCAACTATTAATTGAGGCGAAGCCGCCGCAGGTCTTACGGTCTGTGGCGGCTTTTTGTTTGCATCGACGGGGTTCAATAATCGCCCCACAAGCTTGTCTCTTCCTCTCGCCGCCTGTATTCATACGTGTGCCGAAAGGTGTGCATGGACGGTCGCCCGTGAGGGTAGGGTGGTGGCATAGGACATTTGGAGGGTGAGTCGGCTCGGCTGCCGACCATGCTGCTCCCGGGATGGCACCGACCGCGAACTCTCCCCGTTGGCGTCGCGCATTGCGCGCGGCCCTGCAAGGAGGTCATCATGGGTGCTCCCAAGACCGGTAGCGTAAGGAACGTGGTGCTCGTAGGCCAAGGCGGGGTGGGCAAGACTTCACTCGCCGAGGCCATGCTCCACCTTTCCGGCAAGACCGCCCGCCTGGGCGGCCACGACGGCACCAAGCCCACGCTCGACTATGACCCCGAAGAGGTCAAGCGTGCATTTTCCATCTCGACGACCATTGCACCGATCGACTGGAAGGGCGCGCGCATCAATGTGCTCGATGCCCCGTGCTACCCCGATTTTATCGGCGACGCCTTTGCTGCGATGAGCGTCTGCGAGACGGCTCTGTTTGTGGTCGATGCCGAGGCCGGCCCACAGCCTACGACGGTTAAGCTCTGGTATGCCGCCGAGGACCTGCGCCTGGCGCGTGCGGTGTTCGTAAACCGCCTGTCGCGCTCCGAGGCCAGCTTTGCGACCACGATGGACCTGCTGCAGGAGCGCTTTGGCACGCGCCTGGGCGCCGTGACCCTTCCCTGGGGCGAGGGCGAGGACTTTGACAGCATCATCGACCTGGTGCGCATGAAGGCGCGCCATTGCAACGGCACCGAAGCCGTTGAGTCGGAGATTCCCGAGGAGTATCGTGCCCAGGCCGAGGAGGCCCATGACCATCTGTGCGAGCTGGTGGCCGAGGCCGACGATGAGCTGATGATGAAGTACCTGGAAGGCGAGGAGACGCTGACGCAGGAGGAGCTTGAAGGCCTGCTGTCGAAGGCGATTGCCGAGCGCATCTTTGTGCCGGTCTTTGCGGGCGATTGCATTAAGGAGCAGGGCGTCAACTCGCTGATGGACGACATCGCGACGTACTTCCCGGCGCCGACCGACTACGGCGAGATGCCGCTTATCGACGGCGATTCGCTCAAGATTTCGAGCGACGATGATCGTCCGGTGGCGTTTGTGTTTAAGACCCTGGCCGATCCGCAGCAGGGTCGCATCAGCTTTATCAAGGTGCTGACGGGTACGCTTGAGCCGGGCCTTGAGCTGGTCAACGCGCGCACGCGCAAGGGCGACCGTCTGGCTCACCTGTATGTGATGTGCGGCCGCGACATGACCGAGGTTGGCCATGCCTATGCCGGCGACATTATCGTGGCACCTAAGCTGGCGGCCGAGACGGGCGATACGCTCTCGATTACCGGCAAGGTCGAGGCTGCGGCGTTTAAGTTCCCCAACTCGCAGTACCGCATCGCCATCGAGGCTGAGAATCGCGGGGACGAAGAAAAGCTCTACACGTTTATCGAGAAGGCATGCAAGGCCGATCCGACCATGAGCATCGATCGTGACGAGGAGACGGGCCAGACCATTATCTCCGCCGTTGGTGAGGCGCAGGTTTCGGTGCTGCTCAACCGTCTGGAGGACCGCACCAAGGTCGCCGCCAAGAGCGTGCCGATCCGCATTCCGTATCGCGAGACCATCCGCCGCACGGCGAGCGCCCAGGGCCGCCACAAGAAGCAGACCGGTGGTGCCGGTCAGTACGGCGACTGCTGGCTGCGCGTGGAGCCGCTCATTGGGCCCGACGGCACGAGCGACGGCTACGAGTTTGTGGATGAGGTCGTGGGCGGCCGCATTCCGCGCTCGCTGATCCCCGCCGTGGACAAGGGCGTCCAGGAGACCATGAAGGACGGCATCATTGCCGGCTACCCGCTTACGGGCATTCGCGTGGCTGTGTACGACGGTTCGTATCACAGCGTCGACTCCAACGAGATGGCGTTTCGCGCGGCGGCTCGCATCGGCCTGCGCAAGGCATGCGCCGATGCCGATCCGGTGGTGCTGGAGCCCATCGAGGAAATCACGGTGACTATCCCCGAGAGCTACGCCGGCGCCGTGATGGGCGATATCTCGGCCTCGCGCGGTCGCGTGACGGGCATGGAGGCCGATGAGCGCGGCGACACCGTGGTCATCGCCCAGGCGCCGCTGGCCGAGTTGACGGATTACTCGACGCGCCTGCGCTCTATCACGCGCGGCACGGGTGACTTTACCATGAAGCCTGCTGGCTACGAGCAGGTTCCCTATGACGTTCAGGCCAAGCTGGTGGAGCGCTATGAGGAGGGTCGCGCCAAGTAGCGTGCGATTTTGCCTGCAATGTAGGTGCTGACGAAAAGGCCACCCTGGGTAACCGGGGCGGCCTTATTTGATTCCTTGGGGACGGAGGAAAACGGATCATTTTTTGGGTTACGGGCAGCTTGGTCGGCCCTAAACTCCCGAGGTCTGGTTGCGGCCGGTGGCGTAGTCGATCTGCACGTGCGGCTGCAGGTTGTAGCAGTATACGTGGAAGCAGAGGGTCTTGCCGTGGTCCTCGACCGATTGCGCCTCAAGGCGCACGCCACGGCAGACAAGTTCCTCTTCGTTATACATGGGCGTGACACGGTAGAGCACATGGTTACCCGTATCGCGGATGTAGCCGAGAATCTGCTCTTCAAACGGCAGCATGCCCGTCTCGTTGAGATAACGCGTGCCGGTGAGGAGATTCTTGCGGTTGGCGTTTTCGCCGCAGAGCGACCAGGCGATGAGGTGGCAGCGGTTGTAGAGGCTCTGGCCCGGAATAAAGTCGTAGCGCTGCTGGTGCCAACCGGCAGGATGGATGCGCGAGATATCGCCGCGCTTTCCCTGTCCGAGCGACTCGGGGCCTACGCAGGCGAGCGCCTTGCGAGTGCGACCCAGGCTGTCGAGCTTGGAGAATTTCTTAAAGCAGCCCTCTTCGGTGGCGCGATCGTATTCATCGAGTGTGAATGATGGCGTGCCGAGCGGGTGCGTGCTGTCGGCGCGAAGGGCAACGTAGGGGTTGCCGGCGTAGTCGGGAATGCTGCTGAGATATACGCCGCGGGCGCGGTTAAGGTCGGGGTTTTCGACCTCGTCGATGGGGGTGGCGGCGCTGTCTGTGGAAGTGTCGTCACCGGTGTCGGTTGCGGCGGATTCAGAGCTATCGCCAGAGTCTTGGCCATTTTGAGAGTCCGAAGAGCTCGCTGTTCCCGATTCGAGCCGGGCAACCAGGTCTGCTTCGTCGTCGGTGCGGCTGGGACTCTCGTTTTGTTTTTCGGCCAGAGCCGCCGCCTGCTCATCGCTTTGCGGCGACAGCAGCTTGGGAGCTCCGTCGAGCGATCCCGTAAACAGCGCAAACCCCAGCACCACGGCGGTGCCGATGGAAAGTACTTGCTTGTAGGCGGACTTGCGCGACATTGAGGCTCCTGGATGGACGGTTGGGAATCTACCAGTCTAGCAGGAGACGCCGCAGGACGTTTGCTCGGCAGAATACGTAAGATGCGGGACAAACGCTGCTGATGAGGTTGTACCGTATAGGCTGGGAAAGCGATACGCTATTCTTCGTTGAGAACAATGACAGAGAGAAGGCCCCATGCCCGACATTATCCGTATAAGCGACGCGCGGCTTGAGGAGCTTATCGCCGAGGATGTCCCCTATATCGATCTTACGACGCATATCCTGGGAATCGGTGAGGCGCTCGGTGCGATGGAGTATTACACGCGCGAGAACTGCGTGCTTTGTTGCACGGAGGAGGTTGTGCGTATGGCAACTATGCTGAACCTGACGGTCGAGTGGTTTGAGCCCTCGGGAACAAAGGTTGAAGCCGGGCGATCTTTTATGCGTGTATGCGGTTCGGCCGCCAATTTGCATCTGCTATGGAAAGTCGGCCTAAATATGTTCGACCACTACTCGGCTGTGGCAACCAAGACGCGCAAAATGGTCGACGCCGCGCATGCTGCCAACCCCATGTGCGAGGTGCTGACGACGCGAAAGAGCATGCCGGGCAATAGGGACCTACTGACCAAGGCGGTCGTTGCGGGCGGAGCGTTTCCACATCGCATGGGCCTTTCCGAGACCGTATTGGTGTTCGACAACCATACCAGGTTTATGACAGCGCCTTCTGGAGCAACGGGACTCGATGCGCTTATTGAGCTTCTGCCTCGGATTCGCCGGCGCTGCATCGAGAAAAAGCTGTTTGTCGAGGCGGGTGCCGATGACGCTCGCAGGCTGGTGAGGGCGGGCGTCGACGGTATTCAGTTCGACAAAGTGCCGGTCGCTGAGCTTGGGCCGCTTGTCGAGGAGCTACATGGAATCGATCCTCATGTGGCCTTGGTTGCAGCGGGCGGGATTCGTCCCGACAACGCGGCCGAGTACGCGTCGACCGGCGTTGATGGCCTCGTGACCACGTCCTGCTTCACAGCGAATCCCGTCGACATGAGCGTCAAGATGTTCGCCTAGCGCGTCGCTGCGCGTTTGCCCGGACAAACGCGCCCAATAATAAAATGCTTCTTTCTTCGCGGGTCCATGCTTGCCAAACACAGTTGCGGTGGAATAGTTCTTGTTTGGGTCCGATAGGCCGTAAGACAGGAACTATTCCACCGCAACTTATCGGGATGCGCTACTGGTTCATGTTGCCGTGGATGTAGGGGGTGACCTCGGGGGAGATATGGTCGCAGCCCAGCTCGCGCAGCGCGGACTCGATGGCGGCGGGCAGCGGGGTTTTGCCCTCGGCGTCAACGGCGTTGCCACCGAGGGTAGCAATCTTGGCGACATCTGCGGGTGCGGCCTCGATATGCATGCAGCCGCCGATCAAGCGCGCGCGTACCTGTGCCAGATCAAGATCGTGCAGGTAATCCTCGCAGGCGCGGATTAAATCGACCTTCTCGCGCGTAAGCTCCTCGCCCGTGGGGACGCGGGTGGCAAGACATGCTCCCGCCGGCAGGTTCCAAACGGGATAGCCCCATGCGCGCAGCAGCTCGCGCTCTTCGTCCTTGGTAAAGCCGACCTCCATGAGAGGGGAGCGTACGCCGAGCTCTTTTGCCGCACGCATGCCGGGGCGGTAGTCACCGCGATCGCTTGCATTGCTGCCATCGATGACGGTGGGAAAGCCGAGCGACTTGGCGTGGTTGACGATGGCGGTAAAGCCGGCGTGCTTGCAGTGGTAGCAGCGATTGGCATCGTTGCAGGCTACCTGGGGGAGCTGCAGCTGATCCACCGAAAGATTGAGCACGGGGAGTTTAAAATGCGGTCCTTCATTGGCTTGTCCATCAACGGACCGCTCAAACGAAGCCTGCTCGGGCGTGCCGATGAGCGGCGTGGTGAGATGGACGAGGAGGGTATTGGTAGGCATGATGCGGGCGCATACGGCGGCCAAAAAGCTGCTGTCGACGCCACCGGAAAACCCGATAGCCACGCGCCCGTATGCCAAAAGCAGCTGTTCGAGCGCCGATAGCTTGTCTTGAAGCTCCTCTGCGGGTGCGGCGGTGTCTGAAAGCATGAAAGTTCCTTACAGTTATTAAAGCTCGGATGAAACTATAATCCCACCGAGCTGCTTGTCATAAGACTTCCAGCTATGTAACGAAAGTGCAATATGCTATATACGTTATATACAAGCTTGTAAAGTGCGGTAGAGTGGCAGTAATGCAATCCGGCGAGGGGGACCGATATGATCAAGGCTGTTATTTTTGACATGGATGGAACGCTGGTCGATACCGAGCGTTTGGGGATTAAGGCCTGGAAGGCGGGTGCCGCTGAGCTGGGGCTCGCGATTGATGAAGCGCTGATCCATCAGTTTATCGGCCGCACGCTGCCCGATGTTATGGACATCCTCGATAAGCATTACGGCAGCCACGAGACCGCCGAGGCGATCTATGTCCGCCACAAGGAGATTCGCGACGAGATGGTCAAGACCGATCTGGAGCTTAAGGCCGGCGCTGCCGAGTGCATAGACGAGCTGTTGGCTGCGGGCCATCACGTAGGCCTTGCAACGTCATCGCGCCATGTTACGGCCGAGCGCAACCTTAAAGCATTCGGCCTCTTTGACAAGTTTGAAACGGTGACCTGCGGCGAGGACGTCGTGCACGGCAAGCCCGACCCCGAGATGTATTTGCTCGCCTGCGAGCGCGCGGGCTTTGCTCCCGAGGAATGTGCCGTGGTCGAGGATTCGCGCAACGGCTGCGTCTCGGGCATCACGGCCGGATGCCATGTCTTTGCCGTCCCCGATATCGTGCCGCTGCCGCAGGACGTGGTGGATGGCTGCGAGGCCGTGCTCGATACGTTGTTCGACCTGGCAGCGGCAGTCAAGGCCGTGCGCTAGACAATTGCGGTGTTGAAACGAGCAATTGCCCACGTTTGCGCTCAAGCAAAAGGGGCCCGGCAATGGTCGGGCCTCTTTTGCTTGAGCGGCGACTTAGCATACTTGCGGGCGTGCTACAGATACGCGCCTAGGTTGATGGCCGTGGCGTCGGTCTGGCTGCTTGCCTGGGTGCTGGCGCGTTCCAGCAGGAACGGCCGCACGAGTTCTTGGCGGTTGATATCCTCGGCGGCGGTGACTGCGGTGACGGTGCGCGCGGCAGAGCCGATGTGGACGTGCTTGGTCTTCGCCGGGGCCTTGTTCTCGATTTGCTCCATGAGCAATTGAACGCCCTTGCGGCCAATCTCGTAGCCCGGGGGCGCTACCGTAGTGAGCGGGACCGATCCGCTCCAAGCGAGCGGGTTGCCATCGCAACCTGCTACGCGTACTTGCCCGGGGACAGAGATGCCCTTGTCGACCAGCGCCGAGATGACGCCCGAGGCCAACACGTCGGTCAGGCCGACGACAAAATCGGGGCGTTCGTCGGCGGGGCGCGCGGCGATTTGGGCGCCGATGCCGTAGCCGTCGGCGGCGGTATTCCATTCGCCGGCGTCGATGACTTCGATCTTGATATCGGGGTGTAGGGCGAGTGCCTTATGAATGCCAAGGACGCGCAGGGTGAGTTGCATAAATGCTGCTCTACCCACAACGGTGATATGGCGTGCACCGCGGGCGATGGCAAGTTCGGCAATGATGCGGCCCTGGGCCTCGTTGTCGGCCGCTACGTAGTAGCCGGGCTCGGAGCAATGGATGTCCAGATGGACGATCGGCACGGGCATCTTGGCCATGGCGGGGTGCCAGTCGGGGGATGCCATGGGCTGAACCATGACGCCGGACATCTGGGTGCCCATAAAGTAGCGCAGGTAATGGTCCTGGAGAATATCGTCGTTATCGGCGTTGGCGATGAGCAAGTCATAGCCGTGCTTGCGAGCCTCGTTGTGGGCGCCGCTGGCGATTTGGAGCGAAAAGCCATGATCGAGACGGGGGAGCACCAGGCCAAAGGACTTGGTGGCGCCGCCCGCGAGCTGACGAGCGCTTTGGTTGGGCAGGTAGCCAAGGCGATTGATGGTCTCGTTGATGAGCTTGAGGGTCTCGGGGCGCAGCTTTTCGGGGTGGTTGAGCGCGTTGGAAACCGTGCCCAGCGAAACCCCGGCCTCGCGCGCGACGTCGCTGATTTTTACCTTTGCCATAGCGGCCCCTTTGATGCGTTTCAAGTACAAGCCAGATTGTAGCATCCCAAACCTTCCAAAAAGGGACAGGTTTATTTTGGCAGGTTTTATCTGGGGAAACGCCGTTGCCAGCGCGACCACCACGAAGGGGACAGGCACCTTTGCGGTGGTTTGGACCGGCTGGGCATGTGTGCATCGGGTGGTATCTAAGTTGAGATACCACTTCTGGTATATCAGCTTGCGCTTGCGTGAGTACAATACTCGAACGTTATACGTCTCAGCGCCCCCTGTGCGTGGACGTCTTGCAGTCACGCGAACGAAGGGATTTATCCTATGTGCGGAATTGTCGGCTACACCGGCTCTGATATTGCAAAGAACATCCTGGTCACGGGCCTCAAGCGCATGGAGTATCGCGGCTATGACTCTTCGGGCGTCGCGCTCGAGGTGGGCGAGGGCGCCGCGGCGCACCTCGACGTCATCCGCCGCGTGGGCAAGGTCGCGGGCTTGGAGAGCGAGCTTTCCAACATTGACAGCGACGCTACCTGCGGTATCGGCCACACCCGTTGGGCCACTCACGGCAAGCCTTCGGTCGTTAACGCTCACCCCCACACCAGCTGCGACGGTCGTATCGCCATCGTCCACAACGGCATCATCGAGAACTTCGCCGAGCTGCGCGAAGAGCTGGAGGGTCGCGGCCACCACTTTAAGAGCGAGACCGATACCGAGGTCTTCGCGCATCTGATCGAAGAGGCTTATGCCGAGACGCACGACCTGATGGCCTCCGTGCGCGAGGCTTGCACCCACGTGGTCGGTGCCTATGGTCTGGCCGCCGTGTGCGCTGACGAGCCCGGCGTGATCGCCGTGGCCCGCAAGGATTCCCCAATCGTAGTCGGCGTGGGCGAAACCGGCTCCTATGTTGCTTCCGATGTCATCGCGCTCATCGACGCCACCCGCGATGTCGTGGTGCTCGAGGACGGTCAGTTTGCTAAGCTCACGCCCGCAGGCGTCGAGTACACCGACGAGGCCGGCAACGTTATCGAGCCCAAGGTCACCCACATCGACTGGGACCTGGACATGGCAGAAAAGGGCGGTTATCCCGACTTTATGCTCAAGGAGATTCACGAGCAGCCGCGCGTCGTGCGCGACACGCTGGTTGGTCGCATGACGCCGGCCGGCGAGCTCGACATCGACGAGCTGGGCCTTTCGCTCGAGGAACTCAACGACATCGACCGCGTCTACGTGATCGCTTGCGGCACCAGCTATCACGCTGGCCTCATTGCCAAGAATCTCATTGAGGGCTGGGCTCGCATCCCCACCGAGGTGGAGGCGGCCAGCGAGTTCCGCTATCGCAACCCCATCATCACGCCGACGACGCTCGTCGTGGCCGTGTCCCAGTCGGGCGAGACGGCCGACACTCTCGCCGCCATCCGCGACGCGCGCATCAAGGGCGCCAAGGTCTTCGGCATCACCAACGTGGTGGGCAGCCCCGTGGCGCGTGAGAGCGACGGCGTCATCTACACCAAGGCCAACAAGGAGATCGCGGTCGCCTCGACCAAGAGCTTCATCGGCCAGGTTGTGAGCCTGACGCTGCTGGCCCTGCTGCTGGCGCAGGTCAAGTACCGCCTGACCACCAAACAGGCACGCATGCTGTTCCGCGAACTTTCCGATACTGCCGAGCAGATCCAGTGGATTTTGGATACCCAAACCGAGGCCGTTCATGAGGCTGCCCTGCTGTGCAAGGACGCGCAGTCGGCGCTGTTCGTGGGCCGTGGCATGGGTGCCGCTATTTCCTACGAGGGTGCGCTCAAGCTCAAGGAAGTCAGCTACCTGCACGCCGAGGCCTACGCCGCCGGTGAGATGAAGCACGGCCCCATCGCGCTGATCGATCCGGGCTTCCCTGTCATCGCCGTGGCCACCAAGAGTGCCACCTACGACAAGACCGTGTCGAACCTCATGGAGTGCAAGGCGCGCGGCGCCAAGGTCATCGTTGTTGCCACCGAGGGCGACGAGGAGATCAACAAGATCGCCGACTGCATCATTCGCGTGCCGGCAGTCCGCGACGTGTTCAGCCCCATTACGGCGAGTGTCCCGCTGCAGCTGCTCGCCCGCGAGGTCGCCATCCTGCGCGGCTGCGATGTTGACCAGCCCCGTAACCTCGCTAAGAGCGTCACGGTAGAGTAATTGGTTCCGCCGTTCTAGCGACTAAGGCCCGGCTCCGCATCAAGTGAACTGCGCCCCAAATCTTGGACGCCCTAAATAGCGACTAGGCCGCGAGGGCCTGATTCCGGAACTCCTCCGGGGTCAGGCCCTTCAATCTT
>CABRDE010000038.1:0-1401 GCA_902469665.1 uncultured Collinsella sp. | reverse complement strand
GGGGCACCATTTGCATTTTGTACGAACCCGCTGGATGTCAAGTCTGGCGGGTTCGTTGTTTTCCACGTCGTAGTTCAGCGTCACTATGCACTCTTCGTCGCTCACGCTCGCCTGGTATACGAACGCCTTCAATAGAGTCGCGTCGTCCAGGGCGGAGCCGCATTGCAGGAAGTCGGCCAGCCGCTCGGGGTCTATCTGATCGTCCCTGATCGCCTCAAGGTCGAGCTTGGCGCGGTCGCGCTGATGCTCAAGCTCCGCTATGCGCTCCTTCGCGCCCGGGGCGATTATGCCCTGTTCGATGGCGTTCAGGATGTTCTTCAGGCCGCGCTCGGCGGCCGAGAGCGATTGGGCGGCCTGCTTGCGCCTCGCCGCCACCTCTGCCCCGTCCGAGCTTTCCGCCACCATGCGGGCTATCCTCAAGGCCTCCTCGCGGTCTTGCAGAAGAGCCCGCAGCGCCTTGACGATCTCGCCCTCAAGCTCCTCGCGCCTGACGGGCTTAACGCATCCGTCGTGGCAGCGGTAGTACTCGTACTTGCGGTTGCCGCGCCCGCGCCCGCTCACGCCTTGCAGGTTGCGCCCGCAGCCCGCGCAGATCGCCTTGCCAGAAAGGGCGAAGTCGCCCCAGCTCTCCGCGCTGCGCTCCTTGGCCGCGCGTATGCCCTGTGCCTCCATGAACGTCACCTCGTCGATGATCGCGGGCATGCCGCCCTCTTTGACAACGCCGCCCCACTCGTAGCGCCCCGTGTACTTCCGGTTCTTCACCATCCGCTCGACCATCGAGTAGCCGCACGGGTTTCCCTGCGAGGTCTTGACCCCGCGTGCCGCGAAGTCGCGAGCTATCGAGTTGGTGGTCTCCTTTGCTATGCGCCGCTTGAACGCCTCGCGCACGAAAGCGGCCTCGTCCTCGTCGATCACGTACTCGTCGGCCTCGTTGCTGGCGTAGCCGAACACGCGCACGCCGTTGGTCTTGCACTTGAGCGCGTTGCCCTCCATGCCGCGCCTCGTGCGGATCGCGGTCTTCTTCGACTCGCATGCCGCAAGGCCCTCAAGCAGCTTCTCGTAAATGATGCCCTCGGGCGAATCTGGTATCTGTTCAAGCGCCGAGACGAGCTTCACGCCGTGCTGGGCAAGCTCGCGCTTGTATATGGGCGCGTCGTACTCCCCACGGCTGAAGCGATCCATCATGTACACAAGCACTATGTCGCTCTCACCCGCGTTGGCTACCATGCGCTGGAACTCGGGGCGGTCATCGGTACGACCGCTTATGGCATAGTCGCAGTATTCCGCCACGATGGCGTACCTCTCGCGCTGGCACCACTGGCGGCAGATGCGCAGCTGATCATCTATTGAGGCCTCGCGCTGCTTGTTGCATGAAAAGCGGGCGTATATCACCGCAGTTTT
>CABRDE010000037.1:0-3591 GCA_902469665.1 uncultured Collinsella sp. | reverse complement strand
TGGTGCACCGTTTGCGCATCTCCTCGAACCGAGGTGTGCGCAATCGGCACGATTATCTTCGTTAGGATACCACGAGCGGCCTAGGAAACAACCAGGCGCATGCCGGGATAGATCAGACTCGGGTTTGAGATGCCGTTCTTGGCGGCGAGATCCTGATAGGTCGTGCCGTACTTTGAGGCGATTCCGGAAAGGGTGTCGCCGCTTTGCACCACGTACACCTGCTCGGTTTCGGCCTGCCCGTTGATGACCGCCATAACCTCGTCGTAGCGCGGCCCCAAAACAGCCTTGCGGCGGCTGCCGTTGCCGTAATCGCCCGCCCAGGTCTCAGCGGCCAGATCCTCGGCGGATGCCGTGAGAATGTGGTTCACGAGCGACTGCACCTCCTGGTAGCGGTCGCCCAGCGCGTGCTTGCGGTCGTCGCCGTCTCCGAGCTCGCCAGCGAGCACCTTCGCCGCGAGGTCTGCTGCAGGCGTCTCGTCGATGCCGTGGATAAGCGAGTCGGGATCGCCGTTGGAGCCGCCCACCATGGCCTCCCACTCCGCGCGGGAGATATAGCACTTGTTGATGTCGAGGTTGCCCGCCCAGCCGTCCAAGCGCCCGCAAGAGGAGTACTGGCGGATGGCGCAATCGTAAGCGCCCTCGTGCCACGGCGCGTCCTGGTAGCCAGTGGGATTCATGTCGGCGTACTGCGCCACCCACGTCTTAGCATCGGTGAGGCCCCACGGGAACACGCTCTTGGATGCGTAGATACCGATGCGATCCACGCTCACGCCAAGAAGCTCGGCCAAACGCTCTGCCATGGCCTTGAGGTAGGACGTGTCGCCCCATGCCTTGTTGCCCCGCTCCTCCCAGTCGATGAAGAACGCGGCCTTGCCGACGTAGCCCTTGCAGCGCTCATAGAAGTACTCGGCCTCCGCCTCGGCATCACCTCCGTTGACGTAGTGGTACACGCCGACGAGCTTGCCAAGACCGATCGCCTGCTGGATTTGGCGGTCGCAGTCGGGCGACACGTAGCGCGTGCCTTCGGTAGCCTTGCAGATAACGAAGTCGAACGGGACAGTCGCGAGGTTGATGCCGTTCTGCCAATTGCTGATGTCTATTCCGTTCATTCTATTCAGCGCTCCCTATCGCTATGAAATAAGCCCAATCAACTTGTTCGTACTGCTCGCGGCTCAGCCGCACCACGCCCTCGTAGGGGTCGTGGAAGGTCGCCGCCTCGCCGTCCCATCCGCAAAGCAGGACGATGTGCCCGCCGTAGTTCTTGCCGCCTTCGCGGAGCTGGCCAGTTAGGCTGCAAAACACCATCCAGCCGCCAGCCGCCTCGTCCAAGGCGTCATCGGCGTTGTCGTGGATAGGCGTGTAGCCCAAAGCCTGGTCGTTCGCGTTCATCCAACGGCAGAACTTTTCCATGTCGTTCACGCCGTCCGTGAGGCACGATTCGCCAACGAAGCTCAGCATCTGCGCCGGCGTGCATGCCTGTCCGTAGAGCCATTCCCACGCCATGGCCGCGCACGTGAGGCCGCAGCCGGCAGCAGCCAGGTCTTCGCCCGCATACGAAAGCCCGCCCCAGCGCTCGTCTGCTTGGAGGTAGACGGGCACCTCGGCGGGCTTGTCGAGCGGCTTGTCGTAGATGACGGGCAAAGGCTCTTCCTTCGGCACCTTCGGCACGTTAGAGGCTATAAGCGCCACGTCGGCGAAGGCGGCGAGCAAAGCAAGCAGCGAGATGGCGGCGGCGATGCGCACGAGGCGCTTGCCGCCCATTCCTAGTCGTCCTTCTTCGGAGTGCCCATGGCAAGCAGCGCGTCGAGCCACTTGTCTGTCACGCCGACCGCCTTGAAGGCTGCATATGCCACCTGCACGCCGCCTACCGCGGCGAAGATGGACGTAACCCACGCCGTGGGGTCAGTCGGCATACCCCCGGCCATGGCCGTCAATGCGCCGCACAGCGCCGATACTGCGATGGCCGTCCAGCGGGCGACATTGCCGGTCATCGCCTTCGTCTTGATAGCCTGCACGATATAGGGCACCACGAGGACGGTCAGCACCGTGAGTCCTGCCTGTATATCAGTCATCTTTATCTCCCTGTCTCCTTGTTGTACATGAGGTCGACTCGGTCGTAGATATGGTCGACCTTCTCGGCCATGCCCTGGCTGCGCGCCTGGCTGTGGACCAAGTCCGCGTGGAGGACGTCATTTGACGCGACAACCGACTCCATGAGCGTTTTCATTCCTTCAATCAGGGTGTTGCTGCGCTCCATCTGGGCGGCGATGCGCCCCTCCATTTGGGACCGCTCGCGGTCGCGCTGCGCCCTCTCGTCGACTTCGGCCTGCTTGCGCTCCTCGCGCTTCAGGTCGAGCTCGCCCTTCCGCTGGTTTTGGCGTTTGTACTCCTCAAGAAATTGTCTCCCGAAGTAGAACGCAACGAGCGTCAGGAGCACGCCGCCAAGCCAAGCCGGTCCGTAAGGCGCAAAAAGCTTGAGCACTTCCATCCTGGGCGCCCTCCTTCCGCCTATTCGGCCGTGTACTCCTCGCCGGTGATTTCCTTGTACTCGTCGGCGGTGATCCATTTGCACTCGACAGCCTTGTAGACGCGCGCCTTGCTCCAAAGGTCTTTGTCGTAGTACTTCTTGACCTTCGCGAAGTGCTTGGAATGCTCAACGGTTTTCTTCGTAGCCATTACTGGTCACCTCCCACGGTCATGAGCAGGTAGTCGATGTTCGCCGTGTTGGTCTCGGTCTGCGTCGGCTGGGACGCCTGCTCGCGCATCTGTTCGAGCAGCGCCGGGAGGTCGGGCACCTCGCTGTTGGCGTAGGCGGCGAGCGCGGAGGTGTAGGCGAGCTTTCGCGCCTTCCGCTCCACGTACTCGTCATCGTCGATAACGCTCGCGTCGTGCGCCGCGTCTGGGTCGCCGATCTGCGACAGCAGGTCGCGCAGGGCGTTGACCTCGGCCAGGGTGCCGTCTCGAAGCTCGTCGGGGCGCGGCATGTCTTCCTCAGTGTCCATGCGGACTCCTTCCTTATCGGGGAATGTGCCGCCATCGTATTAGCGCCGTGAGATTGCCTGGCCGTTTGGGCGGGCGCGAAGAAAGAAGGCGCGCCGCAGCACGCCTTCGCTGTCTTGGTTATTTCGTTTTCGACCCGTCTAGGCCGCCGTTTTGAGTTGCCGCCCTTCCGCTATGGCGAGGGCGTTCCGCCCGAATCGTCTCTCGGGCTTGGTTGCATTGAGCAACCCCCCCCGCGAGATTTTCGAACAGGCTGCGGTACAGCGCGTCCATGGCCAGCACGCTGCGGTGCGCGTCCAAGTGAGCCATGCCGCCGCGCCAGCTCTGGTAGCTCTGCTGCACCTGCTCGGGCGTCATGACCCCCTCGGCCACCATGCGCGCCATCTTCTTCAGCTTGCGTCGCTCGCGCGTGATGGAGTCGCGGCACGGCTTCATGACGATGCGGCCCGTTTCGGTGTAGAAGATGCGCTTCTTCAGCCACGTGAAGCCGCGCGTCAGCTTCACCACGCGGGTCTTGCGCGGGTTCAGCGCGATGCCGAGCTTCGCGCACTCGTGCTCTATCAGCAGAAGGCACACTTGCAGGTACTCCTT
>CABRDE010000036.1:0-78738 GCA_902469665.1 uncultured Collinsella sp. | reverse complement strand
GGGTTTATTGTCTGAGCGACTTTGCGAAGCAAGGGGAGCGAAGATAAAAACCCAGCCCGCCGCGGGGCACCCGGGGACCGCAGGGACGGGAGCAGCTATACTACTCTCAGTAGTTAAGGGTCGCGGATTGGCCGCGTCACCGCTCTCAACAGGAGGTCTTTGTTTATGGCAGATCAAAAGCCGGTTGTCGGGATCATCATGGGCTCCAAGTCCGATCTGGGTGTTATGGAAGGCTGCACCGCCGAGCTCGAGGCGCTGGGTGTGCCCTATGAGCTTGTCATTGCGAGCGCACACCGCACACCGGCGAAGGTCCACGAGTGGGCTTCGACTGCCGCCGAGCGCGGTATCAAAGTGATTATCGCCGCCGCCGGCAAGGCCGCTCACCTGGGTGGTGTCGTGGCTGCCTTTACGCCGCTGCCGGTCATCGGCGTGCCTATGAAGACGAGTGACCTGGGCGGTATGGATTCGCTGCTGTCGATGGTGCAGATGCCTTCGGGTGTGCCCGTGGCCTGCGTTGCCATCAACGGCGCCAAGAACGCCGCCATCTACGCCACGCAGATTCTAGGCGCTTGCGACCCCGAGTACCGCAAGGTTATCGAGAAGATGAAGCAGGAGATGGCCGACGCCTAGGCGTTCCGCCGTTTCACCGCAGTATAAGGAGAGCCATGTCTGACTATCAGGGAAAACGATTCAAGGCTTCTCAGATCCCCGATCCGTCGAAGCCGAGTGCTGCCCATGGGGCACAGCAGGGTCGGACATCCTCTCCTCAGCAGCCGCGCGCGCCGCGCCCCGTGACGCCGGCGACGCATCGTCGACAGGACGCGCCAGCCGCATATCGACCTTCATCTTATAGCAACGCTAAGAAGCCGCCCCGGTCTTCATCGCATGCCGCGCCGTCGGATTACACCGAGCCGCCGCGCAAAAAGCGCCGCTCCGTTATCCCCATCTTGCTCATCATTATTGGCATCGGCCTAATCGTTGCCGCTGCCGCCATCTTTATCAACGCCCAGATTGGCTACAAGCAGGCGAGCGAGTCGTATCAAAAGATCGAAAAACAATATGTGAGCGACAAGGACGCCAGCGGCGTGCCGATTATAGACTTTGATGCACTTGCCCAGACGAATCCCGAGGTTGTGGGTTGGATTTACGCGCCCGGCACCAACATCAACTATCCCGTCGTGCAGACGAACAACAACTCCAAATACCTCAACACGCTGTTTGACGGTACGGCTAACGCGTCCGGTGCCATCTTCGTGGATAGCGACGACACCGCGCCGGGCATGGTGGATCAGCAGACCACGATCTACGGCCACCATATGAACGATGGGTCGATGTTCAACGTGATTTCGGACACCACCGACCAAGCGACGTTCGACAGCATAGAATATGTGTATTACATCACGCGCGATGCGACGTATAAGCTGCGTCCGCTGGCGACCAAGGTCGTTGAGGACACATATGCCAAGGCGCGCACGACCAATTTTGAGGGCGATGACGGGCTCAAGAACTACCTGTCCGAGATGCTTGACGGCGCTTCTGCCGTGGCGAGCGATGCCACCGATCGTGCCGCTTCGGCAACCAAGGTCGTAACGCTTGTGACCTGTCGTTCGTTATCGCTGAGCAATACGCGCGCCGTCATGGTGCTCACGCCGGTCGAGGAATAAGTTGTTCGAGAGTAGCTAAAAAAGCCCCGTCCCAAATTGGCTGCTCGACGACGGTAAGGGAGAAATGATGCTCGAGAATGGCAAAACGATGCCTTCGGTTGATGCTTGGCTGCGCGAGGCCAAGGCCGATTCGTCGGCACCTGCGTGCGGTATGTATCTGACACATAACGGTGTGGTGCGCGCGACGCCCAAGGCCGAGGCGCGCGGTGTCGAGACCGATGGCGTGGCGCCGGGCCACAAGGTGGGCGGCATGGTGTTCGGCTACGACGCCAGCAAGGTGCAGGCTGCTATCGAGGCCACGCGCGCGATGCCGGGTATCGGCTATGTGCGCGTGTGGCTGGCAAGCGGCGAGCTTGCCGTAGGTGACGACATCATGCTCGTGCTCATTGGCGGGGACATTCGCCCGCATGTGGTCGATGCGCTGCAGGCGCTCGTTGGCACCATCAAGAACGAATGTGTGAGTGAGGTCGAGCGCGGGGCGTAGAGGCTTGCGTCGATAGAAGGCTCGTTTATAAAAATGCCCGCCGGTACGTGTGATACCGGCGGGCATTTTGCGTTTTGGGCGCGGTGGGCGCTACACGCGCGTCGCATCCTTGGGACTCATGGTCATGCTCTGGAAGCGATTCTCCATAAAGTCATTATCGAAGTACTTGCCGTAGAACTGCGCAACGGGAATATCCGGTTCCGTGCCGTTGACGCGCTGATACCAATAATCGAGCGACTGCAGCGTCATAACGCCATCGACCAGCATAATGATGGTGAAGATGACGGTAGCGGAGTAGCGACTCTTCCACGGAATCATGTTGATGAGCTTGAGCAGCCTCGGCAGCAGCAGCTTGATCCAGATGAGTCCGCCCAGGCCCCACAGGCAGGCAAAGCCCGTGCAGGTGCGTCCGCCCGTAAGGACGGCGAGCGGGTCGGGCATGCCGAACAGCTTCATGTGCGAGTAGCTCCACGAGACCACTCCAAACGAGGTCTGCATAAACCAGCCCACGAACACCTCAAAGCTCGCGCCGAGCAGCGCGCTCACCAAAAAGATAATGATGGGGTTCTTTTTGTAGAAGCGGTTGAGCACCATGGTCATGAGTACGGCGCCAAATCCATAGATGGGGCTGAAGGGGCCAAACAGCATGCCGGCGCGGTTCTGGTAGACGCCGGGGTCGTCGACCGTCATGTGCCAGATGTCCTCGGCGATCAGGCCGAGTATGCAGCAGACAAAGAATACCCAGAACAGGTTGAAGTAGTTGAGCTTGATGTAGCCTTCGCCGGTTTCATCGCGCCCGAGCATGCCCTCGGCGGCGGCGTCGCGATCGAGCATTTCCTGCAGGCGGCGTTGCAGCTCGCGCTCCTGGCGCAGCGTGGGGTCGACGGTGGTCGAAAGCGCGACGAGGATGCCGAGCTGGATGGCGGGGCGCAGCAAGAAAGGCCCGATGCCCTGGAGCATCACGTCAACCAAAAGCTCGACGACGGTCAATGCGATAAGGATATAGGACAGACGGGCGGCATTGCGGCGCTGGTTCTTGATGAGGTCAAGGCCAAAGATGATCAAGATGACGGCACTGGCAGCCGAGAGCATGATGCCGGCGACAATCAGTCCGACCGCGACGAGCGTGTTGTCGCCGAGCTTGGCGGCGGCGTTGCCGTTGATGAGCGCGGCGATGACCTGCCACATAAAGGCGCCGACCGACGGGAGCGTGCCCACGCCGGACAGGATGCACAGGACGGCGTATACCTTAATGATGAGGGGGATCTTCTTGACCTCCGTGGCGCTGGGGACGCTGGGGTCGAGTTCGTTTCGATCCATACATAACCTTTCTCGTTTTGCTGTAGGTACAAGGATACGCCGCCGACCTGCCAAAAGACAGGACGAACGTCCCAATTGCAACAATGCAAGCCCCAACGGCGGGCGAGACGCGTCGCAACGGAAGTATGCGGGATCGTCGGCCCCGAGGCGGTTGCCCAATAAAATGTTTGGCTGCAAAACGGATTATAAGCTCGGTGGGCTTTTAAAAAGCGCTGTTCATGCGCGGGAGTGCTTGTCTTGCCGTGCGTATAATAGGGCAGGTAACGCCAAATAACGAGGCTCTGAGGGGATGCCATGTCTCAAGAAACCATCCGCGCGGCCGAGCGTGCCGCGGGACAGGTGAAGACCATGTCGACGTATGATCCGGACTCCGACCAGTTGCATGAGGAATGCGGCATTTTTGGTGTGTGGGCACCCGATCGCGACGTGGCTCGACTGACGTACTTTGGCCTGCGTGCACTGCAGCACCGCGGCCAGGAATCGGCGGGAATCGCCGTGGGTGACGGCGGCACGGTTATGGTTCGCAAGGACCTGGGCCTGCTCGACCGCGTGTTCTCCAATGCCGACTTGTCGACGCTCTCCGGTCAGCTGGCCGTGGGTCATGTGCGCTACGGCACCGCCGGCGCCAAGAGCTGGGAAGCCTCTCAGCCGCACCTCTCTACCATCAATAGCGTCATTATCGCGCTCGCGCACAACGGCACCCTCGTCAACACCGACGAGCTGCGTCGTCAGCTGATCGAGCTGGGCGTACCGTTCCTCTCCAACTCGGATTCCGAGGTCGCGACCAAACTCATCGGCTACTTTACTCAGCGTACTGGCCATCTGCGCGAGGGCATTCGCAAGACCATGGAGCTCGTGCGCGGCGGCTACGCCATGACGCTCATCAACGAGCAGGCGCTCTACGCATTCCGCGATCCGCACGGCATTCGCCCGCTCGTGCTGGGCAAGCTGGTGGATGAGGGCCTGGACCAGGCCGATGCCGCATCCGTTTCGCAGCTGCCGTCGCAGGACGGCGCCGCGACGGTCGACGCCACCACCCATGTCACGCGCGCCGGCGGCTGGGTCGTTGCCTCCGAGACCTGCGCGCTCGATATCGTGGGCGCCGAGTACGTCCGCGACGTCCGTCCCGGTGAGATTTTGCGCATCAGCGCCGAGGGCCTTGTGTCCGAGCAGGGCGTGCCTGCCGCCGAAGAGCCTGCTAACTGCATTTTTGAGCAGGTCTACTTTGCTCGCCCCGATTCCATCATGAACGGCAAGAGCGTCTACGCCTGCCGTTATGACATGGGTCGTCAGCTGGCACATGAGGAGCCCGTCGAGGCCGACCTGGTCATCGGCGTGCCCGACTCCGGCCTGCCGCCCGCGGAGGGCTATTCGCACGAGAGTGGCATTCCCTTTGGCGAGGGCCTCATCAAGAACCGCTATGTGGGCCGTACGTTTATCGAGCCTACGCAGGAGCTGCGTGCCATGGGCGTGCGTATGAAGCTCAACCCGCTGCGTGACAACATCGAGGGCAAGCGCCTGGTCGTCATCGACGACTCCATCGTGCGCGGCACCACCATGGTGCAGCTCGTCAAGATGCTGCGCAACGCCGGCGCCAAGGAGATTCATATCCGCATCAACTCGCCCGAGGTCATCTGGCCGTGCTTCTACGGTATCGATACCGACGTGCAGTCGCAGCTTATCAGCGCCAACAAGACGGTCGACGAGATTTGCGAGTATATCGGCGCCGATTCGCTGGCCTTCCTTTCGGTCGAGGGCCTGCTTAAGGTCATGCCCAAGGGCGGTTACTGCGATGCGTGCTTTACCGGCCGCTACCCCGTGGCGATTCCCGAGAGCTTTGGCCGCGACAAGTTCATGGAGGGCTTTAAGCCCCGCAACCTGGACAAGCCGCTGCACTTTGATGACGACGCCGTGGTCGAGAAATACGACGATCGCAGCTGGGAAGAGGAACACGGCGAGGCCTAAAACCTGCCAAAAAGGGACAGGTTTATTTTGGTAGGTTTTACCTGCTGTTTTGTTGATATGACGGCGCGCGTTGTTATGGCGCGCGCCGAAATGAACGCAACTATGAGCACCGTTTGGCGCCCGGGCGGCGCCACGGTAGTGGGAGAGGAAGGCTCAGATGAGCGACAGCAAGCATGTGACGTATGAGGATGCCGGCGTCGATACCGCCGAGGGCGGCCGCGCCGTTGACGCTATTAAGCAGATGGTTAAGGACACCAACCGTCCCGAGGTCATCGGCGGCATCGGTGGCTTTGGTGGCCTGTTCTCGGCTGCCGCGCTTAAGGATATGGAAGACCCGATTCTGATTAGCGGTACCGACGGCGTGGGCACCAAGCTCGTGCTCGCCCAGATCATGGACCGTCACGAGACGGTGGGCCAGGACCTGGTTGCTATGTGCGTCAACGACATTCTGGCTTCGGGTGCCGAGCCGCTGTTCTTCCTGGACTACGTTGCCATCGGCCACATCGAGGCCGAGCACATGGCAAAGATCATCAAGGGTGTGGCCGACGGCTGCAAGCTCGCGGGCTGCGCGCTCGTGGGCGGCGAGATGGCCGAGCACCCCGGCGTCATGGCTCCTGCCGACTATGACCTTGCCGGATTTACCGTGGGCGTCGTCGACCGTCCCAAGATGCTCGACCCCGCGAATGTCCGTCCCGGCGACGTGATCCTGGGCCTGCCTTCCACCGGCGTGCACTCCAACGGCTACTCGCTCGTGCGTAAGGTCATTGGCGTCGACGGTATTAAGCCGGGCACGCCCGAGGCCGCCGCTAAGGCCGAGGAGCTGAGCCGTCCGCTCGAGGAACTCGGCGGCGCATCGCTGGCAGACGCCCTGCTGGCTCCCACGCGCATCTACGTCAAGCCGATTCTGGAGCTGCTGCGCGGCGGCGCCAACGTGCACGCCATCGCCCATATCACTGGCGGCGGTATTACCGAGAACCTCAACCGCGCGCTCGCCGACGACGTCGACGCCGTGGTCACCCGCAACGGCGCCGAGATGGGTTGGGACGTTCCGCCCGTCATCACCTACGTGTCGCGCCAGGCCGAGCTCGCGCCCAACGAGGCATGCAAGACCTTCAACATGGGCGTTGGCCTGTGCCTGATCGTCGCCCCCGAGGACGAGGCTGCCGTGACCGAGGCCCTGGTCGCGCTGGGCGAGAAGCCGTTCCGCGTGGGCGAGTGCGTCGAGGGCTCCGGTAAGGTCGTGTACTCCGATGAGCGCTAACGAGCAGATGGCTGCTGCCGCGAGCCTGGGCTTTGTGCCCTACACCCGTCCGACCGGCACCGATACGGCCGAGCCGCTCAAGATCGGTGTGCTCATCAGCGGTTCGGGTACCAACCTGCAGGCGCTGATCGATCTGATCGCCGCCGGCAAGCTCAACGCTTCGATTGAGCTTGTGGTGTCGAGCCGTCCTTCGGCTAAGGGTTTGCAGCGCGCTGAGCGCGCGGGCATCCAGACGCTCACGCTGTCCAAGGATGTCTATGCCGACCCTATTGCCGCCGACGAGATCATCGCGCACGAGCTTCTCGAGCGCGGCTGCGAGTATGTGGTCATGGCCGGCTACATGCGCATGGTGCACACGCCTCTGTTGGCGGCGTTTCCCAACCGCGTGGTCAATCTGCATCCAGCGCTGCTGCCGAGCTTTACCGGTGCGCATGCGATCGACGACGCGTTTGCGCGCGGTGTCAAGGTGACCGGCGTGACCGTGCACTTTGCCAACGAGATCTACGACAACGGCCCCATCATCGCCCAGCGCGCGCTGGCTGTTGAGGAGGGCTGGGACGTCGACACGCTCGAGGAGCACATCCACGCGATTGAGCACGTGCTGTATCCCGAGGTCGTGCAGATGCTCGCCGACGGCCGCGTCCACGTGCTGGAGAGCGGCAAGGTCGCAATTGACGCGCCTCGCGGCTAGCGGCGCACAGTACAATTTAGCCGAGTAGTCAGGGTGGTCATTGGCGCCAAGGCGCGCGTGGCCACCTTTTGTTTTTGGGTAGTCATCGGGGACGGTCTTTAACGACTAGTCATTCAAGAACGTCGCAGGTGACTAGGTGAGAGAGGTGAGCGCATGGCGGATAACGAAGCGCTGTTTACGCCTGAGCTGGTGTTTTTTGATTGGGAGTGTGCAACGCCGGATGAGGTGTTTGCGCGGCTCGAGGGCGAGCTTGCACCACGTGGCTACATTGCGTCCGGTTGGCTCGGCGCCGTTCGCACGCGCGAGGATGCCTATCCCACGGGTCTTGCCATGCCGGCGGCAAACATTGCCATTCCGCATACCGATCCGGGGTTTGTGGCCAAGCCCTATATCGCGGTGGTGAAGCCCGCCGCGTCCGTGACATTTAACGCTATGGCTGGCATGGGCGCTCCGGTGCCGGTGCAGATCGTCATCAATCTGGGTATTGCCGAGCCGGGCGGCCAGGTCGAGGCCCTGCAGGCGCTCATGAACATCTTTATGGACGCCGATGCCGCAGCCGACGTGCTCGGCCAGACCACGCCCCAGGGCATGGTCGACGCCATCCGCCGCCACTTCTAAGGTGGGGCTGAGTCGGCACTTGGGGACGTTCCTTTTCTGCCGGCAGTAAGGGACAGTCCCGAAGTGCCGGCATATAAAGAACGTCCCCAAGTGCCAAGTGCCAGAGCTGTCCCCTTTGCACCAAAATGGTGCAGATTAACCTGTCCCCAATGCACCAAGCGTGTCGCGGGGGCCGCGTTGTGACACAATGGCGTTTGTTCGATTCGTTATGCGAAAGGCCAACTATGGCAAATAAGAAAAAGAACTCCGAGGCCGCGCCGACGCCCGAGCAGCAGGCCCGCGCTGCCTCCAGCTCTCGCAAGAAGCAGCGCAAGACGTACGTGTCTAAGACCGTCAAGATCGTTCTGGTGGTCATCGGCGTGCTGGCGATGCTGCTTTCTGTCTCGGCGATGGCGTGCTCCGGCCTTATGTCGCAGGCTGAGGACACCTCGGGCTACAAGCTGACCGGCGGTGTTGCTGCCACTATCAACGGCACCAACCTTACCGAGGACACCGTGACCAAGCAGATCATGAGCATGCGCACGTCCTACGGCTACACCAAGGATGAGGATTGGGCGCAGTATCTGGTTGACAACGACCTCACGCCCAAGAAGTACCGCAAGCAGCTCATCGACTCCTACACGCAGCAGATTCTGCTTCAGCAGGCACAGAAGGAGAACGGCGTGACGGTGTCGGACGAGGAGGTCGAGAAGGCTTGGAAGGACGCGTGCAAGAGCGCGGGCGGTGCCAAGGCCTTTAAGAAGACCCTCAAGACCTACGGCTATACCGAGGACACCTACAAGGATTCGCTCAAGGAGAGTCTGGCGCAGCAGAAACTCAAGGATGCCGTCGCGCCCACGAGCAAGCCCAAGGACAGCGAGATTGTCGATTACATCAACGAGAACCTGTCCAGCTACAACGACGCCCGCCGCTCGTCGAACATCCTGATCAAGGTTGATTCCGACGCTTCCGACGAGGACAAGGCTGCCGCCAAGGCCAAGGCACAGGAGTGCCTGGACAAGATCAACTCCGGTGAGCTGAGCTTTGAGGACGCCGTTGAGCAGTACTCCGAGGACACCGGTTCCAAGGAGAAGAAGGGCGATGTGGGCTGGGATAAGCTCACCACTTTCGTCGACAGCTACCAGACGGCGCTCGAGGGGCTCAACAAGGGCGACGTGAGCGACGTCGTCGAGTCGACCTATGGTTACCACATCATCAAGTGCACCGACTACTTCCATGTCGATAATCAGGTCGATGACATCAACCAGGTGCCCAAGGCCATCAAGAAGTACGTTTCCAATGTGGTGAAGACGCAAGCGGCCAGCACCGCGTACAGCGAGTGGCTGGAGCAGTACAAGAAGGATGCCGACATCACCGTTAACCCCATGCCCAAGGACGTGCCGTACAACGTCAGCCTGAAGGGCGTCACCAAGAGTTCGACCGACGATTCGTCGACGACTGAGTAATCATGGGGCGGCGCTCGTGTGAGTGCCGTCCGCACTATTGAGGAGGATTTGCAGATGACCAACGAAGAGCTGCAGAAGGAAATGATTGCGGCCATGAAGGCCAAGGACAAGGTTCGCCTGTCCATCATTCGCCAGGTCAAGGCCGAGGTGAAGAATATCGAGGTCAACGAGCGCCGCGATGTGACCGAGGAAGACGTCAACAGCATGATCAAGCGTTTGATTAAGCAGACGAGCGAGACGTTGGAGATGTCCATCAAGGCCGGTACCGACCAAGAGCGTACCGACAACCTGACCGAGCAGGTCAAGATTCTGGAGAGCCTGCTGCCCGCGCAGGTTTCGGGTGAGGAGCTCGAGGCCCTGATCGAGCAGGTTATCGCCGAGCTGGGTGCCACGTCCAAGAAGCAGATGGGCCAGGTTATGGGTGCTCTGGGTAAGGCCACTGGCGGCAACTTCGATAAGCCGGCAGCAGCAAAGATCGTCGGAGCAAAGCTTGCGTAAGGGCCGAGCGGTACATAGTTGATGTTGAGGGGGCGTGGCCGTCATGGTCGCGCCCCTTTTTGCTGGGCTGGGCGCTCATTGGGGACAGACTTAAATGAGTGCCCAATGAGTAGGCACTCATTTAAGTCTGTCCCCAATGAGTGAGTGGAAGGTTGCGGGTTCTTTACGGGAATGTAGTGTGGGCTGCGGAAACGCGGTTCTTTCCGTACAATAGTTCAACTCGTGTAAACGCAGGGAAGGGACATTCATGGCAGACATGATCGAGATCAAGCATCTCAACAAGTACTTTGGCGACCTGCATGTGCTCAAAGATATCAATCTCACCGTCAAGCGCGGCGAGAAGCTCGTAATGATCGGGCCTTCCGGCTCGGGTAAGTCGACGCTCATCCGTTGCGTCGATTATCTGGAGGAGCCCACGTCGGGCGAGGTCGTCATCGACGGTACGCCGCTCACCAAAAAGAATCACCTGGAGATGGCTCGCAAGTATAGTTCCATGGTGTTTCAGCAGTTCAACCTGTATCCCAACATGACGGTGCTCGGCAACCTGACGCTCGCGCCCATCAAGCTGCAAAAGAAGAGCAAGGAGGAGGCGACCGAGATCGCCATCGCCGCGCTCAAGCGCGTCGGCATGGCGCATAAGGTCGGCGAGTATCCGCAGAATCTCTCGGGCGGTCAGCAGCAGCGCATCGCCATCGCCCGTGCCCTGTGCACCAAGCAGCCCATCATCCTGTTTGACGAGCCGACCTCGGCGCTCGACCCCGAGATGGTTCAGGAAGTTCTGGACGTTATGATTGAGCTCGCGCAGGAGGACATCACCATGATCTGTGTGACGCACGAGATGGGCTTTGCGCGTCAGGTGGCCGACCGCGTCATCTTTATGGAGGACGGCCGCATTCTGGAGGAGGGTACGCCCGAGCACTTCTTCGATAACCCCGAGAACCCGCGCTGCCGCGAGTTCCTGTCCAAGATTCTGCACTAGGCGCGGTGATGGACATGACGGATATGACGAGGGCGGCCGTGTCGCGCCGTCACTTTTTGCAGCTGGCTGGCGCCGGCATGCTCGCGCTGACGGGGACCACGCTTACCGGTTGCGGCAACTCCACCAGCGGCGAGGGCTCCGACGGGGGGTCCAAGCTTGCGGCCATCAAGTCGCGTGGCCATCTGAATGCCGGCGTTAAGAAGGATGTTCCCGGCTACGGCTATTACGACACCGCCAAGGGCCGCTTTGAGGGCATGGAAGTCGATTTGTGCTACCAGATCGCCGCTGCCGTCTTTGGCGTGAGCTACAAGGAGGCCCGCGCCCAGGAGCTTGTCGAGTTTACCGATGTAACGCCCAAGACGCGCGGCCCGCTGATCGATAACGGCCAACTCGACGTGGTCGCGGCGACCTACACCATCACCGACGAGCGCAAGAAGAGCTGGGATTTCTCGACGCCGTACCGTACCGACTACGTGGGACTCATGGTCAAGAAGCGTTCGGGCTTTACCTCGATTGAGGATCTGGACGGCAAGGTCATCGGCGTGAGCCAGGGTGCTACCACACAGGGCCTCATCGAGCAGATGATCAAGGACAACGGCTTTAGCTGCGAGCCCGAGTTTAGGGCCTTTAGCGGCTACCCCATCATCAAGAGCTCACTCGACGCCGGCAATATCGACGTCTTTGCCATGGACCGCTCCACGCTGGCCGGTTACATGAACGAGACCGTTGAGCTGCTGCAGCCCGAGGTCAAGTTTGGCGAGCAGGGCTACGGCGTGGCGACCAAGAAGGGCTGCGACCTTTCGGCCGTGGTCGATCAGGTGATTTGCGATCGCCTGGCCGACGGCTGGCTCGACCAAGAGGTCAAGACCTGGGGTCTTGTATAGGCGCATCGTCCAAGGAAGGAATCAAATGCTCGAAGGATTATTTGACGCCGACCGTTGGTCGACGACATTTCAAAACATGGGGCCCTTCTGGGAGGGCTTTGGCGTGACGCTACAGGTGGTCGTTGCCGGTCTGCTGCTGTCGCTGGTGCTGGGCACGCTGCTGGGCGTGTTCTCTACCACTCGCTCGCGCGTGCTGCGCGCCATAAGCCGCGTGTACGTGGAGTTTTACCAGAACACCCCGTTGCCCGTGCAGGTGCTCTTTATGTACATGGCCGGTCCGCAGTTTTTGCAGGCCATAACCGGTGCCGACCAGCCGGTGCGCATCGCGCCGTTCGTGCTGGGCTTCTTGGGTGTGGGCCTGTATCACGCGGCCTACATTTCGGAGGTTATCCGCACTGGTATCGAGGCGGTTCCGCGTGGTCAGATGGAGGCGGCCCAGAGCCAGGGCTTCACCCGTGCCCAGGCGTACTGGTACATCGTGCTGCCCCAGACATTCAAGATCATTCTGCCGCCGCTGTGTAACCAGGCGCTCAACCTGGTCAAGAATACGTCGGTTCTGGCGCTTGTGGCCGGCGGCGACCTTATGTACCGTTCCGACAACTTTGTGAGTCTGTACGGTTACCTGCAGGGATACATCGTCTGCTGCCTTATGTACTTCATCATCTGCTTTCCGCTCGCCATGTTGGTGCAGTGGCTCGAGCGCCGCTCCAAGGAGCGTCCGCGCGGCGTGAGTCTGGCCGAGCTGGGGCTCGACAACGTAGAGGAGGCCTAGCGCATGGAAATCTTCAACGCGACCAACCTGCTCTACATTTGGGGCGGCTTTGTTAAGACGATCGAGATCTCGGCGCTGTCGATCTTTTTCTCGCTGATCTTTGGTACGGTACTGGCGCTCGTTAAGAGCTATGCGCCCCGCCCGTTCCGTATTTTGGTAAGCGCCTATATCGAGCTGTTCCGTTGCACGCCAAACCTGCTGTGGATCCTGTTTATCTACTTTACGGTGCAGGGTTTGGACATTGTGATTTCGACCATCGCCTTTACGCTGTTTACCAGCGCCGTTATGGCCGAGATTGTGCGCGGCGGCCTCAACTCGATTCCGCGCGGCCAGTTTGAGGCGGCGCAGAGCCAGGGTTTTGGCTTCTTTGCCACCATGCGCTACATCATTCTGCCGCAGACATTTAAGACGATCATTCCGGCGCTGTTTAGCCAGTGCACGACCGTCATCAAGGACAGCTCGTATCTTTCGGGCATTAACGTGGCCGAGCTCATGTACACGGCAAACGTCGTGATGGCTCACGCGATCGATCTGTCGCAGGTGCTCATGCTCTACGGCCTGGTGTTTGCGATGTACTTTGTGCTCAACTTTGGTATCTCGTTGCTGGTTCGCGCATATCAGAGGCGAATGGTGGCAGCGTAGAATGTGGCAAAGGGACAGCCCCTTTGTCACATAGAGAAAGGAATCGCGATGAGCGATCTGGAGAATAAGAAGAATCCTGTGGTCATTACCATCGCGCGCGACTTTGGCGCCGAGGGCCACGAGATTGGCCGCATGCTTGCCGACGAGTTGGGGATTCCGCTGTACGACAACGAGCTGCTGGTGCGTGCGTCGCTGCGCGCGGGCGAGTCGCTCGATAAGATGGCCGCCTATGACGAGCGTCTGGCCGTTGAGAACATGGCGTTTCTGCCCGACCGCTACGATGCGCGTTCGTACTCGGATAAGTTGTTCCAAAAGATGAGCCAGGTGATTTTGGATTTGGGCGAGACCGAGAGCTGCATTATCGAAGGCCGCCTGTCCGATTACCTGCTGCGCAACAACCCCAACCACATTGCCGTGTTGGTGACCGCACCCTTTGAGGACCGCGTCGAGATCGTGCGCAAGAAGCGCGGCCTCAACAAAAAGAAGGGTGCCAAGCTGGTCAAGCAGCAGCAGAAGGCGCGCGAGGCGTTCTATAAGCGCTACAGTGCCGGCAAGTGGAAGATGACGAGCGGCAAGGATATCGTCGTCAACCGCGCCAAGCTGGGCCGCGAGGGCTGCAAGGATGTCATCGCCGCAGCCTACCGCTACAAGGCAGCGCAGCTCGAAGGCTAGCCGATCAAAACCATCACAAAGGTGCCTGTCCCCATCGTGGTGGTCGGGCGATCGGCATAGAAAAAGTCCCCGCCGGGCGTGTGCTCGACGGGGACTTTGCCGTTTGGTAGCTAGCGCTGTAGGTGATTACTCGCCCAGCAGGCTCTTGGTGATGGAAGCGGCGGCCTTCTTGCCGGCGCCCATCGCCAGAATGACCGTAGCGGCACCGGTGACGATGTCGCCGCCGGCCCAGATGCGGGGATCGGTGGTCTGGCCGGTCTCCTCGTCGGCGACGATGTAGCCCCACTTGTTGAGCTCCATCTTGCCGCCGATCTTCTTTGCGAAGGGGTTGGCGTTGGTACCGATAGCCGAGATCGCGACGTCGCAGGGAATCTCCTCGATGGCGCCCTCGATGGGCACCGGGCGACGACGGCCGGACTCGTCGGGCTCGCCGAGCTCCATCTTCTGGACCTTGACGGCGCACACGGAGCCGTCCTCGCCAGCGACAAACTCGAGCGGGGAGACGAGCGGCAGAACCTCGACGCCCTCGGCCTTGGCATGGTGCAGCTCGGCGCGACGGCAGGGCATCTCGTCCTCGGTACGGCGGTAAGCGATGATGGCGTGCTCGGCGCCCAGACGCTTGGCGGTACGGACGGCGTCCATAGCCACGTTGCCGCCACCAAAGACGACGACGTTCTTGCCGTGCTTGGTGGGGGTGTCGTACTCGGGGAACTTGTTGGCCTTCATCAGGTTCACGCGGGTGAGGTACTCGTTAGCGAAGAAGACGTTGGGCAGGTTCTCGCCGGGGACGTTGAGGAACTTGGGCAGGCCAGCGCCGGTCGCCACGTAGATGGCGTCGAAGCCCTGCTCGAACAGCTCCTCGGCCGTGGCCATGTTGCCCACGACGGAGTTGTACTCAAACTTGACGCCCATGTCCTCCAGGCCGTCAATCTCGCGCTTGACGACTGCCTTGGGCAGACGGAACTCGGGGATGCCGTAGACCAGCACGCCGCCGCCGGTGAAGAAGGCCTCAAAGACGGTGACGTCAAAGCCGTTGCGGGCGAGCTCGCCGGCGCAGGTGATGCCGGACGGACCGGAGCCGACGACAGCGACCTTCTTGCCGTTCTTGGGGGCCATCTTGGGCGTGGAGGCGAGCTCGGGGCGGTCACCCAGGAAGCGCTCGAGCTGGCCGATGGCCACGGGCTCGGACTTCTTACCACGGATGCACTTGCCCTCGCACTGGTTCTCCTGCGGGCAGACGCGGCCGCAGATGGCGGGAAGCATGGAGTCCTCGCGGATGGTATCGAGAGCGCCGCCGAAGTCCTTCTCGCGGATCTGCTCGATAAAGCGGGGGATGTTGATGTTGACGGGGCAGCCCTCAACACAGAACGGCTTCTTGCAGTTGAGGCAGCGCTCGGCCTCGGCCAGCGCCATCTCCTCGGTGAAGCCCTTGTCGACGGGGCGGAAGTCGCAGGCGCGCTCGGCAGCCGGCTCCTCGTTATCGGGGGTGCGGGGCGACTTCATATCGGCAACGAAACGACCGTTAACTAGTGGCATGCGCAGCTCTTTTCCTCATAGGCCTTGAGGGACTCGCCCTCTTCGGAACGGTAAGCGGCCTGGCGGGCACGAAGGTCATCCCAGTCGACCAGGGTGGCATCGAAGTCGGGGCCGTCGACGCAAGCGAACTTGGTCACGCCGCCCACCTCGACGCGGCAGCAGCCGCACATGCCGGTGCCGTCAACCATGATGGGGTTGAGCGACGCGGTGATGGGGGTGTCGTACTTCTGGGCGGTGAGGGTCGAGAACTTCATCATCGGAACGGGGCCGACGCAGAAGACCTGGCTCACGGCCTTGTCCTGCAGCAAGCGCTCCAGCGGAGCGGTGACAACGCCCTGCTCGCCGTAGGAGCCGTCGTCGGTGGTGATGTGGATGTGGTCCTCGTCGAGGAGCTCGCGGAACTGGTCCTCCATGAGCAGGAGGTCCTTGGTGCGGGCGCCCATGATGGCGTGCACCTCGTGGCCGGTCTCGACCAGGTGCTTGGCGACCGGGAAGGCAATTGCCAGGCCGACGCCGCCGCCAATGACGGCGCAGGGGCCCTCGGCCATCTCGGTGGGAACGCCCAGCGGGCCCACGACGTCGCGCAGCGACTCGCCGGCCTCGTAGGTGGAAAGCATTTCGGTGGTCTTGCCGATCACCATGAAGATGAACTCGACCCAGCCCTCGTCACCGTTCCAGCCGGCCAGGGTAAACGGGACGCGCTCGCCCGTCTCGTTGGCGCGAACCATGAGGAACTGTCCAGCGTGCGCATGCTTGGCGATTGCAGGCGCCTCGATGCGGAACTTGAACACCTTCTCCGAGAACTGCGTCTTCTCCAGGATTTTATACATAGAACCCCTCTCTTGTTAGGGCCGCCGAACCGTGCCTCCACGGAAATGGACGGTAGCCCGAATAAAACCGTACGCGCACAGGCGTTGTGCAGACATACGGTGCAAATTATACCCTCATGGACATGTCACTTACGTGTGTCTTCGGCTGTTGGGAGCAGGGTTTATCCACTTTGGCCTACCAAAGGGGGAGAGGTTTATTTTGGTCGGTTTTATCAGGTAAAACGGCAAATGGGGCCGGCCTCGCGCTTCGGTGAGGCCGGCCCCATTTGGAGCGTTGCATATGTATGGCGGCACAGGGTTTATTGCGACGCGGCATCCGCGGCGTTTCCGCATATAAAACCTGCCAAAATAAACCTGTCCCTAAATGGTAGGTTTTAGTGCTTGCCGTTGGCGGAGGCGGCACCGTTGACGTGGTCGCGGGCATAGACCACGCCGTGCACGATCGCCAGGCCGGCGGCGTCGGCCGCGCGGGCGCAGGTGTCCTGGAAATCCTCGGCCTCGCGGGCGCGCAGCTGCTTAAGAACGTAGTCGGCGACGGCCATCTTGCCGGGAGGGTTGCCGATGCCGGTGCGGATGCGGCTGAAGTCGCGGCTGCCCATCTTGTCGATGATGGAGCGCAGGCCGTTGTGACCGGCGTGGCCGCCGCCCACCTTAACACGTACGTCGCCGGCGGGAATGTCGAGCTCGTCGTGGATCACGAGCAGCTCCTCGACCTTGATTTTGTACTCGCGGCAGAGCTTGGAGATGGGGCCACCCGAGGTATTCATATACGACTGCGGCTTGACCAGTACAATCTGGCGCTTACCGCCCTCTTCCTCGGGATCGTTGATGTTGATGAGCGCGACCTCGGCGCCGGCCTGGTTTTTCCAGTACGTGACGCCGGCCTGACGGGCCAGCTCGTCGATCGCCTTAAAGCCGGCGTTGTGGCGGGTCTCGGCATATTCCTCGCCAGGGTTGCCAAGCCCGGCAACCATGCGAATCTTAAGCGGCTGTGCAGCTGCCATGTTTATCCTTTCGTTGATTTGTCGCCTGCTATGGTGAGCGACCCTGTTGCCGCTGTCAAATGGAGGGTAATTGAGGGCGTTTAGGGGCGTTTGGACGGCCGTCGAAATCAGAGGTGGACAGTTAGTTCAGATACGTATAAGTTCTGAGGACTCGAAGTGCTCAATTCAATGCCGATACGTTGTTTTGGAGCTTTAGTTAGTCCATATGGCGCTGTTTTGAAGTCTACCCTGCCTTCAAATAGGGCGAATGGTATAGAGATAGCTGCAAAACAGCCTAATTCAATGTGTCCATTTATACGTATTTAAACTAACTGTCCAGTCCTGTTCGGCGGCGCGCGGGTGATTCGCCGTTTAGACCGGCGCAAGGCCGATTCCGGCCCGCAGAGCGTTGAGCCAAGCGGCCTGACGCTTGCGATAGCCCTTGATACGGTATCGGAATCGGACTCCCGCGAGTCGATGCATCGTTTGGGCGAAGGCTTCGAGTGCAACAAGGTCTTTCATTTGGTCGCGATTGATAACCAGGACGTGGATGCCCATTGCCTTGAGGCCATTATTTCGATTGCCATCGTGGATGCGAGCGTTTTGAAGCTCATGCCCAATTCCGTTGTATTCGTTGTCGACTCCGGCTGCCGGGCAATATAGGTCGCAGATGGCATAGGGGATGCCCGAGGACATGTTGACCGCAAGAGTGTCGAAGTCGATTCGATAGTTGAGTAGCAGGCCTCCCATGGGCAGACTGCAACATCCGAATCCTCCAAAGCGCATGGGCGCTCCGAGAACGGCAAACATTAGGGATTCGGCTGGGGATGCAGATCCGGGTCGGGCAAGTTTGACTGCCGTGCGAAACGATGTGTATGAGCTACTTTTGGCGAAGCGTGCAACCGCCTCAAGCTCTTCGATAGTTGTGGCGGGCTCGCATTTGTAGTGTGCCTGTTCATAGCGGGTTTCGTTCTGTTGCTCGACCACCGACTGGTTGCCCAAGCAATCAAGATCGCCCGTCGCTGCGCAGCCATCGCCCTTGGGCCAGATGTCGTCATGGGCAATGGGGTATGTTGCCCCGGGAGGAAGGGAGTAGGTTCCGAGCAGTTCCATGAGAAGCATCAAGGTTTTGGCGACTGATTCATTTTTGGAACAAAGCATGGCTGTCACGGCAGGAGACGTTGCGTAGATGTCGGCCTCGACGTGCATAATTGCACCTTCAGGAAGCGGAGCGGTGAGAATATGCTGAAGAAGCCGCTTGTCGGGGCGTCTGTTGTCTTCGTCTGAAACGAGAAGATCGAGTAGTTCGGAATCATCTTCATTCCAGGCATCGAGTATCGAAAGTGCGCCAAAGTCTATCGCGTCATTATTGGGAATGCAGCTAGCCAAGGCCTGTGCTTGCTGTTCACTATCAACGGAGTCCCAGGATAGGGCAGAGTACGCCCGTCGTGCGCGACGAATTGCGCGGAGGGCGGAGAAATGTGAAATCACGGTCGTCATAGCTATAACGTACTAAGTTGGCGGCAGAATGCGACCCCCATACCGTTCTTTTCGCTCAGCGGGGCGCTGCGCGCCATGAACGGCTGGGTGTTATGAAATCGGTTGAGGGGATTGCAGGAAATTGAGCTCTGCCGCGAAGGTTGACGATAGCTACTGGACGGTTAATTCAGATACGTATAAGGCGGCGGGCGTTCGAGGCGTGTCTAAGGCCCTTGAGGGCGATTTGAGGGTAAATATGCAGCGGTTGTACTCGAGAACGATGAGATTTGGACGGCATGGCATCCGCTGGGGAGCTCAGAAGGCTCCGAACGGTCCTTTGGAGCTTTAAAAAAATACGTATCTGAACTAATTGTCCAGGGAAGGTTGGCGAGGGATAGAAAAAGGGTCGGAAGCTCGCTTCCGACCCTTTAAAAGCATCAAAGATGATGCGCGGCAGGCTACAGCGCGAAATCGCCGCCGACGAGCGTGGAGACGGGCTCCTCGTGGTAAACGGCGGAGATGGCCTGAGCGAACTCCTCGGCGACCGAGATGGTCTTGATCTTGCCGCCGACCTCGACGGGAATGGCGTCGGTGACGAGGCACTCGACGATCGGGGCGTCGTTCAGACGCTCGATGGCCGGACCGGAGAAGATGCCGTGGGTGGCGCAGACGTAGATGTCGCCAGCGCCCATAGCCTTGAGCTCCTTGACGTTGGCGCACAGGGTGCCAGCGGTGTCGATCATGTCGTCGTTGATGATGCAGGTCTTGCCCTTGATGTCACCGATGATGCCCATGACCTCGGCGGCGTTGTGGCGCGGACGGCCCTTGTGGGCGATGGCCAGGTCGCAGCCGAGCATGTCGGACAGCTTCTTGGCGGCCTTGGCGCGGCCCACATCGGGGGAGACGACAACCAGGTTGTCGGTGTCGAAGTGCATGTCGTTGTAGTACTGGCCAAACAGCGGCAGCGCGGACAGGTGGTTAACCGGGATATCAAAGAAGCCCTGAATCTGGCCCTGGTGCAGGTCGAGGGTGATGATGCGGTTGACGCCAGCGCGCTCGAGCAGGTTGGCGACGAGGCGGGCGGTGATGGGCTCACGCGGGCCGGCCTTGCGGTCCTGGCGGGCATAGCCGTAGTGGGTGATAACGGCAGTGATGGAGCGGGCGGATGCGCGCTTGGCAGCGTCGGTGGCGATGAGCAGCTCCATGAGCATGTCGTTGACGTTGCCGCCGGCCACGGACTGAATCAGGAAGACGTCGGCGCCGCGGACGGTCTCGTCGTAGCGGGCGTAAATCTCACCGTTGGCGAACTGCTTTAGCGTAAGGCCCGAAAGCTCGACCCCAAGGTACTCAGCAATCTTCTGAGCGAGGGGACGGTTGGAGGAACCGGAATACACGCGGATGGACTTGCGCATATTCTCCGACTTCTCGGGATCATTAATCGGCATTACCCTTCTCCTTTATATCGAATGCCATATAGATGCCTTTTTGCATTGTAACCGCGCGACGGGGTTTATCGAGTCCTGATAACGTCTTTACCGTCAACGGACACGAACCGACCACTCATCCGGTTGCGCAGGTCACGATAGAAAAAGGAGCCGCCCCCCACGGGAACAGCTCCTTAGATGCTTGGTAAAACGTTATACCTCGTCGTCCTCGTGCAGACGGCGGCGGTAATCGGCGGCCCAGCCCTCAATGTTTACCTGACGGGCACGACCCAGGCCAAGTGCGTCGGCCGGGACCGGCTCGGTGATGACGGAGCCGGCGGCCACGAGCGCGCCGTCGCCGATCTGGGCGGGCGCGACCATCATGGTGTCGGAACCGATGAAGGCGTCCTTGCCGATGACGGTCTTGTGCTTGTGCACGCCGTCGTAGTTGCAGGTGATGGAGCCTGCGCCCACGTTGACGCCGGAGCCCATGGTGGTGTCGCCGATGTAGGACAGGTGCGGCACCTTGGAGCCCTCGCCGATCGTGGACTTCTTGATCTCCACGTGCGTGCCGGCCTTGGATCCGTCGAGCATGTGGGTACCCGGGCGCAGGTAGGCGCGCGGGCCGCAGTCGACGCCGTTCTCGATGACGGCCTCGATGGCGATGGTCTCATCGATGGTGCAGCCGCTGCCGACGGTGGTGTCGGTGAGGCGGCTGTTGGGGCCGAGCTGGCACTCCTCGCCCACGGTGACGTGGCCGATTAGGTGCGTCTGCGGCCACACGACGGTGTCGCGGCCGATAACGGCGTCGGGGCCGATCCAGGCCTGCGTGGGATCGATGAACGTGACGCCCTCGGCCATCCAGTGCTCGTTGATGCGGTCGCGCGCAATGGCGGTGAGCTGCGCGAGCTGGATGCGGCTGTTGACGCCCAAGCCGTCGCGGTAGTCGTCGCAGTGGAAGATGGAGACTGCCTGGCCGTGGCCTTTGAGGATCTCGAGCATGTCGGGCAGATAGTACTCGGACTGCGCGTTGTCGTTGCCGATCTCATCAATGTGGGCGGCGAGCTGCGCGCCGTCAAAGGCGTAGCAGCCGGCGTTGCACTCCAGCAGCGTGGCGGCCTGCTCGGGCGTGCAGTCCTTCTGCTCGATGATGCGCTCGATCTGGCCGTCGGCACCCAGCTTGATACGTCCGTAGCCGAAGGGGTCGGGCGGGGTCATGGTCATGACGGTGCAGGCGAGCTCGCCGGTGGCGACGGTTTGCGCGAACTTGGCGACGGTGTCGGCGGTGATGAGCGGCAGGTCGCCGTTGAGCACCACGACGGGGCCCTCGGTGATGCCGCAGGCCTCGAGCGCGACCTTCACGGCGTGGCCGGTGCCCAGGCGCTCGGTCTGCTCGACGCACTCGACCTTGGTGGCGCTGTTGGCATAGGCACCGTCGATGAGGGCGCGCATCTCGTCGGCGTGGCTGCCGATGACGACAACGACGCGGCTGCAGCCGGCCTTGATGGTGGCGTCGACGATCCACTGAACCATGGGCTTACCCAGGATCTTGTGCGAAACCTTGCAGTGGTTCGACTTCATGCGGGTGCCCTCGCCGGCAGCGAGGATAATTGCGGTTGCGTCCATGTGATCTCCTGTTACGTTATAGAGACGTGTGTTTGGAAACGATACACGGCGCAATATGATACCGCAGGCATATGTTGAGCGCGTAACGATTGATGCGTGAGGGCCGATGTCGGTGCCGACGGCGTGACGTTTGTGCTGCTTGCGTGCGGCGTTGGCGGTGCTGCGGAGCTATCGTTTGAGCGAGGGGACGGGGGTGCCCGTGGACAACATACAAGAGGAGTTTGGCGGCGAGCCCGTCGCGGCGTTCTCGATGTCGCATCCGGCTGTGCCGGCACTCTATATAGTGCTGACGCTGGGGCTCACCATGTTCTCGATGCAGCCGGTGCTGATTGCGCTGTCACTTGCGGGCGGGCTGGCGTATGGATTTGCGACGCGTGGGGCTGCCCGCACGCTGGGCGCACTCCGCTGGCAGTTGCCGGTGATTTTGATTATCGCGCTGGTCAATCCGCTGTTTAGCGCCTCGGGCTCGACGGAGCTGTTCCGTATTGGTATGCGCACGGTGTATCTGGAGAGCATGGTATATGGCCTGTGCATGGGCGGACTGTTTGTGGCGAGCGTGCTGTGGTTTGAGGCCGCGGCGTCGATGCTCGAATACGACAAGGTGCTCGCGCTGCTGGGCAATGCCGCACCGGTGATTGCGCTCATGATCTCGATGTGCATGAGGCTTATCCCGCAGTTTTTGCGCCGCGGTCGTACGGTGCTGGCGGTGCAGGATGCGATTGATGTGCCGGGCCGCGCGCCCACCGATCCCGTGCGATCGCGCCTGCGGGCGTCGAGCGTGTTGATGGGCTGGGGCATGGAAGATTCGCTGGAGCGCGCGGACGCGATGCGCTCGCGCGGGTGGGGTGCCGCGACACGTCGTACGACGTATGCGCGGTATCGACTGGGGCGCAGCGACGTTGCCGCGCTGGTCGGGCTCGCGCTGTTTGGTGCTGCCGCGGTGGCCGTGGCGGCGACCGCGACGACGCAGTATTCGTTTTATCCGCAGCTCTCGGTGCCGGCGCCGTGGCTGGGCTATGTCGTGTACGCTGCCTGGATGATGCTGCCTTGCGCGTTGCACGCGATTGATGAGAAGAGGTTTGGCTGATGGCTCGGTTGGATAGGAGCTCGGCGGCGGGTGTGGCATATGGCTCGGCCGCGCCGGCGATTGAGGCGCAGGGCCTTAGTTTTGCCTATCCCGGGGCCGAGGCACCGGTGCTCGAGGGGCTTGATTGGCGTGTTTTCCAAGGTGCGTTTGCACTGCTTGTTGGCGGTACCGGTTCGGGCAAGTCGACGCTGCTGTCGCTGCTCAAGCCCGAGATCGCTCCAGCGGGCGAGCGCACTGGCGAACTGAGCGTGCTGGGCGAGAGCGTTGCCGACATGGACGTACGGGCATCGGCGGAGCGCGTGGGCTATGTGTTCCAGGATCCCGAGAACCAGATCGTGTGCGAAACCGTGTGGCACGAGATGGCGTTTGGCCTGGAAAACTTGGGGCTAGCACGTGATGAGATGCGCCGTCGCGTAGCTGAGACCAGCTATTTCTTTGGGCTGGAAGATTGGCTTCACCGCGATACTGACACGCTTTCGGGTGGTCGCAAACAGTTGCTGTCGTTGGCGGCCGTTCTGGCGTTGCGCCCGCGCGTGCTGCTGCTCGACGAGCCCACGTCTCAGCTTGATCCGGTTGCGGAGAAGAATTTCCTGCACGCGCTGTTTCGTGTGAATCGCGAGCTGGGCTGCACGGTTGTTGTGGCGACGCATCAGCCGCGGCCGATGCTCGAGTATGCGACGTGTACGTACCGGATTGAGGGCGGTCGCGTGCGCGAGGTGGCGGATATGTCTTCTTTGGGACGCCGAGAATCGCTGTTTTCCGATGACATGTTGGGGTGGGGTGCCATCCGATGTGCAAAAAACGGAGTATTCAGCAGGCGTGAGGACAATTTGGGTTCTCTGGAGCCGCCCGGGGACGTATCGAGCGCGAAAAAAAGTTCGGAATTGGACAAATCGTCCGAATTTGTGGCGCAAACGTCGCTCGAGAACGGCTCGGAAGCCTTCTCGCGCACGGATGGAAGCAGAATACTCCAAAAAATGCACGGCGGGTCGGCTACCACCCTGTCGGAAGGCTGGTTTCGCTACGATCGAGCGTCCGGCTGGGTGTTGCGTGGGCTCGATGCGTCGTTTTCGGCCGGTGCGGTGCATGCGGTTGTTGGCGGTAACGGCTGCGGCAAGTCGACGATGCTCTCGGTGCTGGCGAAGACCGCCAAGCTGCAGCGCGGCCGCATGGTGCGCGGAGCGGCCTCGGCGGCGCTGCTGCCTCAGAATCCCAAAGCATTGCTGGTTGCCGAGACGGTGTGCGACGAGCTGATGGAATGGGCTTCAGCCTGCGGATATGACGAGACCGTGGCGCGGGAGCGCGCGGCGAGCTTGGGGCTGGACGGCCTGGAGACGCGCCACCCCTACGACCTCTCGGGCGGACAGCGCCAGCTGCTCGCACTGGCAAAGCTGCTGCTGATCGGCCCCGAGCTGCTGCTGCTTGACGAGCCCACGAAGGGCTTGGACCTGGAGAGCCGCCGCATCATCGCCCGCGCCCTGCGTGACCATGCGAAGGTTGGCGGCACCGTCATCATGGCCACGCACGATCTGGATTTTGCCGAGCAGGTTGCCGATGATGTTGCCATGATGTTTGACGGTGAGATTGCCTGCATGGAGTCCCCGGCCGACTTCTTTGCCGACAACGTGTTCTATAGGGCGTGATGGGATGGCGGATTTTCGCGCCTCGCGCCTACTCACAAAACTTGAGATCCCGCTGTTGTTGGCGGTGCCGGCGGTGATGGCTGCCGCGTTGCTGGCGGGTGTTGAGCAGGCAGCGTTGGCCATGCTGGTTGTGGTGGCGTTGGTGCTTGCGCTGTTCTTTGCGGGCTATGAGGCATCGCGTCCAGGCCTGCGTCAGATTATGCCCACGCTGGTGCTGGCGGCGCTGGCGGCGGCGGGGCGCATCCTGTTTGGACCCATTCCCGACTTTAAACCCGTGAGTGCCATCGCCATTATCGCCGGGGCGACACTCGGTCGTCGTAACGGCTTTATGGTCGGTGCGTTGGCGGCGCTGACCAGCAATTTCTTTTTTGGGCAGGGCATGTGGACGCCGTGGCAGATGTATGCCTGGGGGCTCGTGGGATACGTTGGCGGTGCGCTGGCGCATGCCGGCGCTTTTGATCGCGCCGATGGCGCCGTGCGTATGCCGGCGCTGCTGACCTACGGCTTTGCTTCGGGTTTGCTGTACGGCGTTGTGATCAACGCCTACGACATTATCGGTTTTGTTCAACCGCTCACGTGGGCGGGTGCCATGGCGCGTCTTGCCACGGCAGTGCCGTTCGATATCACACACGGCCTCGCGACTTGCGTGTTCTTGGCCGCCTTGTACAAGCCTTGGTGCCGTCGCATTAACCGTGTCGTCGTGAAATACGGACTGTAGGGCATTTCGCGTTCCCACACGAACTTGCGGTGGAATAGTTCTCGTTTTTGGCTATTTGCTGCCCAAACAGGAACTATTCCACCGCAACTTATAGGGGGAGAGGGGTCACATGATCTGTTTTCCTCTGTCCCCTAGAGGAATTACTTGGGGCTAGAGCTCTAGCGTGAGGGTGACGGGGCAGTGGTCGCTGCCAAAGATGTCGCCACGGATACCGGTGTCGCGTACGTTGTCGGCGATTGCATCGCTTACCAGGAAGTAGTCGATGCGCCAGCCTGCGTTGTTCTTGCGGGCATTAAAGCGGTAGCTCCACCAGCTGTAGACGCCCTCGACGTCCGGATTTGCCGCGCGCCAGGTATCGGTAAAGCCGGCGTTGAGCAGCTCGGTAAACTTGCCGCGCTCCTCGTCCGAAAAGCCTGCGTTGCCGCGGTTGGACTTGGGGTTCTTGAGGTCGATCTCCTCGTGCGCCACGTTAAAGTCGCCGCAGGTTACGACGGGTTTGCCGGTCTCGCGCTCGAGCGCGTTCAAAAAGCCGCGGTAGGCATCGTCCCAGGCCATGCGCACGTCGATGCGGGCGAGTTCGTTTTGCGCGTTGGGAGTGTAGACATCCACAAACCAGAACTTGTCGAACTCCAGCGCGCAGACGCGGCCCTCGGTCGCGGCTTGGGCGACGAGTTCGGCCGCCTCGCCCTCGCCGGCGTAGGGTAACAGCGCGTCGGCGTGCAGCACGCGCAGCGGTTCCTGGCGGCTAAAGACCGCAGTGCCCGAATAGCCTTTACGCTCGGCGTAGCTCCAGGTTTGGCGATAGCCGGGCAGGTCAATATCAACCTGGCCCTCTTGCAGCTTGGTCTCTTGCAGCGCCAGGATATCGACGTCGAGTTCTTGCGCGATCTGGATAAAGCTCGGGTCCTTTTTGAGCACCGCGCGCAGGCCGTTAACGTTCCACGAGGCAAAGGTGTAAGTCTGAGGCATGGTGTCCTTTCGACGGGGTTAGCAGGCTTAAGATTAGCGCAACAGGGGCGGGGTGGGCTCCGCGCATGCTGACTTAAAGGCAGCATGCCGGGACGTCGCTCAACGCTGCCCGACTAGCAAGGACGGAGGACTCATATGACGCAGGCAATATCGGACCCCAGGCAGGCCTCCGCCGCGCTGGCGGATCTGTTTGACACCCACAAGCGTGTGGTGTTCTTTGGCGGCGCCGGTGTTTCCACGGCGAGCGGCATCCCCGATTTCCGCAGCGTGGACGGCCTGTATCACCAGCAGTTTGCCTATCCGCCCGAGACTATGCTCTCGCATAGTTTTTTCGAGGCGCATCCGGCCGAGTTCTTCGACTTTTACCGCACCAAGATGATCGCGCTTGGCGCCAAGCCCAACCGCTGCCACACCAAGCTGGCCGAGCTGGAGCGCGCTGGCAAGCTAAATGCCGTGGTGACGCAAAATATCGACGGCCTGCATCAGATGGCCGGCTCACAGCGTGTGTTCGAGCTGCACGGATCGGTCCATCGCAACATTTGTCAGTCGTGCGGCGCGGTCTATAGCGCCGAGTGGATTTGCTCGCGCGAGCACGAGGACGCCGCGGGCGTGCCCGTGTGCCCCGCGTGCGGCGGCCGCATCAAGCCCGATGTGGTGCTCTACGAGGAGCCGCTCGACGAGCATGTGCTGACCGGCGCCGTTGCCGCCATTGCCGCGGCCGATGCCCTCATTGTGGGCGGGACCTCGCTCGTGGTGTATCCGGCGGCGGGCCTTACGCGTTACTTTACCGGCGATACGCTGGCCATTTGCAATCTTGCTCCCACTGATCAGGATGCAAATGCCGACCTGCTGATTTCTTGCGACATCGCGGCCGCGTTTGCGTTCTAGCCCGCGCGCGCGGATACAATAGAAAGACTGAGTGCAAAGCGACCCCGCCGCCAGCTCCCCAAGCTCGGCGGCGTGGGCATTTTAGGAGGATGTTCATGGCGAACGACAGCAAGACATGGCGGTGCGGAAAGTACGAGCTCAGCTTTGACCGTCCGCGCATCATGGGCGTCCTCAACGTGACGCCCGATTCGTTTAGCGATGGCGGGGAGCACTTCGACCCGGATGCCGCCATCGAGTACGGCCTGGCGATGCTCGACGCCGGCGCCGACATCATCGACGTGGGCGGCGAGTCCACGCGCCCCGGCTTTACCCCGGTCAACCCCGACGAGGAGGCTCGCCGCGTGCTGCCCGTGGTGCGCGCGCTGGCCAAGGAGGGCGCCATCGTCTCGATCGACACGCGTCATGTGGCGGTTGCCAAGGCGGCCGTGCGCTGCGGCGCCTCGATCGTCAACGACGTGACCGGCTTCACCGATCCCAAGATGGTCGAGTTTGTTAAGACGAGCACCTGCGGCGTCATCGTGATGCATGCCGGCGAGGTCGCCGCGCCCACCCGCACGCACGCAACGGTGCAGCTCGATACCTCGGCAGCGGCGTTTGTTGCCGAGAAGGCGCGCGAGGCGGCTGCCGAGGCCGCGCGTGAGGCCGAGAAGCCGGCTCGCCGCCGTCGCGGCAAGTTGCTGGGCGAGCCTAAGCCGGAGGCCAAGCTTCCGGGCGGCGTGGTGCAGCCCTCGTTGCCGTTTGGCGAACCGGAGCCCACGTCCGAGCCTGCAAGCGAGCAGGAGACGCCCGCCACCGAGCAGACTGCTGCCGCCGAGACCGTCGCGCCCGCGCCCGCAGCCACCGAGGCCGCATCGGAGTCCAATGACCGCCTGGCCGCCATGATGCGCCGCAGCGCCCGCCGCGAGGAAGCCTACGTGCCCACCTCGCAGCTCCGCCGCTTCACCCTGCCCGATTCGGCGCCCATCATGCGCCGCGTCATGGGCTTTCTGTCCGACCAGGCCCGCACGCTCATCCATGCCGGCGTGTCGCGCGACCGCATCTGCATTGATCCTGGCCCGGGCTTTGGTAAGTCGGCTAACGAGGACATCGTCATCCAGCGCGAGACTGCCAAGATGGCGTCACTGGGCTATCCGCTCATGTGCGCCGTGTCGCGCAAGCGCTTTGTGGGCGCCGTCTCGGGTGTGACCGAGGCCGCCGAGCGCGATGCCGCTACGTTTGGCGTGTGCCTGGGCGCCATCCAGGCCGGTGCCAACATCGTGCGCGTGCACGACGCCGCGGGTTTTGCGCAGTTCCTGAACGGTTACTGGGCGGTTGCCAAGCCGCAGCCGCGCCGCGCGTTTGTGGCTGTGGGCTCCAACCTGGGGCATCGCTGCGACAACATCCGCGCTGCACGCGAGATGATCGCCGAGATTCCGCTCACCTGCGTGTCCAACTCCTCCAAGATCTACGAGAGCGAGCCTGCCTACGAGACGCGCCAGGACGCGTTTGCCAACGCCGTCATCGAGATTAAGACCGAGCTGGCGCCGTTGGTGCTGCTCGACGAGCTCATGAAGATCGAGGCTGAGCTGGGCCGCGACCGTTCCAAAAAGGCCAAGGCCAACGGCCCGCGCACCATCGACCTGGACCTGCTGTGGATGGACGGCGAGACCCACGGCGGCAAAAAGCTGCGCCTGCCGCATCCGCTCATTGGCGAGCGCGATTTTGTGCTGGTGCCGCTCGAGGACTTGATGCACGACCCGGCGCGGTTCTTCCGCTACAACGGCGTCGAGGTCAAGGAGCCCGAGGACCGCGTGGGCCATATCGTGGGCGAATTGGGGCGTATGTAGATGATCGAGATGAATGCTGTTGCCGCCGGCACCGAGCTCGACGCGGCGCGTGACGCGGGCCGCGAGGGCGTGTCCGCGGGCTGGTGCGCATGGAGCGCGGGCGATGCTTCGCTGGCGTTTTCGCTGGTCGTGCGTCCGGATGTGAACATGCATGCCTTCCACGGCCTGCCGTTTGTGGCTGCGATGGGCATGATGGATGCGCTTGTGGGCACGGCATCGACGCCGGGCCTGGGCCTTGCCGGCAAGGTGGGCATTGAGTGGCCGAGCAACATCGTGTGCGGTGCGCCCGCGTTCGAGACGTCGCTCGCGCGTGTTGCCGTGAACGGCGGTGCCGGTGCTGCGGGCATGTTTGCCGCGGTGACGGTTGATATTGAGTGTGCGGCGCTGGGTGAGCTTGGCGTGAATATGGCTGACGAAGCGCTGGTCGAGGCGCTGGCCGCCGCCGTGTTGACCCGCGTGGATGCCTGGGCGGTTGTCGCCAACACGCCACAGGGTGCTGCCGGTCCGCTGGCCCCCGTGCTGGGCGAGTACTTCGACATGGTGCCGCTGCTCGGTCGCCAAGTTGCGGCGGTGTCGCCCAACGGCTTGCCGCTTGCGGTCGGTGTGTTTGCGGGCCTGGACATCTGGGGCCGCGCGACCATCAAGACCGATGCCGGCGAGCAGGAGTTTCCGCCCGAGGCCGTACGAATTCGCGGGCTGTAGCGCGAGGCGCCAGCGCTCAAAGACAACGATGACAACAAGACCCTCCTCGGCCTGCGCCGGGGAGGGTTTCGCCTATCTGGGGAATGGGTTGCCAGCGCCCTATTCCTCAAAACTGAAAATTTTTCGATTTTGAGGAATAGGCTTGGCGAGCATTTGCGGGGGCTGTGGCATCGGGCGTGCTCGACTTAAGCCCCTGCTCTATCCCAGCTCCTGCATGCGGCGGTAGATTTCGCAGATGCCCTTGATGGTGAGCTGTCCGTCGACCACGTCGAAGGCATCGGTCGAATCGGCGACGATGCCGGCGAGGCCGCCCGTGGCGATAACGGTGGCATCCTCGCGGCCCAGCTCGCGCTTCATGCGCGCGACCAGGCCCTCGGCCATGGCGGCGGCGCCCATCACGGCGCCGACCTTAATGCACTCCTCGGTATCGCGGCCGATGGCGTGTTCGGGCGCCTCGAGCGGCACGCTGGCGAGCTTGGCGGCACGGGCGGCAAGCGCGTCCATGGAGATGCGAATGCCCGGCGCGATCGCTCCGCCAATGTAATAACCGTCCTCATCGATGACGTCGATATTGGTCGCGGTGCCAAAGTCCACCACGATTGCCGGCGCGCCGTAGAAAGTTTCGGCCGCAACGGCGTTAGCGGCGCGATCGGCGCCTACGGCTTGGGGACGCGCCGCGCGCAGCTTGGTCACCGCGGCCGTCTGCGGCCCGATGACGATGGCGTCCGCGGCAATGCGGTCGGCCACGGCGTGCCATTCGCGCGAGAGCTGCGGCACCACGCCGGCAAAGGCGATCGCGTCGACCGCGTCGAGCGAAAGGCCGTACATCTTAAAGAAACCCATCAGGCGCACATGGATCTCGTCGGCGGTATAGGAGCGGTCGGTGGGCATGCGCCACGACTGCACCAGCTCGTCTCCGTCAAACAGGCCCATGGCCGTCTGCGTGTTTCCCATATCGATAGCGAGCAGCATGTCTACTCCCAGTGTTGGCATAAAAGGACGCGCACCATTGTATACGCGCCGCCGACGGCACTCGGCTGCGATTCGTTTACGGTGATAGGGGCTGAGGGGTTTAAATATGAAGGAATTATGCTCTACGAGATTTTCCTTGCCGTTTACCGAACTCCCGCGTAATATTCTTTCTTGCGCACATGAGGCGCCCAGACATTGCGGGGTGGAGCAGTCTGGTAGCTCGCCGGGCTCATAACCCGGAGGTCGTAGGTTCAAATCCTGCCCCCGCGACCAAGAACTTGCAGCTCGTCGGCCTAGCCGGCGAGCTTTTTTGTTATTCCGGGACCGTGTTTTCGGTCCAATTCTCGGCCTCTCAAACAAAATCTCGATCTGTAACATCTAGACCCGATTTGGGCGGCTAGGTGTTACAGATCGAGATATACCGGTGGGTTGGGTCGTGTTTGTCTAAATCTGTAACACGAGGGACGGATTTTGCCGAGTTGTTGTTATAGATTGAGATTTTCTAGCAGGCGGGTTTGGTTTGTCTCGATCTGTAACAGGTAGGGGTCAAAAGTGGGTCTAGATGTTACAGATCTAGATTGTTGAGGTTGGGTCGAGAGGAATGTCTCGATCTGTAACAGTAAGACCCGGTTTTGCTGAGTAACTGTTACAGATCGAGACAAACCGGCGGCCGGGCTCATCCCATCCGACGGGCCGTCCCGTCCCATCCACCTGCTGCCACCTGATATTCGCCGATTTCCGTTGTGCCGCTGTACCCCTATGCCATATCCTCTAGACAACTACGCGGCATCATCGCCGCCGCGCCTACAAGAGAGGAATGTCCATGACCGCACCTGCATCCAAGCTGCTCCAGCCCATTACGGTTGGCCCCCTTGAGCTCAAAAACCGTATTATGTTTCCGCCGCTGACCACCGGCTACGAGGAGCGCGACGGCTCCATTGGCGAGCGCAGCCTGGCTTTTTACGAGCGCCTGGCCCGTGGCGGCGTGAGCTACATCGTCATCGGCGACGTTGCTCCCGTCATGACCGCAAGCCCCACGCCCAAGCTGGCGACCGACGCCCAGATCCCCACGTTTAAGGCCCTGGCCGACGTCGTCCACAAGCACGGCGCCAAGGTCGCGCTGCAGCTGTTCCACCCCGAGTACGATGTGCCCGGTGTCGGCCGCATGGTCATGGGCTCCATGGCCGCTGCCAAGGCCGCGCAGGAGGCCAAGGCCGCCGGCGACGAGGAGACCTTTGCCGCCAAGATGGCCGAGTCCAACGAGATTCGCAAGCAGGCATACGCCAAGTTGCACCACGACATGCAGCACTTTGTGAACGAGGCGAGCGTAGAGCAGCTCACCCAGATCAAGGAGGCCATCGCCGCCTCGGCCGCCCGCGCGCAGCAGGCCGGCATCGACGCCATCGAGGTCCACGGCGACCGCCTGGTGGGTTCGCTGTGCTCGGCCATCCTCAACCAGCGCACCGACGAGTACGGTGGCTCGTTCGAGAACCGCGTTCGCTACGCGCTGGAGGTCGTCGCCGCCATTAAGGAAGTCGCGCCGCAGCTGATGGTGGAGTACAAGCTCCCCGTGATCATGGAGAACCCCGACGGCACGCCGCGCGGCAAGGGCGGCCTGCTGCCCGATGAGGCCTGCGAGTTCGCCAAGCTGCTCGAGGGCGCGGGCATCGATATGATCCAGGTCGCGCAGGCCAACCACACCGGCAACATGGGCGATACCATTCCGCCCATGGGCGCCATGCCCTACAACTGGACGCTGCCCGTGGCCGAGCGCGTCAAGGCCTTAGTCTCCGTGCCGGTGGCAACCGTCGGCCGTGTTGTTTCGGTCGAGGCCGGCGAGAAGATTCTGGAAGACGGCGCGGCCGACATCATCGCCTACGGCCGCTCGCTCATGTGCGACCCCGACATTGCGCTCAAGGCTGCCACCGGCGAGCCCATCCGCGAGTGCCTCAACTGCAACAAGGGCTGTGTCGACGCGATTCAAAACCGCAAGTACATTTCGTGCGTGCTCAATGCCGAGAACGGTGACGAGGCGACCATCGCCATCAAGCCGGGCGAGGGCGACAAGAAGATCGCCGTGGTGGGCGGCGGTATTGCCGGCCTGGAGGCCGCACGCGTGGCTGCCAAGCGCGGCTACGACGTGACCGTCTATGAGGCGAGCGATCATCTGGGCGGCCAGATTGTGCTGGCAGCCGCGCCTCCGCGCAAGGACGAGATCATGCGCTCGGTCGAGTATTACGAGAAGATTCTGCCCGGCCTGGGCGTGAAGGTTGAGCTCAACCACGTCGCTAGCCCCGCGGACCTCAACGCCGCCGATGCCGCGATTGTGGCTGTGGGCGCGCACGATGTGGTCATCCCCGTTCCGGGCGCCGACTCGGAGAAGGTCGTCTCGAGTTGGGACGTGCTGGCCGGCAAGGTGGAGCTCAGCGGGCGCGTCGCCGTCATTGGCGGTGGCCTGGTGGGCACCGAGACTGCCGAGTACCTGCTGCAGCACGGCTGCGAGGTGGCGATCGTGGAGATGCTCGACAAGATTGCCGCGGGCGAGTCCGAGACCATTCTGCCGCTGATTATGAGCGACTTTGCAGAGCACAACGTGGAACAGCACGTGAAGACCCGCCTGACCGCCATTACCGACGAGGGCGTGGAGGCCATTCGCACTACCGAGGACGGCGCCGAGGAGCCGGTAAAGATCGCCTGCGATTACGTGGTGATGGCCGTGGGCTCCAAGGCCAACGCGTTTGACTTGGACGGCGTGACGGTGCCCGTGACCTGCGTGGGCGACTGCTCGGGCGAGCGCACCGCCGACATTGCGAGCGCCATTCGCACGGCGTATCACGCGGCCAACGAGCTGTAGTTGAACATCGCGGCCAGGCGGGGCGGTAGCACGGATCCGTCTCGCCCGGCTGTGCCCCGTCGGGTGTCAACCGGTGCGGGGCCTGCAAGCGCAGCAGGTCCCGCCCTTTTTGTTTTGCTCCGGTGGATGGCAATGCGCGGTAATCATGAGGAGTGAGGACGTCTACAGCCTTGCAGAACACTCAAAATTATTGGGGGAGGGGTTAATAACTATATCCTCTATACCAAAGGACATAAAGAGATGTCAATTTTGTCGACAAGCGAATGACGATTAGCTGCGAGTCAGCTACCAGCGTAAATAATCGATAAAGAAATGTCGTAATTTGGTGCCAAATGCCCAGATAACGCCGCGTCTACTTTAATTAACTGCTTTGAGCAAACAGTAAAATGCTACTATCTAACTTGCACGTAAGAAAGCAGATTAACGGTTAAGGCTAAGAAGTGGCAGGTATGTCGGAAGCAACTAGGACTCGCACGCATGCGTCCGAGGTTAGACAGCGCGCCGTCGAGATCCTCCAAGAGGGGGTCGGTCATCGCGCCCTCGCCGCGGAGCTTGGCATTCCCCAGGCCACGGCTCGTCAGTGGGCCCGCGCGTATGCTGTGGGCGGTGCCGACGCCGTTCTCAACGCCGGTTCGCATCATCACACCTATTCGTACGAAGTTAAGCTCGCCGTGGTCAAGGACCGCTTGGAAAACGGCTTAACGGTTCGCGAGGCCATGATTAAACACAAGATTCCTAGCGAGTCTTCGGTCAAGGCTTGGTGCCGCCAGTATCGCGAGAGCGGTGAGTCCGCACTGGTCGATAAGCCGCGGGGTCGCAAGCCGCGCGTTAAAAAGGCGGAATAGCGAACGGGATGGTGCGCCCACAGGGGCGCATTTTTCTTGCCGTCCCTCTGCTCCAAAGCGGACGCGCCCTTGCCCCGTACGCCTAAAACTCCCCAGTTGACCGAAAACCTGCCTCCGCTACTCCTCAATTGAGCTATAACGTTAACAATTGCAGCGTTTTTGCATGGGGGAGCGATGGTATGACGCTACTGTATTTCCTTACCCTGTTTCCGCTGGTACCGGCGCTGGGCATGCTGGTCGCGCGCGGTGACCGCGCCCGCGATGCGGTGGGGCTTGTAGGTTCCGGCATTATTATGGCGGTGACAGTTGTAGTCGCCGTCATGTTTTTTGGCACGGGTCCGCAGAGCTTTGAGGTTGCCCCCGGCACCTCGTCTACGCTCTCGATCATCAGCTCCGTCATCGATGTCATCCTGTGCGCCGTCATCCTGTACAACGCGTACAAATATAGGAACGCGCTCACCACGGTGCTCGGCATAGTCCAGCTGGTGGGCTCGCTCGCCTTTGCAGCCATGACGCTGCCCGCGGCCGAAGCCGTCACGGCGACGCCGCTCTACCTAGACTACATGAGCGTGATCATGGTTCTCGCCGTCGGCATCGTCGGCAGCCTAATCTGCGTGTATGCCTTGGGTTATATGAAGGACTTCCAGGCCCATGACGAGCATGAGGCCGCGCTGCGCGGGCAGACCGCGCCCGACCGACGCCCGCAGTTCCTGGCGCTCATGTTCCTGTTCCTCTCGGCCATGTTTATCATCGTGACGAGCGACAACCTTGAGTGGCTGTTCTGTGGCTGGGAAATCACCACCGTGTGCTCGTTCCTTATGATTGGCTACACGCGCACGCCCGAGGCCATCAAGAACGCCTTCACCCAGATCATCCTCAACATGCTGGGCGGCATCGCGTTTTTGGCCGGACTCATGTACCTGCACGTTAACGGCATGCCGCTGACCATCTCGGGCATGATCGAGCTTTCCGGCGCCGGAACCGCGCAATCCGCGCTGCTGGTGATGCCGGTCATTCTGCTGTCGCTCGCCGCACTCACCAAGGCCGCACAGATGCCGTTCCACACCTGGCTGCTCGGCGCCATGGTTGCCCCCACGCCCACGAGCGCCCTGCTGCACTCGTCAACCATGGTCAAAGCCGGCGTGTTCCTGATGGTCAAGCTCAGCCCGCTCTATGCCATCTATCCCGTGACCGGCTTTATGGTCACGAGTGTGGGTGCCATCACGTTTTTGCTCGCTGCCCTCATGGCCATCTCGCAGAGCAACGCCAAACGCGTGCTCGCGTACTCCACCATTTCCAACTTGGGCCTCATCAGTGCCTGCCTGGGTGTCGGTGCGCCCGAGGCCGTATGGGCGGCCATCTTCTTGATCCTGTTCCACACGGTGGCAAAGTCGCTGCTGTTCCTGTGCGTGGGCACGGCCGAGCATCATATCGGCAGTCGCGATATCGAGGACATGGACGGTATGTTCAGCCGTATGCCGCACCTGACGCGCCTGATGATGCTGGGCATCATGGGCATGTTTGTGGCGCCGTTTGGCATGCTCGTGTCCAAGTGGGGCGCCCTGGTGGCGTTCGCGCAGACCGGCAACGTGCTCATGATCATGGTGCTTGCCTTTGGCTCGGCCGCGACGTTCTACTTCTGGGGCAAGTGGCTTGCCAAGCTTTCGGGCGTCGACCCCACGGCTCAAAACGTTGAGGTCAATGTCCATAAGACCGAATGGATGGCGCTCAACACCATCGCCGCGCTGCTGATTCTGTGCTGTGTGGCGTTCCCGGTTATCTCGAGCGGTCTGGTGTCGCCTTACTTGGCCATGGTGTTTGGCCGCGTGCCGTACGTTATTGGCAAGGACGCCATGTATCTGATGGTGGTTATCGTGGCGTTTATCGCCGTGGTGCTGCTGACTTCATTCCGCGTGAGCAACAAACCGCACGTAAACGTATATCTTTCGGGTGTGGGAACCGACAAATATCGCCATTTCCGCGGCTCGATGGGACACGAGGTAAAGGCCGAAAAGCGTAATTGGTACTCTGAGGACGCTCTTGGCGAGAAGCGTATCGGCCCCGCGGGTAGCGTCGTGTGCTGCAGCATTATCTTGTTTGCGCTTCTGTGTTGCGCGTGGATTGGGCCCGAGCGGCTTGCCATGAGCGCGCCCTCGGTGCTGCGCGGCAAGTATTTTGAAGGTTCGGGCGTCGTGGGCATTTTTATTGGCACCGTGGCGTTTGCCTTGCTGGCGCCGCTTGTGGGCGGCTTGATCGACGGCATCGACCGCAAGCTGTCCGCCCGTATGCAGGGCCGCGTGGGTCCGCGCCTGCTCCAGCCTTTCTACGACGTTGCCAAGCTGCTGCGCAAAGCCCCTGCCAGCGTAAACACCATGGACGATACCTATATGGCGTGCGCGCTCATCTTTACCGTGGTGGGCGGCGGCATCTTTGTGTCGGGCTCCAACACGCTGCTGTGCGCTTTTATGGTGACGCTCGCCGCGATCTTTGTGGTGCTGGCGTCCGCCTCGACGCAAAGCCCGTTTGCCCAGGTTGGCGCCGATCGTGAGTTGCTGCAGGTTATGAGCTACGAGCCCGCCGTTCTGCTGATGAGTGTGGGCCTGTACCTTGCCACCGATAGCTTCGACTCTATCGCAGTGACGGGGCAGTCGGCCCCCATCATCGTGTACAGCGCGCCCATCTTCCTCGCGCTGCTCGCGGTGCTTACCATCAAGCTGCGCAAGTCGCCGTTTGACCTTTCGTACTCGCATCACGCGCATCAGGAGATCGTCCAGGGCGTCGCCACCGAGATGAGCGGCGGCACGCTGGCCAAGATGACCCTTATGCACTGGTGCGAGACCGTGCTGTTTTTGATGTGGGTGGGCATGTTCTTTGTTTGGGACAACCCCGTGAGCTGGCTGGTCGCCCTGGTCGTGATGGCCGCGACGTATTTTGTCGAGGTGCTGATCGACAACACCTTCGCACGCAGCACTTGGCGCAGCTGCTTTAAGCTCGGCTGGGGCGTGGCGCTGGTGTTTGGCCTGCTCAACCTTATGCCCATCCTCGTCGACGTGTTTATTTAGGAGGCGGCATCCATGGATCATAAAATGTCGCGCTCGCCGTGGGTTATTCATTACGACGGCTCGAGCTGCAACGGATGCGATATCGAGGTGCTGGCCTCGCTCACGCCACTGTTCGATGCGGAGCGCTTTGGCGTGGTCAATACCGGCAACCCCAAGCATGCGGACATCTTTTTGGTGACGGGCTCGGTCAATGCCCAGAACCTGCCCGTCGTGCGCCAGATCTACAACCAGATGCTCGAGCCCAAGTGCGTGGTGGCCTGCGGTATCTGCGCGTGCTCGGGCGGCGTGTTCCGCGATGCCTACAACGTGATCGGCGGCGTGGATCGCGCGATTCCCGTGGACGTGTACGCGCCCGGGTGCGCCATTCGCCCCGAGACGGTGATTGACGCCATCGTGGAGGCGTGCGGCATCTTGGACCAGAAGGAGGCCGTGATGCGCGCCGGCGGCGACCCGCTCACTGTAGGCGGCGCTGCTACCTGGGACGGTGGCGTTGAGCTGGGCGAGGACGGGTTTGTGGCTGCGGAGGCCGGGGCTGATGGTGCCGGCGACACGCCCGCTGGGACGCCCGCCGCTGCAAAGGAGGCCGAGTAATGCAAAAGGCTATCTATACCACCGTCGGAATCGACGAGCTCTTGTCGCATGTCCAGGCGCTCAAGGGCGTCGGCGCGCGCTTTGTGCAAATGCATGCCGAGCGCAACGTCGACGACGGCACGTATCGCCTGGTCTATACGTTTATCAACGTTCGTGCTGCTCAGGAGCATATTGCGCAGGACGGCAGCTATGCGATCGAGAACCTGGTGGTTGAGGGAATTGATCAGTACCAGGAGATTCCGTCCATCAGCTCGTACTATCCGGCGGTGTTCCCGTTTGAGAACGAGGCCCACGACCTGTTTGGTCTTGCCATCACCGACATGCAGATTGACTTTAAGGGCTTTTTCTACCAGGTCTCGACTGCCGAGCCCATGAGCGTTATCACGCCCGAGGTGAAGGCTGCGCGCGAGAAGGCCATGAAGGTCCGTGCCGCCGCCGAGGCCAAAGCGCGCAAGACTGCGGCCGAGAAGGCCGCCGCTGCCACGGCAGCTGCGGGGGAGGGCACTGCGGGCGCTGGCGATGCTGCGGGCGCTGCCGTCGCCCAGCCCGCTGCGGCTACCGGCTCCGATACTCAGCACGATGAGGCTGCCGCGAAAGCCGCGCTCAAGGCTGCCGAGATGGAGGCAAAGCTCGCCGCCATGGATCCCGAGAAAGCGGCCAAGGTCCGCGCGGCGCTTGCCGCCAAGGCCGCCCGCGACAAGCAGAAAAAGGAGGCGTAAGGTCCATGGCACATCGCTCCGTTATTCCGTTTGGCCCGCAGCACCCGGTGCTGCCCGAGCCGCTTCATCTGGACCTGGTAATCGAGGACGACCGCGTCATCGAGGCAATTCCGCAGATCGGCTTTGTGCACCGCGGGCTCGAGAAGCTCACCGAAAAGCGCGACATGCATCAGTTTGGCTACATCGCCGAGCGCATCTGCGGCATCTGCGCCGTGGGCCATAGCTACGGCTATGCCAGCGCCTGCGAGCGCATGTTCGACATCGAGGTGCCCGGCCGTGTGCAGTATATCCGCACCATTCTGCACGAGCTCTCGCGCATCCACTCGCACCTGCTGTGGCTGGGCCTGCTCGCCGATGCCTTTGGCTTCGAGGCGCTGTTCTATCGTTCGTGGACCCTGCGCGAGCAGATTCTCAAGATCTTCGAGAGCACGTGTGGCGGGCGCGTGATCCTTTCGATTAACGAGATCGGCGGCCTTAAGCACGACATCGAGGACTCCGAGCTGGCAGGCATTGTCCAGACGCTCGATGCCATGCGTTCCGACTACGAGGCCCTGGTGCATACGTTTTTGGACGACAATAGCTGCGGCGAGCGCTTGCATGGCGTGGGCGTGATCAGCAAGAAGGATGCGCTGGAGCTTTCGATGGTCGGCCCGTTTGGGCGCGCCTCGGGCGTGGACTACGACGTGCGCATGTTTGGCGACGGTGCCTATGCGGACCTGGCTGCATTTGAGCCCATCATTGCCACCGACGGCGACTGCTATGCCCGCTGCCAGGTGCGTTGTGCCGAGGTCACGCAGGCCATGGACATCATCAAGGAGCTTGTGGGCAAGATTCCGCACGACGGTATCGGCGGGCGCACCAAGCTTACGCCGGCCGACGGCGCGCGCGGCGAGGTTGTGATTGAGCAGCCGCGCGGCGAGGCGTACTACTATGTGCGCGGCAACGGCACCAAGAATCTGGACCGTTTCCGTGTGCGTACGCCGACGTCGCAGAACCTGGCGGGTCTGACACATGCGCTGCAGGGCGTGCTCCTTGCCAACGTGCCCATGATTATCCTGACCATCGACCCCTGCATTAGCTGCACGGAAAGGTAGGCGCGGCATGAGTTTGCTGACATTTGCCAAGACGGCCTTGGGCTCTATGGTCAAGCAGCCGGTCACGGTGTGCTATCCGCAGGAGAAGCTCGTGGCGCCCGAGCGCCTGCGCGGGCACATCGTTAACGACATGGACGTGTGCATTTGCTGCGGCATGTGCGCGCGTCGCTGCCCGGCGGGCGCGCTCGCGGTCGATCGCAAAGGCGGTACCTGGTCGATTGACCCGTACGCCTGCGTGGTGTGCGGCGAGTGCATCGAGAGCTGTCCCAAGCACTGTCTGAGCATGGACACCGCCCGCACTCCAGTTGCGGCGGACAAGACTCCCACGGTAGAAACCAAGCCGGAATAACGCGAAGACGGGGCCGGTGGGGCAAAAATTGCCCCACCGGCCCCGCGCTTGAACGCGCGGTTGTGCCGTCGCGAACAAAACTATGCCGGATTACTACGATAAATCGCCTACCCCCAACCACACCGCATTTGGCAAAACCAAAACCGCAGGTAGACGGCTTACAATTTTGCGAAAAAGTCACGCGTGATTGGTGACCTCGTTTTTATCGTAGTAAACCGGCACAGTTTTGAAATGGCACCATATCCGTAACAGCCTTTGATTCCCCGGGGACGGAGGAAAACGGATCATTTTGGCGTTGCGAGGGCTGCCACGTGACCCGTCTGCCACGAAATGGGCCCATCTACTACGTTTAAGCCGCTGTCCTCAACCATGGCAAGTAATGCGAAATAAAAATCGCAGGTAGAACGCCTGCGATTTTGCATGAAAAGCGGCTATGGTCGGGGGCATTGGGTTAAACATAGTAGATGGGCCAGTTTCGTGGCGACTGCCATCGACTGCTCCCTTGGGGATGGGGGAAACGGGCCCTTTTATCCCGTCAATCTTGGGTCGCACCCGTTTTCCTGCGAAAACCCTCGTGTCTCAACTTTGGTGAGACATTTGTCTCACGCTTAAAAATGAATTTGGAACGTGTGTCACCTGCCCAAATTGTGTCTCATTCCGTAACTTTAGGCTGATGCAAGGTCTGAGACCGCGAGAAGGGAGACGCGATGGGTAAGTACACGAGGGGTCTCTTGGCGGTGATACTGGCCGTAGTGCTGGTGTTGCCGGCTGCAGCATTTGCCATGCTGCCCGAGGCCAACGCCAGGTCCAGCACCGGAATGGACGGACCGGAAGCGACAGAGGTAGTCGACCACGACACCAGTAACCATTGGAAGTTCTGGGCGGGCGGCTATGACGGCAGTAAGGTCACGACGCAAAACGTCGGCCGAATTTGGACGGATAAGACGGTCCAAGCAATCGATGACGGGAAATCGGACTTTTTGACCACGCTTTCGGCGATGTCTTCGACATCCGATACAACGTCGCTGGTTTCCAAGCCGCTCGACATCGTAATGGTGCTCGATGCCTCTGGCTCAATGGATGATTCTATGGGTGGTGGAGATTCTACCAAGCGTATCGTTGCGCTCAAGAATGCTGCCAACCACTTTATCGACACCATTGCCGAGCAAAACAAGGGCATTGAGGACGCGGAAAAACAGCACAAGGTCGCCATTGTTAAGTTCGCAGGCAAGAAGAAGGATGAAATCGGCAACGATACGTATCGCGATAATAATGGAAACAAGTGCAACCACTCGCAGACCATGAAGCCCCTGACGCCGTGTGTCGGTGATGACGCAACGAGCCTTAAGGAAACGGTCAACTCCATCAAGCCTAACGGCGCCACGCAGGCTGATTTCGGTATGCAGCTGGCCCAGGGAATCACCTCTGAGCGCGAGGGCGCCCAGAAGATCGTCGTGTTCTTCACCGATGGCTCTCCTACGAGTTCTAATGGTTTTGAGGCCGAGGTTGCTAAGGACGCCATCAATACCGCCAAGACCATAAAGAGCGGCGGGGCGACCATTTATACCATCGGTATCTTCAACGGTGCGAAGCCGGACGACGATCCAACAAGCAACGACACGAGCAATAAGAACAAGTTCATGCATGCCGTGTCGAGTAACTATCCGGAGGCCACATCGTCCGTAAGCCATGGCCTTTTTGGAAAGAAGTGGAATGTCAATTTTGGCAACCCCATTGCCGGTGCCAGCTACTACAAGTCGGCGACCAACGCCGCCGAGCTTGATCAGGTCTTTAAGGACATCTCGAGTGCTATTACGTCGGGCAAGGGTTTCCCGACCAAGGTCGAGGGCAACAATCCCAACGGTTCCGGCTACATCACATTCGAGGACGAGCTGGGCGCCTTCATGCAGGTCGATAGCTTTACCGGTGCCGAGTACAACGGCAAGACCTATGGTGCCGCCACCAAGTCGACCGATGGCAATATTGATACCTATACGTTTGACGGCGAGCTCGCCCATCTCGTAATTACGGTCGATCGCGCGGACAAGAACAATCCACAGCGCGGCGACATCGTGACGGTCAAGATTCCCGCATCGCTCATTCCGCTGCGCCGCTTTACCGTTGACAAGTCGGCGGGTACGTTTGTGGTTGACTCCACGGATGCTATTTCGCCTATCCGCGTGGTGTATGCATCGAGCGTAAAGTCTATTGCGCGCGCGAATCTGTTTACTCCCAATAACGTACCGGGGCTGCAGGATTATATCGACAAGCACAAGGACGCCGATTCCAATACCGTCAGCTTCTACGCCAACAAGTGGACCGGCGACGATGTGGGCGATACGGTCGCAAGCTTTGAGCCTGCCGCCACGAACGGCTACTACTACTTCCAAAAGTTGACGCCCGTCTATACGGACGCAGCCTGCACCAAGCTTGCAACGGAAAAGCCTTCGGGCTCTAAGACTTATTGGTACAAAGACGAGTTTATGGCGCAGAACTCGTCGGGCGCGCCGTACGATGATTCCGTTTCGATCCCGGTTAAGGGAAGCGAGCTTGAAAGCTTTGAAGGCGCTTTGGTAAAGGATGGCGATCACTGGTCGATTAAGGCTGGCACCGCGCGCCTCGCCTTTATCAATCAGCTCCACACCACCAAGGAGCGTGTGGGCGGAAACCCGACGGACACCGCACGCGACGTGATCAATCCCCAGTGGAACAACACGAAGGTTGTTTCTGGTGCTACGAAGGTCAATGTCTACCTGGGCAATAACGGCAAGATTAGCTTTACGCTCAATACCACGCCGGCAACGTTGACAACTGCCGACTTTGGCCTGACCAAGGTGCTCGAGGGCCGCGAGTGGACGGGTACGGATGCGTTTGAGTTTGAGCTCTCCGCGACGTCCGACAACGATGTCCCGATGCCCGACCCCGCGACCGTAACTGTGACCAATGCCGATCTCGACAAGGGCAAGGCAGCCATCAACTTTGGCAAGATTACTTATGCCGAGCCGGGCAAGTACACCTATGAGGTCCGCGAGAAGAACGCTGGTCAAACTATCGATGGCATCACCTACAGCAAGAACGTTGCGAAGATCACCGTGACGGTAACGCCCAACAAGAAGGGTGAGCTGAGCGCTGAGGTGAAGGTGGCTTGGAGCGAAGCCGACGTGACCGAGTTCAGGAACACCTACGCTACGAATCCTGTTGAATCCAGCGTTACCGACCAGATTGCCGTGACCAAGGTCCTGACCGGGCGCGACCTTACGGCCGGCGAGTTCAGCTTTGAGTTGCGCGAGGTTAAGGGCGAGGACTCTGAGCTTATCGAGACCGTCAAGAACGCCGCCGATGGCAACGTTACGTTCAGCCCCATCAAGTACACCGAGATAGGTCAGCACACCTATACGCTGCACGAGGTCAAGGGCGACGCCGGCGGTATTGCCTACGACAACACGGTCTACACCATCGTGACGACCATTGCCGACAACGACAAGGGCCAGCTGGTGGCTACGCACGAGCTGAAGGGCGCCGAGGGCGTCAAGAGCATTAAGTTCGAGAACGCCTACAATCTGACTCCCAAGAGCTTCAGCGTCACCGACAAGATCAAGGCGACCAAGTCCCTGGCCGGGCGCAAGCTCAAGGACGGCGAGTTCTCCTTCGAGCTCGTCGAGGGCGAGGGCGAGGAAGCCAAGGTCGTCGCCACCGGCACCAACAATGGCGACGGCAAAATCACGATGAGCCCCATCGAGTACACCGCTGCCGGCAAGCACACCTATACGCTGCACGAGGTCAACGGTGGAACCACCAGCAACGGCATCTCCTACGACGGCAAGACCTATACCGTCGTGACCACTATCACCGACAAGGGCGACGGCACGCTCAAGGCCGAGCATGTCCTGAAGGATGCCAAGACCGCTGAGTTCAAGAATTCCTACAATCTGACCCCCACTGAGTCCAGCGTCACCGACCAGGTCAAGGCGACCAAGTCCCTGACCGGGCGCGCGCTTGCGGCCGGCGAGTTCTCCTTCGAGCTCGTCGAGGGCGACAGTGTCGTCGCCACCGGCACCAACGACGCCAGCGGCAACATCGCGATGGGCGCCGTGAAGTACACCAAGCCCGGCAAGCACACCTACACGCTGCGCGAGGTCAAGGGCGGAACCACCAGCAAGGGCGTCACCTACAGCGACGCCGAGTACACCATCGAGACCACCATCACCGACAACGGCGACGGCACTCTCGAGGCAAAGCATGTCCTGAAGGACGCCACGTCTGCGACCTTCAAGAACACCTATAGCGTGACCCCGCTCGATGCAGAGCTCGACTTTGGCCTGAGCAAGGCTGTCGATGGTCGCGCTTGGACGGACTCCGACGAGTTCAGCTTTACCATTACCGCCGCCGAGGGCACCCCGCTGCCCGACCCCGCAACCGTGACCGTGAGCAACAAGGACGCGAAGGACGGCATCGCAGCCATCAACTTCGGCAAGATCCGCTACACGGCTGCCGGAACCTACAAGTATGAGATCCGCGAGAACGTAGGCAACGCGGCAGGCATGACGTATGACGGACGTGTCGCGACCGCCGAAGTGACCGTGACCGAGAACGGCGAGGGCAAGCTGACTGCCAACGTCACCAAGAAGGAAAACGGCCGCTTCACCAACACGTACCGCACTGAGCTCGATTACGCCGCGGCCGGCGGCCTTAAGCTCAGCAAGACCCTCTCCGGACGTCCCATGACTGAGGGCCAGTTTAGCTTTACCGTGACGCCCGCCGACGAGGCTTCGGCCAACGCACTTGGCCTGCTGCCCGGGGCCAACACTTTCAAATCCCCTGCGACGGCAGAGGCAACGGTCGGTCTGATTGATATTCTGGCGGGCCATGAGGTCAAGTTTACGCAGGCTGACGCCGGCAAGACCTTCAAATACACCGTGGCCGAGAAGAACGACGGCAAGCCCGGCTACACCTACGACGACGCTGCCCGTACCGTGAAGATTGCTATCGCCGACGATGGTGCCGGCACGCTTACCGCTACGACGACCGTCTCCGGCGGTCCCGAGGGCACGCACGAGACAATCCACAAGAGCGGCGAGAACAAGGTTGAGAGCGCTCTGGTCCCGTTCGAAAACGGCTATAGCGCATCGACCGATAACCCGGGCGTTTCTGCACAGATTGTCGCCACCAAGACCCTGACCGGCCGTCCGCTGGCCGACGGTGAGTTCTACTTTGGCATCGCCTATGCGGGCGAGACGGAAGCCATCAGTGGCACGCCGGCGTTCAACTATAACGGCCAGGTGAGCTTTGGCACGCTGCATTACGACACCAAGATGCTCGCCGACCTGGTAAGCACCGGGCGCGCCATCCGCACCGACACGGACGGCAAGCTTGCGTGGACTATCAACTACACGGCCTTTGAGTACACGAACTTGCTGGCCGACCAGGGCATTACCTCCGCGAAGTCGAGCTTTAGCTTTAAGGTCATCGTCGTCGACAACGGCGACGGTACCCTGACGGCATCGCCCGACTACGGTGGCACCGAGCCCGTGTTCGAGAACGTCTATGGTGCCGAGGCCGTCGATGCCGCGCTCGCCGGCACCAAGAAGCTCCAGGCTGCCGAGGGCCTGACCCCGGTAGACATTGCGGGCAAGTTCACCTTTACCGTGACTGCCGATGAGGCGGGCGCCCCGATGCCCGAGCATACGACTGCGACCAACGACACGGCCGGCAACGTGGACTTTGGCAAGATCCACTTTACGCTCGAGGACCTCAACCGCGCCCTGGGCGTGACGACCGATGCTTCTGACGACGCATCGAGCGACGCCGAAGCCAACGCCGACGAGGCCGAGGTTGACGCCGACGCTGCCGAGACCGATGGGTCCAACGACGAGTCCGAGTCCGCGGCCCCCACCGCTCCGCGCTCGCACACCTTTACCTACACGGTGGCCGAGTCCGGTAGCGCCCCTGGCGTGACCAACGACACCAACGCCACGCGCAAGGTTTCCTACACCGTGACTGACGACGGTGCCGGACATCTGAGTGTCGTGCGCAACGGCGACGACGGTGCGGCCTTCACGTTCACCAACACCTACAGCGTGACGCCCACCGATTCTTCTGTGACCGATCAGGTCAAGACGGTTAAGCGTCTGACCGGCCGCGACCTTGCAGCTGGCGAGTTCACGTTTGAGCTGCTCGAGGACGGCGTGACTGTCGCTAGTGGCGCCAACGACGCCAACGGCAACGTTACGCTGAGCCCGATCCGCTACGAGGCACCAGGCACGCACACGTACACGCTGCGCGAGGCTTGCCCCAACGCGCTCGGCCTGTACAAGGGCGTCACCTATGACGGCACGACCTACACCGTCGTGACCACCGTCTCCGACAACGGCGATGGCACGCTGGCCGCGACGCACAAGCTCGAGGGAACCACCGAGTCGGCTGGCTTTACCAACAAGTATCACGCCATGCCCACGCAGGTTTCCATCGGCGCCATCAAGGTGCTCGAGGGACGCGAACTCAAGAAGGACGAGTTTAGCTTTAAGCTCGTTGGCGAGGACGCCGAGTCCACCGTCACCAACGATGCCGACGGCAAGATCAGCTTCGACAAGTTCGAGTACGACGAGCCTGGTACGTACGTCTACACCATCAGCGAGGTCAAGGGCGACGAGGCCGGTATGACCTACGACAAGTCCGTCTTTACCGCGACCGTCAACGTGGTCGACGACGGCGAGGGCAACCTCAAGGCGAGCGTTGCCTTTACCAAGGGCGACAAGAGTGTCGAGGGCATCGTGTTCAACAACACGTACAAGAAGCCCGAGACGCCCGTGCCGACGCCCGATCCCGGCACGCCCAAGACCGTGACGAATATCGTCAAGACGGTTAAGGGCTTCCTGCCCACCACGGGTGACCAGCAGGCCGCCGCACTGCTCATGGCATTCGTCATAGCCATGGCCGGCGTCGGAGCTCTAGTCTGGGGTATCCGTAAGCGCTAGGCGCGCTGACAGCGCCCGGGGCCAAAAGGCCCCGGGCCGCTGGCGGGGAGCCAAAACATAGCCCCCACCCCACCCTCAGCCGCCACGGAGACATCTCCCTTCTCCGTGGCGGCGCTTTTGTACGTAGGCGAGAAGGGCTTGCCACGAAATCGGCCCATCTACTACGTTTAGTCCCTTACCCCCAAGCATGCAAAAAACGCGAAAACAAAACCGCAGGTAGAACGCCTGCGGTTTTCTGAAAAACAGAGGTATGGTCGGGGGTATCGAGTCAAACGTAGTAGATGGGCCGATTTCGTGGCGGGCGCCGTCAGCCGATCTCCGCGAGCGGAAGAAAACGGATCATTTTGGTCCCGCGAGGCTTGCGGAGGCACTCGTACAGGGCCGCCCGAACAAAACTATGTCGGTTTACTACGATGAATTCGACATTCCCGACCATGACTGCATTTTTCTAATTATTGCAAGCGTTCTACCTGCGGTTTTGCAAGCGCGCAATTTGCCGTGGTCGAAGGTGGGCGATTCATCGTAGTAAACCGGCATAGTTTTGAAATGGCGTTAAATCGGTAGCAGCCATTTTGCTATGCCGGGGGGGGGCTCGGTCTTTGGGCAACTACCCTCGCAGGTAGGCGATGGCGATCTGCGTGCGGTTGCGCAGGCCCATTTTGGCAAGGATTGAGCTGATGTGGTTGCGCACGGTGCCTTCGCCCATATAGGCGGTGGCGGCAATCTCCTTGTTGTCGAGGCCGCGGGCGATGAGCTCGGCGACTTCGAACTCGCGGTCGGTCAGGCTGGCGAAGGCTGCGGGCCGGCGGGGCGTGCCCGCCTCGACGTCCGTTCCGTCAAAATCGATGTCCTCGATCGCCTTGCCCTCGAGTACGCGTTTGCCGTCCATGACTTGCGTCAATGCCGGAGGAATGGCGGCGACATCGGTTTTGATCAGGTAGCCGCGGGCGCCCAGTTTGAGCGCCGACACAATGTACTCGTCATCCGAGAATGTCGTCAGAAACACCACGCGCGCCGAAGGGTCACGCTCAAGGATCTCGCGTGCCGCCGAAAGTCCGTCGCGTCCCGACATCTGGATGTCGAGCAGCGCGATGTCGGGCGTGTGCTCAGCGTAGAGCGCGACCGCGTCGTCGCCATTGGCGCCGGTACCCACCACCTCGATCTGCGGCTGGGCGCCCAGGATAATCTTGAGCGAATCGACCACCAAGCGGTCGTCGTCGACAACGATGAGCCTCATCGGCCCTCATCTCCTTGCTGTTTGGGAACGGTGGCAAACACGCGCCAGCCGCCGGCGCCGGCACGCGGGCCGGCGGAGAAGGTGCCGCCAAGCGCCTCGATGCGCTCGCGCATGGAGGCAAGCCCCATGCCCTCCGCGGCGCCGCGGCTGCTTGCTTGGACCCCGCCCGCGCCATCGTCGGTAACGATGAGCTGGTAAAACGACGGATGCTCCATGCATCGTACAGTGACGGTTTGGGCGCAAGCGTGGCGCATGGTGTTGGAGAGTGCCTCGCGCAGGATCGCCGCAAAGCAGTTGGCGACGTTTGCGGGTGCATGCTCGGCCATAACTTCAAGCTCAATCTGCGGACCGCCGTTCGAGCACGCGCCTTCGACAATGCGTTCGAGCTGCACGGAAAGGTCGACAGCGTTGTCGTTGAGCGCGTGGACGCTGGTGCGCACAAGCTGGAGCGCCTCGTCAACCGTGCGTTTCACGTCGGCGAAATCGGCGGCGACGCCGGGCTCGTCGGCGTGGACCACGCGCAGGGCTTCGGCTTGCAGCGAGGCGCGCGTGAGCTGGTGGCCCACATTGTCGTGGATCTCGCGCGCGATGCGGGCGCGTTCGGCGAGTGTCGCGAGTTCGACTTCGTAGTCCTGGCGGTCGGCAAGATCGCGGTTGCGCGCTTCGAGCGCCAGAGCGCGTTCCTGCAACTCGTCGCGGGTGCGGCGCATGCGCTGCTGCTCGCGCTCCAACTGGGCGGTACGTAGCGACAGCAAGGCGGCGGCAACCGAAAGGATGGCGGTCAGCAGGAGCGTTCGGGCGGTGAGCGCGTCGGCACGAAGGTCCGCGACGAGCGCAAAGACAAAGGCGATGCCAATGCCCAGGACGACCCAGGCGTGCTCGCGGCGCACGCGTCGCGCGATGTCATAGAGGGCGAGAGGCGCAAACGGCACAAACGGCGGCACGAAGACGGCCGCGATGATGTAGGCGTAACTCGCGGCCTTGCCCGCACGGCGGGCGCGGTTTCCCTGTGCGACCTCGGCCAGCGAAGTGGCAATAACGCCAAGGCAAAACGCCGCGACCAGGCGAGCGTCCACAGCAAGACCCATGGCGGCCGCAATGCAGCACGCCAGCACAATCGATTTGTCGAAAAGCCTGTTCATACGGGTATTGTACGCGATGCTGCGCGCGGGGGAGGCGCCGCCCGGGGCAACCGTGACATTCCTCCCGCGCGGCAAAGCGGCATCGATCGCTCGCGCGAGCGGGGGTTTCGCCTCCGCCCCCTCGCACTCGTGACAAAGCTCACTGGTGCGCGCCGGCGGCTCCTGCGATGATGCAATCGTACCGGGCCGCAATCAACGGAAGGGCCGCCTCATGACAGACATCGTCCACGTCGAAAACCTCGTCAAGCGCTACGACGACCTTATCGCGCTCGACCACTTTAACCTGAGCATCGCCCCCGGCGAGATCTTTGGCCTGCTGGGCCCCAACGGCTCGGGCAAGACCACGTCCATCAACTGTATTCTGCAGCTGCTTGCCTACGACAAAGGCACCATCGAGCTGTTCGGCGAGCCCATGACGCCCGCCCGCTACGACCTCAAGCGCCGCATCGGCGTGGTGCCGCAACAGGTGGCGGTATTCGACGAGCTCACCGTGCGCGAGAACATCGACTATTTCTGCAGCCTTTACGTTAGCGACCGCAAGCGCCGCCGTGCGCTGGTGGACGAGGCGATCGACTTTGTTGGCCTGGGCGACTTTACCAAGTTCCGCCCCGGCAAGCTCTCGGGCGGCCTGGCGCGCCGGCTCAACATCGCCTGCGGCATCGCGCACAAGCCCGAGCTCATCTTCTTCGACGAGCCCACGGTGGCGGTCGACCCGCAGAGCCGCAACGCCATCCTGGAGGGCATCTGCCGCCTGCGCGACGAGGGCGCCACAGTGGTGTATACCAGCCATTACATGGAGGAAGTCGAGCAGATTTGCAGTCGCATCATGATCATGGACGGCGGGCGCGTGCTGGCGCAGGGCACCAACGACGAGCTCAAGCGCATGATTCAGATGGGCGAGCGCGTGACCGTCGAGGTCGGCGCCGTCGAGGCCGCCACGATCGAGCGGCTGCGCGCCCTTGAGCACGTGCTTAGCGTCGAGCTGTCCGGCGGCGAACTCGTCTGCACCTGCGAGGCGAGCCCGCACAACCTGGTGGACATCCTCGACACGCTGCGCGCTGCCGACGTTGCGCTCGGCCGCGTGTGGAGCGAGCCGCCGACCCTCAACGACGTGTTCCTCGAGATCACCGGCCGCGAGCTGCGCGACTAGGGGGCGGTCATGTTCAACACCATCATCACCACGGTCAAGACGCTGCTGCGTCGGCCGAGCACGTGGGTTTGGGGTGCGGTCTTTCCCATCGTGCTTTCCACGATGTTCATGTTTATGTTTGCGAATCTGAGCTCCGACGGCAAGATTGACCCGGTGCCGGTTGCCGTCGTGGCGGATGAGGCCTGGGACGCCTCGACCTTTAAGGACGTGGCGACGTCGCTTGCCAAGGAAGGCGACGAACAACTGCTCGAGATCCATGCGTGCGACGACGCAGCCGATGCGAACCGCGCACTTAAGGCCGGCGAGGTCGCGGGCATCTATACGGTCGACGCTGCGGGCACGCCCAAGCTCACGCTGCTATCGAGTTACGACGGCTCGCGTGCGTCGACGGTGCTCACCGACCGCAGCATCCTTGAGACGGTGGCAAGCTCGTATACGCAAAATGCCGAGCTCATGTCCCAGATTGCCCAGGACAACCCGGCGGCGCTTGCCGACCCGGAGGCGGTTGCGCGCGCCCTGTCGCTCGAGGGCGGCACCCGCCGCGTGAGCCTTACGCGCACCACGCCCGATGGCACAGTCATCTACTATTACGCGCTCTTTGGCCTGGTGGCGATGATGTCTGCCGAGTTTACCGCCTTGAGCGTCGTCGATCTGCAGCCCAATCTGTCGGGCCTCGGCGCACGTCGCTGCGTGGGCGGTCTTTCCAAGACGGCGTCGCTGGCTGGCATCTTTGTGGGCTCGTGGCTGGTCTCCTTTGCCTCGATGGCGATCGCGATCGGCTACGTGCGCCTGGTCGTGGGCATCGACTTTGGCGGGCGCGAGGGACTGTGTTTGGTGGGCGCCGCCGCTTCCGCGCTTGCCGCCACGGGCTTGGGGCTCTTTGTGGGCACGCTTCCCGTTAAGGGCGGCAAGGCGTCCAAGTCGGGCATCCTCACGGGCTTTGCCACCACGTGCGCCCTGTTCGCCGGCCTCTACGGTGAGCCGGCGATGGCGCTTGCCGACGATGTTGCCCGCGCCTGCCCGGCCGAGTGCTGGTTCAACCCCGTCAAGCTCATCTGCGACATGTTCAACCGCCTGTATTTCTTTGAGGACCTGGGCCCCTTTGCCGTTCGCGCCGGCGCGCTGGTCCTTATGGCGCTGCTGTTCGTTGCCGCCGCCGCGCTGATCTTTGGAAGGAGCCGCTATGAGCACCTTTAAGACTGCGCTTCGCATGGCGCTCGCGCACCCGTTCTACCTGCTCATCTATACGGTGTTCATCTCGCTGCTGGGTGTGTTTATCGCGGCATCGGTGAGCTGGAACTCGTCGCAGCTCACCGAGTACAAGCCCTACGACACCAACGTGATTGTGGTCGATCGCGACAACAGCGACCTTTCGCGGGCACTCACCAAGCACTTGGGGTCGCGCTTTGACCTGGTCACGGGTGTCGGCGACGACACGTACGATCTTGCGGATGCGCTCGCCAAGAGCAACAGCGCCAAGGGCAGCGCCGACTGCGTGTTCTTTATCCCGGAGGGGTTTGAGGACGATCTCGTTGCAGCCGCTCGAGCGGGGGAGTCCCTGCCCAAGCTCGATGTGACCTACGGTGCCGGCACCATGGCGGCAGCGCTTTCGTCTGCCGAGGCCTCGCGCTGGATCTCGCTCGCGGGCGCTGCGGCCGCACTTGAGCCCGCTGCTTCTAATGGCGGCGTCGCCAAGGCTGCCGAACATGCGGCCGCCGAGCGTGCCGAGGTCGAGATCGAGCAGGTCAAGGTCGACTCGACTGCCGCCGCCACGCTCGAGTCGTATTTCAACTTTGGCGCGTACGCGATCATCTCGTCGGTCATCGTGTCGGTGGGGCTGGTATTCTCGGGCATGAATGAGCCCGAGCGCGTGCGCCGCATGGATGCCGGTCCGGTCTCCGAGCGCCAGCGCTCGCTCGCCGTGTTCGCGGCCGCCGCGGTGCTCACCGTCTGCATCTGGTTTGTGTCGAGCATGATGGGCGTCGTGGGCTTTGCCGGTGCGGTTGCCGAGGTCGGCGTGGGCCGCGTGTGTCTGGCGCTGGCGGCGACGTTTGCCCTGGCGTGCACACCGCTGGCCGTTGGCTTTGCGCTTTCGAGTCTGGGCGCGCGCGAGGAGCTGCTCAACGGTGTGGGCAACCTGCTTGGCATGCTCATGACGTTTTTGGGCGGCGCCTGGATGCCGCTGTCGCTGATGGGTTCGGCCGTGCAGACGGTGGCGCACTTTGTGCCGACATATTGGGTGAACGACGCGATTAGCAAGGCGCTTGCCTCGGATTTGACGTCCGCCGTGCTGGGGGACATCGCCTGCGACCTGGGCGTCACGGCACTCTTTGCCGTGGCCATCGCCGCCGTAGGCCTCGCCCTCGCACGCACCAAATCCCGCGCCTAGCCGCCTAGTCATCGGGTACTCATTGGGGACAGTCTTAAACGACCAAGAGTGGTCATTGGGGACAGACTTAAACGACTAGTCATTGGGGACAGTCTTTGCCGAACCACCGGCTTGCCGGCCGGGTTGCCAAGGGCTGTCCCCAGCTGCCGGCAGAAAAGGAACGTCCCTAACTGCCGGGCGGCGAAAGAGTGTCCCCAACAGCTAGTCGTTTAAGAACGTCCCCAACGACTAGTCTTGAAACAAATCCCCACTCTCGCCCAAAAATAGTTCACCTGGGTTTACTATTACCCTATAAAAGTAGCAACAGGCTAACAATGGGGGGTAGCATGGCGACAAAGCAAGCCTATGTCCAGGTCAAAGGGCTCAAGAAACACTACGGCGACGGTGACGCGCGTCTGACGGTGCTCGACGGCATCGACACGTCCATCAACCGCGGGGAGATCTGCGTCATGCTGGGACCCTCGGGCTCGGGCAAGTCCACGTTTCTTAACCTGATCGGCGGCCTGGAGGATGCCGACGCCGGCTCTATTCTGGTGGACGGCTGCGACCTTACCGTGCTCAAGCCCGCCGACCTGGGCGAATACCGACGCCGTGAGCTGGGCTTTGTCTTCCAGTTCTACAACCTGGTACCCGATCTCACCATCAAGGAGAACATCGAGGTCACGGCGCACCTGTCCAAAAACCCGCTCAATGTCGACGACCTGCTGCGTTCGCTGGGCCTCTACGAGCACCGCAACAAGTTCCCGCGCCAGGTCTCGGGCGGCCAACAGCAGCGCTGCGCCATCGGCCGTGCGCTCGTCAAAAACCCGGGCCTGCTGCTGTGCGACGAGCCTACGGGTGCGCTTGACTACAAGACGTCCAAGGAGATCTTGCAGCTCATGGAGGATGTCAATCACGAGTACGGCTGCACCATCATCATCGTTACCCACAACGCCGCTATCGCCCGCATGGCCAATCGCGTGCTGCGCCTGCGCGACGGGCGCATCGTCGAGGACGAGCTCAATGAGTCGCCGGTCGCGGCCGCCGAGCTCGATTGGTAGGCGGCGCCATGGCACCTCTCGCAAAACGACTCCCGCGCGAGCTGCGCCGCAATATCGGCAAGTACCTGGGCATCTTTCTGCTTATGTGCGGAAGCATCGCCCTTACCTCGGGCTTTTTGCTCGCGGCGCATTCCATCGGCTGCCTTATCGACGACATGCGCGATGCGTACACGATTGAGGACGGCCGCGTGACCACCTCCTTCGAGGCTACCGACGATCAACTCAAGGCCGCTGAGGATGCTGCCAGCGACGCCGGCGGCGTCACGCTCTACAAGAACTTTTCCATCGACGCCATCATCAAAAAGGCATCCGGCGACGACGGCACCAAGCGTACCCTGCGCACCTACGCGCACCGTACCAAAGTCGATATCGCGTCCTACTGCGAAGGCAAGCAGCCCAAGACGGACGACGAAGTGGCCATCGACCGCGTCTTTGCCACCAACAACGACCTTGCCGTGGGCGATAAGGTCGAGCTCGAGGGCCGCACCTACACCATCTGCGGCATCATGACCCAGCCCGATAGCCAGGCGCTGTTCCTCAACAACTCGGACTTTACGGTCAACACCATCACCTATGGCGTGGCCGAGGTCACCGACGCCGGCTTTGCCGCGCTCGAGGACGCCGGCGGTGCGCCCGCCTACACCTACTCCTTTACCTTTAGCGACCGCGATCTCTCCACCGCGGACCGCATCGATGCCGAGCAGGATATGGTCGAGGCGCTGACCGACGCCGACGCGCGCGTGGACGACCTGACCGATGCCGACTCCAACCAGGGCATTGGCTATGCGCGCGACGACGTGGACGGCGACTCCATGATGTGGACGACGCTGCTCGATATCATCATCGTGATCATGGCGTTTGTCTTTGTGGTCCTTACCGACGCCACCATCGAGGAGGAGAGTGCCATCATCGGCACGCTGCTCGCCAGCGGTTATCGCCGTCGCGAGATCGTCCTGCACTACCTGGCGCTTCCCGCCATCGTGGGCGTGGTTGCGGCGCTTTTGGGCACTGCGCTCGGCGTTGTGTTCTTTACCGAGCCCATGCGCAGCCTCTATTACGGTTCGTACAGCCTGCCGCCCTTCCAGGTGTACTGGAGCTGGGAGATCTTTGTGAAGTGTGCCGTGGTTCCCGCCGCCGCGCTCATCCTCATCACGCTGGTGGGTCTGCTTCGCAAGATGGGCAAGACGCCGTTGCAGTTCCTTCGTCACGAGGCGAGCGGCAAATCGGGCACCAAGCGCGGCCTGCAGCTGCCGGAGCGCATGGGTTTTGTTTCCCGCTTCCGCCTGCGTATCTTCCTGCGCAATCTGGGCAACTTCGCCACGCTCTTCGTGGGCATTGCGTTTGCCTCGCTGCTACTGCTCTTTGGCCTGGCGATTCTGCCCACGATGACGCACTACGCGGACAACCTCGAGACAAGCCTGGTCGCCGAGCACCAGTACACGCTCAAGGCGCCGCTGGAGCTCGAGGGCACTGCCGGTGAGCGCGAGCAGTGGTCAGCACTCGAGCGCTTGCAGTCGGTTGACGGCGCGCTGCTTTCCGCCGCCCAAGATGCCGATGACGAGCTTGACGACGCGGCCGATGCGGCGCAGACGGCAGCCGATGCCGCGACCGCATCTCCGTCTGCCGAGAGCCTGACTGCGGCGCAGGATGCGCTTACCAAGGTCCAGGACAAGAAGGATGCGCTTTATGCGCGCCTCGATGACCTTGCCGATATCCTCGGCTGCAACCGCGACGAGGCTATCGACCTGATTGACAAGGCCTCTAAGATCGACACCGACAACGACGACATTCACCCGGTCAACACGATTGACAACGGCGCGGGCGCAATCGCGCAGGCCGAGAAATATGCCGTTTACCAGTTGCAATACGACCGAGGCGATGGGAATGGCGAGGAGACGATTTCCGTCTACGGCATTTCAACCGATTCGTGCTATTGGAAAGGGCTGGACGTCGGCGACGGACGCGTCGTCTTTGGCGGTGGCTTGCTCGACAAGTTTGGCTGGAGCGAGGGTCAGAAGGTCACGCTCGGCGACAAGTATGAGGGCGAGAATTATTCCTTTGAGTACGTGGGCAAGGACTGTGCCTGGGGCTCCAAGTCGGACATGAATATCTATATGAGTATCGATGACTTTAACGAGCTCTTTGGCAACGATGCGGCCTACTTCAACGGCTATGTGAGCGACGAGAAGCTCGACCTCGACGCGCGCTACTTTGCCGGCGACACCACGCCCGACGACATGCGCGCCGTGGGCGACCAGTTCATCGGCATGATGAGCAAAATGATCGGCATGATGGTCGGGCTCGCGGTGTTTATCTTCCTGCTGTTTATGTACCTGCTGACCAAGGCTGTGATCGACCACAGCGCCCGTTCGATTAGCTACATGAAGGTCTTTGGCTATCGCGATGGCGAGATCTCGCATCTGTACATCCGCTCGATCACGCTGTGCGTGGTGGCGTCGCTCGTGCTGAGCCTGCCGGTCATTATTGGCTCGCTCACGGCCATCTTCCGCTCGATGTTGCTCGCCTACAACGGCAATATCGAGATCTACGTGCCCGCTTGGTCCATGGCGGCGTGCGCAGGAATCGGCTTTGCGACCTACCTGGTCGTGGCACTGCTGCACACGCGCTCCATCAAGCGCGTCAGCTTGGCCGAAGCCCTCAAAGTGCAGGAGTAGCCATCGGGGACAGTCCTTGCCATTCGTCGGCTCGCCGGCCGGCTGGCAAGGACTGTCCCTAACTGCCGGGCGGCGAAAGAGTGTCCCTTGCGACTGGTCATTTAAGAACGTCCCCAATGACTAGGTGCCGTACTTGACTTTAACTCTGCTTTAACTGGTACCATCCTCTATGTCTGTAACGCCATATAGACCGAGGGGATATATCTATGACCGCAACTGCACCCGCAGCACCGGCAAAGGTGTACTTTACTAACCTGCGTACGCATGCTCGCGAGAGCCAGCTCGACAAGCTCAAGCGCCTCATCCGTCATGCCGGTATTGAGCAGATCGACTTTGAGAACAAGTTCGTCGCCATCAAGATTCACTTTGGCGAGCTGGGCAACCTGAGCTTTTTGCGTCCCAACTACGCCCGCGCCGTCGCGGACGTCGTGAAGGAGCTGGGCGGCAAGCCCTTCCTCACCGACTGCAATACGCTCTATGTCGGTAGCCGCAAAAACGCGCTCGAGCACATCGATACCGCCTACCAGAACGGCTTTACCCCGTATGCTACGGGTTGCCAGATCATCATTGCCGACGGCCTCAAGGGCACCGACGAGGCGCTTGTCCCGGTCGAGGGCGGCGAGTACGTGCACGAGGCCAAGATCGGTCAGGCGCTCATGGATGCCGATATCGTGATCAGCCTCACCCACTTTAAGGGTCATGAGCAGGCCGGCTTTGGCGGTGCCATGAAGAACCTGGGCATGGGCGGCGGTAGTCGCGCCGGCAAGATGGAGCAGCATGCCGCCGGCAAGCCGAACGTCGCGCCCGAGCACTGCGTTGGCTGCCGTGCCTGCGAAAAGATCTGCGCGCACAACGCCATCTCGTTTGACGATACTCGCGAGCGCGAGCTTGCTAACGGCAACACCCGCACGGTGCACGTGGCCGCCATCGACCACGATCGCTGCGTGGGCTGCGGACGCTGCATTGCGGCATGCAACCAGGACTGCATCAAGCCCGGCTATGAGGCCGCGGCCGACGTGCTCAACTGCAAGATCGCCGAGTACACCAAGGCCGTCGTCGACGGCCGCCCGAGCTTTCACATCTCGCTTGCCATGGATATCAGCCCCAACTGCGATTGCCATCCCGAAAACGACACGCCTATCGTCAACGATATCGGCATGTTCGCGAGCTTCGATCCGGTCGCCATCGACCAAGCCTGCGCCGATGCCGTTATGGCGTCCGAGCCGCTGCCCAACACCGAGCTCACCGACAGCGCGGCCAAGATGGAGCACAACCACGAGCATCTGGAGGGCGAGCAGGCCAAGGACCCCTTCTGCATCACGCATCCCGACACCGACTGGCGCACCTGCATCGCGCACGCTGAGAAGATCGGCCTGGGCACGAGCGAGTACGAGCTCATCGAGGTCAAATAGCACCTAACTATTGGACAAAATAAGCGCTTTTATAGCGCAACGTTAGTAAAAGCCGCCCGTGGGCACAGCGTCCACGGGCGGCTTTCCGGAAGTGCGGTGAAAAATCGAATACCGTCGACCACAAACCGATTTTTGGCAACAAAACCCCAGACGTTGCTTTTTGCCTAAAAATTCTTGTCGAGGAAGTTGTCGACCGTGTTCCAGTAGAGTTCGGGGTCGACCTGCGCGCTCTTGGCGTGGGTGGCGCCATGGATAGTGAGCTTTTGCTTGACCTTGCTGGCGCACGCGTCGTAATTTTGGTCGAGCATGCTGTACGGTACAAAGGTGTCCTGGTCGCCGTGGATAAACAGCATGGGAACCGTCGCGTGTTTGAGTTGCTCCACACTGCTCGCCTTATGAAAGTCGTAGCCCGCGCGCACGTTGCATACCAAGTTTGCTATATCGAGCAAGGGAAAGCTGGGCAGGCCGAACACGTCCTTGAGCTGCAGAGAAAACTCGTTCCAAACACTTGTATAACCGCAGTCCTCGATAATGCATTTCACGTTTGCGGGCAGAGATTCCCCCGCGACGTTCATGGCAGTTGCCGCACCCATCGACTCGCCAAAGACCAGGATGCGCGCCTCGGGGTCAGCCTGAACGATTTGCTCGATCCATGCGACGACATCGAGCCGCTCGGGCCAGCCCATGCCGATATAGTCGCCGCCGGAGCGCTCGTGGGCGCGTGCGGCGGGTGCGAGTACGTTCATGCCGCGGTCGTGGAATCGCTTGACGTATCGGGCCATACCGATGGGCTCGTTGGTATATCCATGCAGGCAGACGGCGTAGTCGTGTGCGCTCTCCGACGCAGCAAAATACCAGGCGGCAAGCTCGGTCCCGTCGTCCGCGGTGAGGCTGCTGCTCTCGCGATTCTCTTTAAACCACGCCCGCGCCTCGGTTTCCTCGGTATCCGGCTGCTCACCTTTTTTGTCGTCTTTGCCATCCTGCATCATCTTCATGGTGTACGGCGCTTGGGGGTTCAGGGCAAAGTCAAACAAAAAGTTGCCGGCAAACCCCAGCAGCGCGACAACGAGCACCAGCGCAACGACGCCGGCTATCTTGAGCTTTCGATGGGAACGTGCGTTTTGAGACATGAGAAGCTTTCCTATAAGATGTTAATACATCAACATTTAATGCAAGCGCATTATGGACGTTCGCCGTTGATGCGTCAACAGGCAAAGAATGGGTAAACAAAGGGTCACGTATAGTGCAAATTTCGCACGTACCCAGACGCTTTGATATAGTGTTGAGAACTCTTTACGTTGGAGGATGTAACCGGCATGTCCGATTCGAGCGACAGTTCTAAGCCGCGACCCAAGACCGCGGCCGTTCCACACTACACGGTGGGTGAGGAGATCATGAACTCCGTCACCCATGGTGTCGGCTGCCTGCTGGGTATCGCGGGCCTGGTGCTCCTGATCGTATTCGCCGCCCTGCGCGGCGGAGGCCCGGCCCACATGGCCGCGGCAATTGTCTACGGCGTCAGCATTATCCTCGAATACCTAGCCTCCACGCTCTACCACGCGATTCAGCCCGCGCGCGCCAAGCGCGTGTTTCGCATCATCGACCACAGCTGCATCTACCTGCTCATTGCGGGCAGCTATACGCCGTTTTGCCTCATCACGCTCGCAAACGACGGCGGCGCTGTGCTGTTCTTTGCCGTATGGGCCATCGCCATTATCGGCATCGCCCTCGAGTGCTTTATGCGCGAGCGCCAGCCGCATTGGGTAAGCGGCCTGGTCTATCTGCTGATGGGCTGGCTCGTTGTCTTTAAGCTGCCCGAGCTCGTGGCGCTGCTCAACCCCGTGGCACTTGCCCTGCTCGCCGTCGGCGGCGTGTGCTACACCGCGGGCGTGCCGTTCTATATCGCCAAAAACGTGCGCTATCTTCACAGCGTGTTTCACCTGTGGGTACTCGCCGGCAGCATCTTCCAGTTCATGGCGGTGATCCTCTTCGTAATCTAGCGACCACGCCAGCGCCCGTGCCCCCGCTCGGTCGCCAGTGCAATTGCCGTATCCGCCACCAACGTTTTAATCCGACGTCCCGAATCTTGGAGGTTCGAGAAACTCCCGATGGACATAACCATCTCCCTTATCACCACCCTCGTTTTGACCCTCATCAACGGCTACTTCTCTATGTCCGAGATGGCGCTCACCACGGCCAAGCGCGCCGTGCTGGAGCACGAGGCCGAGGAAGGCGACAAGCGCGCCGAGCACGCCATTAAGCTGGCTGCCGACTCCGACCAGCTGCTCGCCACCATCCAGGTCGCCATCACGCTCGTGGGCTTCGCCTCGTCCGCCGTCGCCTCGACGAGTCTGTCCGACCCGCTCGCCACGTGGCTCATGAGCTTTGGCATCGCGCCACTCTCCGCCATCGCGCGCGGCCTGGCGCCGGTCATTATCACCGTCGCGGTCGCCTTCGTCTCCATCGTGATCGGCGAGCTCGTCCCCAAGCGCATCGGCCTGGCCAATGCCGAGGGCGTGTCCAAGCAGGTCGTGGGGCCGTTGTCGTTTTTCCAAAAGATCGCTCGTCCGCTCGTGTGGCTGACCGGCGCTTGCTCCGATGGCCTGGCCCGCATCCTGCGCATCAAGAGTGCCGACGACCGTCAGAACGTCTCGGAAGAAGAGATCAAGTACATGGTCTCGGAGCAGGACGACCTGCTCGACGAGGAAAAGCGCATGATCCACGAGATCTTCGACCTGGGCGACACCGTTGCCCGCGAGGTCATGGTGCCGCGCGTGGACACCACCATGTGCGAGGACGACGAGACGGTCGCCGACGTGCTGTCCACCATGCGCCAGACCGGCTTTAGCCGCATCCCCGTCTATCACGAGGATCCCGACAACGTCGCCGGCATTGCGCACATCAAGGACCTGATTCAGCCCGCGCTCGACGGCAAGGGCGACCAGCCCATCGCCGGCTTTTTGCGCGACGCCACCTTTGTGCCCGACACCAAGGACATCCTGCCGCTGCTGTCCGAGATGCAGACCTCGCACGACCAGATCGTGGTGGTCGTGGACGAGTACGGCGGCACGGCCGGCATTATCACTATCGAGGACATCGTCGAGGAGATCGTCGGCGAGATCGAGGACGAGTTCGACCCCGACAACAAGTATCTCACGCGCCTTTCGCGCCGCGAGTGGCTCGTTGATGGGCGTTTTTCGTGCGATGACGCGATTGAGCTTGGTTGGCCGCTTGAGGAAAGCGATGATTATGAGACCATCGCCGGCTGGATTTTGGAGCTTTGCGACTCGGTGCCCGACATCGGAGAGGTGTTTGAGGTTGCAGGGTACAAGTTCAAGGTGCAGTCGATGCGTGGCCAGCGCATCTCGCTCATTCGCGTGATTGCTCCGGCCGAAACCGATAAGAAGGATTCCGAGTCTTCGGCAGAGAAGTCGGCGGCGTCGGGTGCGGGCTCTGTGGACCCGCACGATGGCGACGAGTAGGGCAAGGAAGAGTAGGGGAGAGTTATGGCAGGCCTGTTCAACATCCTTAAGGTCACCGTCAGCGAGGACAAGATCTGCGCGCATGTGCTGGTGAACCCCGGCATGCCGCTCATGACCTCGGAGGATATCGAGGCCACGGCGCGCGTGTATTACCTGGTGCCGGCGATTGCCAAGCACCTGTGCCTGGGTGATTCCGGTCGCGAGTTCCAGGACTGCATGGGCCAGACCGAGCTTTGCCATCTGCTTGAGCATGTGACGGTCGAGCTCATGAACGAGACCGGTCTTGCCGGTAGCATCTCGTGCGGCCGCACGCGCGTAAGCGAGCACGACGAGCGCGTCTTTGAGGTTGAGCTTTCGTGCCCCGACGACGCGCTGGCCATCGGTGCGCTGTCTTCGGCCACCTTTATGATGGACTGGGCCTATCTGCACGCCGACCAGCCTGCCCCCGACGTGGAGGGCACGGTCGCGGGCCTGCGCAACCTGGTGCTGGGCATGCGCGCCGAGGCCGAGGGCAAGGATCCTCACGAGGCCGTCGCCGCTGCGAACGGCGAAGATGCCGCCGAGGCCGAGGGCGCTGACGAGGGCGATGTGCCGGTCGACGCCGAGCCCGTTGCCGATGCGACCGCCGAGCCCGTTCCCACCGAGCCCCAGGGCGTCCCCGACTTTGACGACGAGCCCCAGGTGGCGATTGATACCGAGGGCGCGGTTGCCGAGAACCACGAGGCCTCCTCTGCCGTCTTTGGCGGTGCGGCGACGGTTCCGGCAGGGCCTGCGCATGAGGGCGGCCTGCCGCTCGTGGACGGCGCCGGCGAGGACCCGGGTGCCACGGTGGCCATGCCGGCTATGCCCCAGGAGTAGGCCTACACGTTTATTACCATCACGTACCTGCGCCTTTGCCGTACGCAGATGAGCGGAGCGGCAAGTGATGCGCTGCGGGTATAATGGACAGCATTCAAACGGTGGGCACCGACGTGCCCGCAGGAGAGGAATGATCATGGGTAAGACTTTCAGCTTTGTCTCCGGCGCACTTTTTGGTGCCGCTGCCGGCGCTATTGTCGGCGTTGCTCTGGCCCCGCGCTCGGGCGCCGAGACCCGCGCCATGGCTGCCGATATCGCCAACGACGCCTGGGACAATATGCGCGACACCTACGAGCACAGCGCCGAGGAGGCCCGTGCTGCGGTGAATGACTTTGGCCCGATGGTCGACGCCAAGACCGACGACCTGCGCGCCAAGGTCGACCTGGCCCGCGAGCGCATGGACCAGCTGCGCGAGCAGCTCAACGACGCCATTTCGGGCGGCAACGTGACGCCTGCCGCCGACGTTGTGGTCGAGAACGCCGTCGAGGCTGATACCGAGGCTGCGGAGCCCTCGACCGAGGCATAATGCGCGCCGGGGATTTTGTCGGCGCCAAGATCTATCGCAAGCCTACCGAGGACAAGCGCACCAAAAAGGACGGCACACCGCGCAGCCCTAAAAAGCTCGGAAAGATTCACTTTCCGGTCTTTACCCCGGGCGGTACGCGCGTGGTCGGCTTTATGGTCCGCCAGTCCGATATCGCGGGCATGATCGAGCGTCCCGATCGATTCGTAGCGCTCGACGCCATTGGTGTCTACGAGGGCGCCATTGCGGTCGATGACGTCAAGGACACGTACGATGCCGCCGCCGCCAAGCGCCTCGACATCAACCTGGACGATTGCATCATCTGGGTCGGTATGGACGTGCGCACGGAATCGGGTGACGTCGTGGGCTATTGCTCGGATGTGAAGTTCAAGCCGCGTTCGGGCATCGTGCAGGCATTCTATGTGACCGCCGGTGCGGCTTCGAGTGTTTTGGTTGGTGACACGCAGGTGCCGCCGACGATGCTGCGCGGCTACGAGAACGGCGCGATGGTCGTCTCGGACGAGGTCAAGTCGCTCGGGTATTCGGGCGGTGCGGCTGCCAAGGCCGCCGAGGCCAGCGTCGTGGTGGGCGACAAGGTCAAAAAGGGCGCCAAGGTGCTCGACGACAAGGGATCGGTTGCCGTGGACAAGGGCAGTCGCGCACTGGGCAAGCAGCTCGGCAAGACGCGCGGCATGTTCAAGGCCTTTAAGGACGAATACCAAAAGGCGAGCGGAGGCTCGTCAAAAGCTACAAAATAGCGACGTACCAAATGATGGGAGGCAAGCCGGAGACCTGTTGCTCCGGCTTGCTGTGTTTATGGGGGAGGGCATATGCGCCAAAACGGATCCAACTTAAACGGGCGTTCGGGTGCGCGTCCGACGGCGCGCCGCGACCTGGGGCAGCTGCCCAGCGGTCAGCGCAAGCGTCACCGTAAGCCCGGCGCGATGTACCTCAACCATAGCCGCGGGTTTAGCGATCGCAGTGCGCGCATCGGCAACGGCCGTACGCCCCGTCGTTCGTCTCGCCTGCCCTATGCGCTCATCGCCGTGGGTTGCGCGCTCGTGCTGTTTATCGCTGCCGTCGTGGGCTACGTCAACCGCAGCGTGGACGTGGAGCTCAACGGGCAAAAGACCGCGGTGCGCGTGGGCTCTACGCTACAAAACCTCATCGACGACCAGGAGTTGACTGACACCTACGACGCAGGCGACCTGCTGGCCGTCGATGACAGCGTGCTCAAGCGCCATGGGGGCGAAAAGCTGTCGGTGAAGGTCGACGGCAAGCGCGTGAAGCAGGGCAAATGGGATAGCCGCGAACTTGAGGGTGGCGAGAAGGTGACGGTCAAGGATGGCCGTAACATCTACGAGAAGCACGAGGTTCAGGCTACGGTTATCGAGCCCAAGCTCAAGGTCGAAGGCACGGGCGCTATCGAGTATGTGCAGACGTGGGGTGTCCAGGGCCGCTCCGAGGTGTGGGTTGGTGAGCAGTCGGGCAAGACGCAGGACCGCGGCGAGGTTGTGCCCGCCACCGATTGCGTTGTTGCGTGCGCCAGCGTGGCGCCCAAGGGCAACAAAAAGTACGTGGCGCTGACGTTTGACGAGGGTCCGAGCGGCGCCACCAAACAGATCTTGCAGGTGCTCAAGGAAAAGGGCGTCACCGCGACGTTCTTCCTTTCGGGCGATGCGGCCGAGGCCTCGCCTGCCACGGCCAAGGCGATTGTCGATGCCGGGTGCGAGATCGGATCCAACAGCTACAGCGACGATTCGCTCAAGGGTCAGGACCGTGAGGCGGTACGCGAACAGATCACGAAAGGCACCGATGCGATTAAGTCGGCGACCGGCGTGAAGACGATGCTGCTGCGTGCTCCCTACGCTGCCTTTGACGAGCAAAACTGGATTGATGCGATGGACCTGGTCTCCGCCGTGGTCTCGTGGAATATTGACTCGGGCGACTGGCTGCTCAACGGTGTCGACGAGCAGGTCTCGACGGTGCTCGATTCGGTGACGCCGGGCAATATCGTGCTGCTCACCGATAGAGACGAATGCGCCGAGCAGACGCTCGAGGCGCTGCCGCAGATTATCGACGGCCTCATTGCCGACGGCTACAAGATCGTGACGCTCAGCGACCTGGTCAAGACGGACACGGCATTGAGCAAAAAGCTCACCTCGCTGACGAAGGTCACCATGCCCAAGGACGCCGTGTTCCCCCAACTTGCCGAGGACGAAGATACCACAGAGTAGTCATTGGGTAGTCATTTAAGAACGTCCCCAATGACTATGTCACGGATGCGTCAGCGTTTGGTATGCCTGCAATGTGCAGCGCATAAATTCGATGCCGCAGGGCGATGCTGATGCTATAGTTACTGCGGTTAATGAGGGTCAAGAGAAAGGTTACAGGTGAAATCCAAACCTCGACCATACAGTCGATGACCCCATGCAGGTGCTTTTTGCGCATGCACGGGGTGTAAGCGTCGAGCGGCGTGCCGCCCGCGCATGCGTATACATATCCAGAAGCCCCCGGACGTCGCACATGCGGCCGCGTCCGGAGGAATAATGATGGGGAGCACCATTGAATTATCTGAGTGAGATGCTCAAATTGCCGGTCTTGGACGTCGATGGAGAAAAGCTCGGCGTGGTGAACGATTTTGGTATTGCTACCGGCGAAGTTTTTCCGCACGTGACGTCGCTCGCGTTCCGCGGTCCCGGCAAGACGCCGTTTATGATCAGCTGGCGCAAATGGGTCGACCGTATCGACGAGACGGGTGTACACCTTAAGACATCGGCCACCGAAATCCGTTTTTCGTACCTGCAGCCGACCGAACTCTTACTCGCCCGCGACGTGCTTAACAAGCAAATTGTCGACACGCAGGGCATGAAGGTCGTGCGCGTAAACGACATCAAGTTTTCCATGTCGGGCGAAAATCAGCTGCGCCTACTGGGTGCCGAAGTTGGCGCCCGCGGTCTGCTGCGCGCGATCAGCCCCACACTCGAGCATGTCGTCGAGGGCTTTATGAAGCACCTGGGCAAGCCGCTCAGCGAGGACATTATTGCCTGGTCTTACATGGACCTGCTCGATCGCTCGACTAAGAACATCCAGCTCTCGGTGTCGCACAAGACGCTTGGTGAGCTGCACCCTGCCGACATTGCCGACATCATCGAGCAGCTCGACCCGCGCCTACGTGCGCAGGTGTTTGCGCAGCTCGATACTGCCCAGGCCGCCGAGGCCATCTCGGAGTTCGATGACGACGAGCTTATGACCGAGATGCTCGAGGGCCTGTCCGACACGGACGCATCGTCGATGCTGGCCATGATGGACCCGGACGATGCAGCTGACCTGATCGACGAGCTCGATTACGAGAAGGCCGAGAAGCTCCTGCGCCTGATGGGCGTCAAGGAGGAGAAGGCGATTCGTAACCTGCTGGGTTATGAGGACAACACCGCCGGCCGCATCATGACCTCGGAGTTTGTCTCGCTGCCCGCCACGGCGACGGTCGGCGATGCCATCGAGGCGATTCGCAAACTCGATGAGGACTTCGAGAGTGTCTATTACGTCTATACCGAGGATCCGAGCGGCATGCTCACCGGCGTGCTCTCGCTGCGCACGTTGATCGTGGCCGACCGCGATGCCACGCTGGGCCAGCTCGCCTATCGCGACCTGGTCTACGTGTCGCCCGACGAGGACCAGGAAGACGTGACGGACGAGATGACCAAGTACGACCTGGTTGCCATCCCTGTCTGCGACGAGAACCGTCATATCCTGGGTATCGTAACCTTCGACGACGCCATGGACGTTATCGCCGAGGAGCATCAGGAGGACCTGCAGATCGCCGGTGTCGGCTCGGGCGATAGTGCGTCGGACGACTCGACGAACGTGCTCAGCTGGTTCGTGCATCGCCAGTACTGGGTTGTTGTATGGGGCATCGCGTCGTGCATCATGGCGACCGTGCTGGGAACGGCGCTCGGCTCCGCGCATCTGGTGGTGTTCCCCATGTGTGCCATGCCGCTCGTGCTGCTGGCGGCCTCGCGCATGGTGTCGTTCGTCAAGAACTACTTCCTGGAGTATGACGGTCACGACGACGAGCCCAAGCCGTATCTGGGGTTCTTCTTCCAGAGCACGGGCATGGGTCTGATTCTGTCACTCGTGACCTACCTGTGCGCCCAGCTGGTGCGTACCGCCGCGTTCCCCGATGCGCCCATGTTTGAGGAGCAACTCTTTACCGGGTGCTTTAATATCGCTGCCATCATTTGCCTGGTTGGCAACATGAGCGCCGTGATTTACCTGATGGTGCTGTTCTGGCGTGACGAGCATGACCTCAACACGTCGGGCACCGCCATGAACGTTATTGCCGTCATGATCTCGTGCGTAGCGTACTGCGCCGCTGCGGTGCTGCTCACCATGTCGGTCATTGGTTAGGTGGTCGCGTGCAAAATACCAAGCAAAAGTCGGGCACCAAGCAAAAGTTGACCATCGCGGCCATCTTTGGCGCTATGGGTCCCGGTCTGCTGGCGGCGCTTTCGGGCAATGACGCCGGCGGCATTGCAACGTATTCCAGCGCGGGCGCCAGCTATGGCTACAAGATGCTCTGGATGCTTCCCGTCATGACTGTGCTGCTCATCGTGACGCAGGAGACCGCGGCGCGCTGCGGCTGCGTCACGGGCAAGGGCCTGGCATCGCTCATTCGCGAGCGCTTTGGCGTGCGCAAGAGTGTACTTGCTATGGCGGCGCTGTTGATCGCCAACACGGCTGTGACCATTTCGGAGTTTGCGGGCATCGCCAGCGGCCTTGCTCTCTTTGGCGTGCCGGCGAGCATCTCGGTGCCGTTGGTAGCGCTGCTGGTGTGGATGCTTACCATGTCGGGTAGTTTCCAGCGCATCGAGAAGATTCTACTGCTGGTGAGCTGCGTGTTCGTGACCTATATTGTCGCTGCGTTCATGGCTGGCCCCAACTGGGGTGAGGTCGCGGTCGACCTGGTCGTGCCTAACATTCAAAATGACCCCAGCTACGTGTCGCTCGTGGTCGCAACGATCGGTACCACCATCGCGCCGTGGATGATTTTCTTGGCGCAGAACAACGTGGTCGACAAGAACGCGGGCGAGGACGATATCGTGCTGCAGCGCATCGATACCGTGAGCGGCTCGCTTGCCGCCGATGTCATTGCCGGCTTTATTATCATCACGACCGGTACGGTGTTGTTCCCGGCGGGTATTCAGATTAGCGATGCTGCCGATGCTGCCCGTGCGCTGGAGCCTATTGCGGGTCAGTGGTCCACGGTACTGTTTGCCTCGGGCCTGGTCGCGGCGAGCTTCTTGGCCGCCTGCGTGCTACCGGGCGTTACGTCGAGCGCTATCTGCGAGGCATTTGGCTGGGAGCGCGGTGCCGACCGCAGCTGGGACGAGGCCCCGGTCTATCGCGGCATCATTACGGCCATCATCGGCATTTCTGCCGTGTTGGTGCTTATGCCTGGCGTCGATCTGTTCCAGATTATGATGACCTCGCAGGTCATCAATGGCGTGCTACTGCCTGTAGTCTTGGTATTCCAGGTGGTTATCGCGGCGGATCGCCATATTATGGGTGCCAACCGCAACGGCCGCGTGTGGAACGTGCTCACTTGGGCGACTATCGCCGTGATTACGGTGCTCACGGTCGTCATGTTTGTCCTGCAGGCGATGGGCTACAGCGCTTAACGCCCACTTTTGCTTCCGAACAGGCCGCAGCGATGGACTGCGGCCTGTTTTTTTGCCCACGACCTCTTGGGGCCGGCTCGAATAGAGTGATTTTGGGTTGTTTGCTGCAGGTTACTTGTCGGTGCCCAGCTTGTGCGGCTTGAGAGCGAGTGCATTGACGAGCGCGTCGGTGGCAGACTTGACGGCTGCCGGCTGCGGATCGTTGACGTGATCCTCGGGATGCACGGGCAGGTCCTTCTTGACGGCATCGTGGATCAAGTTGAGGTACTCAGTCACGCCAGTGGTCGATAGATGCGTGCCATCGCCATCGAACAGGTCGTTGCGGTTGGCACTGTATCCGTACCAGTCGATAACGCGTACGTTCTTGTAGCGCGTAGCGGCGTTGGCGATGGCCTGGTTGGTAGAGCCAACCCACGGCTGCGGGCTGCGCGTGTTCACAAACACCACAATACGCTTATCTCCTGCATCGGCCATGATGGCGTCGATTTGGTCGTCGGTTACCAAGCCGTTGGTGCCCAGCGCAAAGACCACGATCTTGCCGGCAAGGTTCTGTTGAAGATAGCCCTCAAATGTCGCACGGCCCGCATCGAACTGGCGGCCCTTTTCGGCATCGATATGGCTGTGCGGGAACACGCCGTCAAAGGAATCAACGGCGCGCAGCGACACGGAGTCACCGATCATCAACAGGTCGTAGGAGCCGTCGGGAAAGCCGTCGTTGTCCTTGTCGGTGTCGTCGGCCGCCTGCTGGTCGGTGGGTGCGGCGTTCTTGGCTTCCTTGTTCAGAACTTCGGCGCCCTCGCCGCTCAGCGCAGACGTCTCGGGCACAAAGATCAGGCCGCCCAGTGCAACGACCAACACGACAGCGCAGGCTGCACAGGCAGGGACGTGCGCGCGCACCCAGTTGGCGGGCGTGGCGGTGCCGTCGCGGAACTCGGATACGGTGCGCCCAAAGGCGCCCTTTCTAAACGGCGTCTCGATAAAGCGATATGAGCATTCGGCCACGGCGACCACCAACAGCACCTGCAAGATATACTGCCACCAGGGCGTGTCGTTGATGTTGGCGACCGGGTTCATGAGCAACAGCAGCGGATAGTGCCACAGGTAGATGCTGTACGAGCGCTTGCCAACCCACACGAGTGGCTCGGCGGACAGCGCGCGGGCAACCATTCCCTGGGGCTGCACGCAGGCCGCGATGACCATGAGCGTGAGGATGGAGCATAACAGCGTGCCTCCGCGATACTGGAAGGCGGTGTAGCCGTTGGTGAGCGCGACCATGGCGGCAAGGCCAACCAGACCCACGACGCCCAACACATCGATGGATGCGGGCGAGGACCAAAAGCGCACGAGGGCGCTCGGCTGTGCCGGTGCGGTCTCGGCTGCTTCGTCGGCCTTCTCGCCAGGCTTGCCCTCGGCGTTCTTGCCGTGCTTGGCGGCGCCAGCTAGGCGATTGAGCCCCAAACGACGAGCGAGGCGCACCGGCGCCAGGTCGCGATCGGGGATAAAGGCCATCCAGGCACCCAGCAGCAGCGAGAACACACGGGTGTCGGTGCCGTAGTACACGCGGCTGGGGTCGGCGGCAGGGTTGTAAAGCACCATCATGGCGAGGGCAGATACCGCGGCAAGGCCCAGAACCACGCGGCGCGTGTTGGGTTTGCTCACATGCATGGATACCATGGCAAACAGCAGTGGCGGCCAAATCAGGTAGAACTGTTCCTCGATGGCAAGCGACCAAAAGTGCGTGAGCGGCGAGGGGTCGCCCAGAGCATTGAAGTACGAGACGTTTTGGGCAATCTGCCACCAGTTGTTAAAGAACAGCAGCGACGGCAGGATGTCGGGGCGCATCTTGGTGAGCATCACGTGGTTAAAGATAGTGCACAGCGCGCAGGTTACAAACACTACCGTTACCACGGCGGGGACTAGGCGACGGATGCGGCGAATCCAGAAGCTCTTGAGGTCGATGCGGCCGGTCTTAGCGACTTCGTTGAGCAGCAAGCGCGTGATCAGATAGCCCGAAAGCACAAAGAAGATCGTGACGCCAAGCAGGCCGCCCTGAGCCCACGTGAGGTTAAGGTGATAGAGCACCACTGCGACGACGGCGAGCGTACGCAGACCGTCGAGCGCAGGGATGTAGCGGGACTTGGGGCGAGCGGGCGTCTGCTCCGCGGCGGGAGTGTGGGCGCGGCCCGCGTTGTTAGCAGAAGCGCGATGGGGGCTCGCGGTGCGTCGCGGCTCGTTGGCACGGCGTTCGCCCTTCACGCGTTCGTGCGGCGCCGGCTCGTTGCCCGTGCGGCGTCGACCGCGCGAGCCCGATTGCGAGAGTTGTTCCATAAAACATCATCCAATGACGAGGATAATCAGCACGCCTTCATTGTAACTGCCTGCTCCTGTGAATGCTTGCTGCTGGCGCAAGCTCAAGCGCGCGTCCACATCAAAGTGAACTAAAGTTATAGGGGGTGCGAGAGTGCACGATCGACGGCCGACGGTGGGCATAAGGCCCGCAGATGAGGAGGTTTCCATGGCAGATCGCGGCATCGTTGCGGTGTTCGGCAGTATGAACATGGACCTTTCGGTGGCGTGCGAGCGCATACCGCGTGCGGGCGAGACCGTCGGCGGCAGCGGGTTTATCACCAACGCCGGCGGCAAGGGCGCCAATCAGGCCGTAGCTGCCGCGCGTATGGGCGCGTGCACGCACATGATCGGCGCGGTCGGTCGCGACGCGTTCGGCGCGTCGCTCGTGGCGGGGCTCCAAGACGCCGGCGTGGACTGTGACTTTGTAGTGCATCGCGATGACGTGGAGACGGGAACGGCGACCATCATTCGCTGCGAGGGCGACAACCGCATCATACTGTCACCGGGCGCCAACCATGTGCTTGCGGGCGCGGACGTTGCCTGCGCGCTGAGGCGTCTGGTGGCCCATAAGCTCGACGGCGACGCCAGCGAGATTGCCCCGGCTGCCGGAAGCGTCTTTATCACCCAGGGCGAATGTGACCTTGCGGCGACGGCCGAGGCGCTTGTTTGCGCTCGCGAGCTGGGGTTCTATACGGTCTTTAATCCAGCGCCTGCCTGCGAGCTGCCTGCGGAGGTCTGGCCTGCGGTCGACCTGGTCTGTCCCAACGAGACCGAGTGCCAGGTTCTGACGGGCATTCTGCCCACGGATGATGTGAGTTGCGTCGCCGCGCTCAATGCGCTGCTCGACAAGGGCGCCGGCGCCGCGGTCATCACGTTGGGCGGTGCCGGCTCGGTTACGCTCGGCGATGGCGGTGAGCTGCTGCGCATGCCGGCACTTTCGAGTACGGTAGTCGATACCACGGCCGCCGGCGATACGTTTATCGGCGCGTTGGCGGCGGCTCGCCTAGAGGGCTTGCCGCTCTTTGAGTGCATGGCCGCGGGTGCTCGCGCCTCGGCAGTGACGGTGTCGCGCCTGGGCGCTCAGCAATCGATTCCCACGCGCGCCGAAGTTGAACATTGGTTTGGTTAAACGATAAAGACGGAGAAGCGGAGTAGAACAATGGCAATCAAGAAGCTGATCCTTGATCTGGATATGGGTGTTGACGATGCGATGGCGCTGGCCTATGCCATCGCGAGCCCCGAGGTGGAGCTCGTGGGCATCACCACGTGCTTTGGTAACGTGCGCGTCGAGCAATCGGCGCACAATTGCCTGGCGGTGCTCGATCTGCTGGGTCGCCCCGAGGTTCCGGTGTACCTGGGTGCCGACCGTCCTCTGCAGGCGACTGAGCCCTATACGCCGCCGGCGTCCACCGCGCTCATTCACGGCAAGAACGGCATCGGCGGCGCGAGCGTGCCCGCGTCGCCCTACGAGCCGGTGGGGGCGACCTCGGCCGACGGCAACGCTGCGGTCGATTATCTGATCGATGCCGCGCGCACCTATGGTCCCGATCTGGTCTACGTAGCGACTGGCCCGCTCTCCAACCTGGCGCTCGCCCTGGAGCGCGATGCGGCGGCGATGATGTCCATCGGCCGCGTGGTCGTGATGGGCGGCGCCCTTACCGTGCCCGGTAACGTGAGCGCGGGCGCCGAGGCTAATATGGCGAGCGACCCCGAGGCAGCCGACGCAGTGCTGCGCTCGGGCCGTAAGCTCACCATGGTGGGTCTGGACGTGACGCATCGCGTGGTGCTCACACGCCGCGACATTGCCGGCTGGACGGGCTCGGGCACCATGGCGGGCTGCGCATTTGCGAGCATGGTTGAGCACTACATTGGCTCGTACGAGATGAACGCACCCTACCTGGGTGGTTGTGCGCTGCACGATCCGCTGGCCGTTGCCGTGGCGATCGACCCCACGCTCGTAGGTGCGCTCGGCTGCAACCTGCGTGTTGATCTGCTGGGTGAGTACCGCGGTCGCACCATCTGCGATGAGCGCCGCCTGTCCGATCCGGACAAGAGCGCGCTTGTGGCACTGACCGTGGATGCTCCGCGCTTCCTGTCCGAGTTCAAGACGCGTATGGCCCGTGTCCTTGGCTAAGTTGTCTTTTTGGGACGGAGCTTTTTTGGCTGGTATGATTGGTGCGACCATTCGAACCAGCTAAAAGAGCCTCGTCCCAAATTGACTACCGAGAGGAACTGCCATGGAGCGCATCGCAAGTTTTTCCGTTGACCATCTGCTGCTTGAGTCCGGCGTGTATGTGAGCCGCATCGACCGCGATCCGGCGACCGGTGCTGCCGTCACCACGTTTGACCTGCGCCTGACCACGCCCAACAAGGAGCCGGTCATGAACACCGCCGAGTGCCACACCATCGAGCACCTGGGCGCGACGTTCCTTCGCAATCATGCCGAGTGGTCGAGCCGCATTGTCTACTTTGGCCCCATGGGCTGCCGCACGGGCTTTTACCTCGTCGTATTTGGCGAGGTGACGAGCGAGGAGATCCTGCCGCTCGTGCGTGAGCTGTTCGAGTTTGTCGCCGACTTTGAGGGCGATGTCCCCGGTGCCGCTCCCGCGGAGTGCGGCAACTACCTGGACCAGAACCTTCCCATGGCTAACTGGCTCGCGCGCCGTTACCTCGACCGCGACCTGGCCGATATCGACGAGAAGCACCTGCACTATCAGCAGGCATAAGGGCTTTATCGCCCAAAACGCGCGCATTGGGCGCCTTCGCTTATGCGGGGGCGCCTTTTTGTTGATTGGTCTGGACGAGCGTTCAAAATCGCTCATGTTTGTTCTAGAATGTTCGTATAGTCACATTTACGAACAGGAGTGAACATGCATATCTACTCTGTCAACGATCCCGAGTTCAAGTCCTATGGCAACGTTTGGGATAACGTTCCGTCCGAGCTTACGTCGCCCGTGCTCGAGGCGCTCTCTGCCACGCCCATTCCCGAGGGCAGCAAGTACGTTGCAAGTGCGCCGGAGCTCGAGGACGTCAAGGATGCCGACAAGCTTGGCTTTCTCATGTTTGGTGGCCGTCCCTTCCAGCTCGGCTGGTGCAACGGCCACAATACACGACTCAACTGCCTGGAGTACCACCGCGCGAGCGAGTTCAACCTGGGCGCGCGCGACTTTATCCTGCTCGTGGCGCATCGCTGGGAGATCGAGGACGGCAAGCTCGACACCGCATGCGTCAAGGCGTTCCGCGTGCCGGCGGGTACGGTCGTCGAAGTCTTCAACACCACGCTCCACTACACGCCGTGCATGGTCGACGACGGTGGCTTCCAGGTGATGGTGGCGCTGCCGGCGGGCACCAACGGCCCGCGCCCCGAGGCTGCATCCGACATGCCTGCCGCCGGTGACAGCTACTGCTACTGGAAGGCCGACAAGTGGGTCCTCTGCCACGCCGACAGCCCCAAGGCAGCCGAAGGCGGCTACGTAGGCCTCATCGGCAAAAATCTCGACATCACCGTGGACTAGCGCATTGCCCCAAACCACCACAAAGGTGCCTGTCTCCTTTGCGGTGGTTTGGGGCGGGCGGATATCGGGAAGTGCCAGACGGGGGAGGCTGCCGGGCGCCTTGCCGTCTGCGGATTTTGGGACATGCGGCCCGCTTTTTCGACCCATCTGTCGGTACACTAAAAGCACTATGGGTACCCGCGAGCGACATATCGGCAACGCGGCCGCCCGGACCGCACCGGCTGCGGATCCCAGGGGCGGCAGGCTCTTCGCCATGCCGCGATTCCTTGTTGGCATAACACATCAGGTGTACCGCCACCGCGTCTTTGCTATCGCCGGTGTCATCACCGCGATGTTCCTCATGCTTTTGGCAGTCTTGCCGGCGCTGTTCGCCTTCGACCCCAAACTTTCTAACGCCGTGCCCGCCTATAGCGAGGTGTCCGAAGAGGTCGTGGATGCGCTCGTCCATTCGAACTCTCTGCCGTTGCTTGTTGCCGCAATTGCATTTTCGATCTGGGGCGTATCGGTCTATCTGCGCTGTTTGGACTATGTGTTGCGCCGCCGTCTTGTTGCCATCGCCACCATCTGCGCCCTGTGGATGATCGAAGTCATTCTCAAGTACAAGTCGTTCACGCCGTTCTATGCCACCGTGCTGTGGTACCTGTACTACGTGCCCATGACGCTCATTCCGCTGCTCTACCAGTTGTGTGGTCTGCGCCTTGCGGGCCTGGAGCAACACCGCCTGGGTCGCCGCTACTGCGCTGCGCTGTGGATTATGGCTATCCTGCTTATCGGATTTGTGCTCACCAACGATTTTCACCAGCAGGTCTTCCACTTTGACCGTACAAGCGACACCTGGAGCAACGATTACACGTACGGCTGGGGTTATTTCGCCGTCCTCGTGTGGACGGCCTTTAACTTTGTGGCCTTTTTTATCCTGGTGGGTCGGTCCTCGTCCTTTCGCATCCAACGTTTCTCGGGCACGGCGGCGCTCGTGCTGCTGGGCGGCGCGTTCTTTGCCATCTCATATGCGTTGCGCGTGCCCTGGGCATGGAGGCTCAACTTCTCGCTCGTCTATTGCGTCTTGTGCGTGGTGGCGATGGAAATCTGTCTCGATTGCGGTGTCGTTCCGTCATATCACGACATCGCCGGCATTTTCGACACCTTGCCGCTTGACCTCAAAGTTCTAACGCGCGACCTGCAGGAAGTCTATGCCACGCCAGTGTCAAAGCCAATGCCGGTAGGCGTGCGCGAGGAGTTGCGGACCCAGGCGCACGGCCGCGCCCATGCCTTTGCCGTGGCGTCCGATCCCGATGTGATGTACCGTGCCTTTCCACTGCTGGGCGGATCGGCCCTGCTTGCCCAAGACGTGTCGGATCTCAACGAGCTTAACCGTGAACTGGCACATCGTCGCATGGAGCTGCAGCGTCAAAACGAGCTGCTCGCTGCCGACTACGACCTTAAGACGCACCTGGCAGACCAAGAGGCCGAGACCTTGCTGGTCCAAGACGTGGACCAGGCGCTTGCCCGCGCGCTCGATGGGATGTACGACCTGCTGAGCTCGCTACCGCCGTTGACCGATGAATCGTCTTCGCACGAGCGTTACCGCATGCTGCAGCGCGCCAAGATGCTCGTCGCCTATTGCAAGCGCAAGGGGTCGCTCACGTTGGCACAGCACGGGGAGAGCGGTTTTGATCGCGACCGCATTCAGCTCATTGCCAACGAGCTCGCAAGCGACCTGCGCACCATCGATATCGATTGCGCCTCGATTATCGCCATACGGCGCCCGATGCACGCCAGTACGGTAAGCGCCCTGTACGACTGCGTGTATGACTTTGCGTTTTTTGCCTACACCACCGACCATCCGGCGCTTATGTATCACTTGGGCGATCATGACCGATGCAGTGTCGAGCTGCGTGCCACGCTTTTTTCCAACGATGATGCAGATCTTTCGCAGACGCCCGCTGCGCAAGAGCTCGAAAGCGCTCTGCAAGGGCGCAACGTGGCATACCGCCTTGAGGGCGAGCCCGGCCAGCTGCGCATGATCGTCTTGATGCCGAGGGCGGGTGAGTGACGATGCAGATTTCGCTCATTCTTCCCCAAATCGTTGCGCTCGATGTTGTCTTTGCCCTGGCTGCGTGTCTGCAGACGATTCACGTCCCGCTCATCGCATCGCGCCGCTCGTCCTATAACCGTAAGGTGATTTGTGCCTACGAGGCGAGCCTTGTGCTTCACCTAATTATTTCGGCGCTCATCTTGTTCGCGTCGTCTGGCTCATATCTGGTGGCGCCGCTTGACGTTTGTGCCAGGGCAATGGGCGGAGCGCTGTGGCTCAATGCCGCAATCTTTGCCTACGGCGTGGTGCTTATGGTGCGTTATCGTCGCCCCGTCATGCTGGCCGAACTGTTGCTCGTTGCCGCCGTGACGCCGCCGGTAGTTTTTGCCATGGGCTCGGCGTGGACCGTTGTCCTTATCGCAGAGGGAGCGTTTTTCCTGTTCCGCTCCATTGCGGCGCTCTTGATGGATGTCCGCAACCGCCAGGAGGATATTACCGCGTTCTCGACGATCGAAACCATCAACGTGATTCCCGTGGGCATCCTGTATCTGGACCCGAGGGGCCGTCCGCTGCTCATGAACCGCTGCATGCGAAAAAACCTGGTGGAGCTTCATATGCCCACCGACCTAGGCGATATGAGCGGTACATGGAACGACCTGCGCAAACTCAGCATGCAAATGCCCGAAAGCAGCCAGAACCGCGTGCGGATTAATCTGGACCGCTTTGGTGAGGCGCGGGCGGTGGTCGAGGTTTCTCCCGCCGAGATTCGCTTGTTTGTGCACGATGACGTTATGGTTTCGGGTCGCCTCTTCGAGCGCATTATCGGCCTGGATGTAACAGAGTATGCGCATGCCCATGATCGCCTGGCGCAAGCCAACCACCTGCTTGAGCTTGCGGGCCAAGAGCTCCAAGCCCAGATCGAAGAAGTCAAAAAAGTTGCTGACAATGCGGCCTATCTGCGTATGCGCGCTCGCGTGCACGACGTGATCGGGCAGCGCCTGTCCATCCTCCATCGTTATCTGGAGGAGGGGCGCCTGGATGACGAGTCACTCGAGCAGATCGACCCGCTGCTGCGCTCAATCGCTGCCGATCTGCGCAGCGGGGGCGACACTGAACCGGCAGAGCAACTGGGAGATATCGTCCATGCCTTTGGCCTGGTGAGTGTGCAGATCGATGTTGAGGGTGCGCTGCCTGAGGACGCGCGTGTCGCCGCCGCATTTTTGCAGATTATCCGCGAGGCCTCGACCAATGCCACCAAGCATGCACAGGCGCATCGGGTCCACGTGCGTCTGTGGCAGGAGACGTCGGAAGACGGTGCTGTTGCGCGGATGACCGTTTCTAACGACGGCGCGCCTGCACCCGTATCGTATCGCGAGGGAACGGGTATCCCAGGTATGAGGCATGTCGCACAGAATCTGGGCGGCAGCCTGGAAGTCCACACCGCCCCGCCCTTCACGCTTACGGTGTCCATCCCGCTCGCCTCCAACGCCACGGTCCAAAGGAGAAGTTCATGATCCGCGTCCTTATAGTCGAAGACCAGGCCATCCTGCGCGAGAGCCTGGCGCGCTCCGTTGGAGACCAGCCCGATATGACCGTTGTTTCCGCCATTGCCGATGCTTCCGAGGCCTTGGGTGTCGCGCTCAAGGAGCGCCCGGACATGATACTGATGGACGTATGCACCGAGCATGATTCCAACGGCATCGTGGCGGCGGCGCGCATTAAAGAACAACTGTCCGAGTGCCGCGTCATTATCATGACGGGTATGCCCGAAATCACCTTTGTGGACCAGGCGCGCGAGGCGGGCGTCGACAGCTTTGTGTACAAGAACGTCGGTATCGACGAGCTATTCGCCGTGATGCGCTCCACGCTGGCGGGTTACTGCACGTTTCCCAAGCCGCCCGAGAGCATCTTCTCGGGCACGGCGGCCCTCGACGATGTCGAGCTGTCGATCTTGCGCCTTGCCTGCGAGGGTAAGAGCCGCCGCGAGATTGCGGCCGAGCTGTTTATGAGCGAGGGCACCATCAAACGCCGCATCTCGGAGATTCTCAATAAGACCGGCTACGACAACATCATGCGCTTGGCCGTGCGCGCAGTAACGGAGGGCAGTATCGTTCCCAACATGGAGCGCTAGCGCTCGTTACGCATCGGCATAAAGCGGCGGGGCCGCAGGATCAACTCCTGCGG
>CABRDE010000035.1:0-1375 GCA_902469665.1 uncultured Collinsella sp. | reverse complement strand
GGTAGTGCCCGAAGGTTTGCGCACTTAGGGTCGTGCCCGTCCATGGGACGATGATCAGTTCGCTTCCTGCAGGTTGTCATCGAGCCGGGACATGTCGAGGTAGCGGCGCGTGCTCCATTCGTTCGCGGTGACGTACCTGGTTCTGGCGCAGATGAGCATCAACGCGCTGTTGCCGTCCGGGAAACTGCCGACGACGCGCGTGCGACGCCGGATCTCCCGGTTCAGCCGTTCGATCATGTTGTTCGTGCGGATCCTCCTGCGGTGCTCCGTCGGGAATTCCGGCAAAAGGTAGGCGGTCGTCTCCCCGATGCCCTCGCGCAGGCAGCCGGCCGCCGCCTTGAGCTTCCTGGACTCCATCTCCGCGGCGACCGTCCCGGCCTTGGCGAGGGCGGATTCGCGGGACTCCATGGCGAATATCGCCTTCAGGGCCGCGGACGCCCAATCCCGGTGGTTGGGCGGCACCTTCGAGAGCACGTTGCGCATGAAGTGCACCATGCACCGCTGGTACTTCGCCCGGGGAAGCATCGAGTTCACCGTGGAGACGAGTCCCGCGCACCGGTCGCCGACCACGAGGCGCACGCCCTTCAAACCGCGTTCGATCATGCTTCGTATGAACTGCTCCCAGCTGGCAGCGTCCTCCCTCATGCCCTCCGTCACGCCGATGACCTCGCGGTGGCCCTCCGCGTTGACGCCGATGGCGACGAGGACGCTGACGTTCTCCACGCTTCCGCCCCAGGAGCGCTTGTGCCACACGCCGTCCATGAACACGTACGGGTATTCGGATTCCAATGGCCGGGTGCGCCATCGGTCGATGTCGTCATACACGCGCTTGAGCTTGTCGGAAAGGGTCTGGGATGGCATCCTGTCACCCCACAGCAGTTTGCTGATGTCGTCGACCTGACGGGTGCTCACTCCCGCCAGGCACATCTCCATCAACGCCTCCTCGACGCTGGACTCCCGCCTGCGGTAGCGTTCGATGACCGCGGATTCGAAGACCGCGCCCTTGAGTTTCGGCACCCTGAGCTCGAGCCTGCCCGCCTTTGCCGTGAGCGTGCGTTCGTAGTGGCCGGCCCTGTACGCCTTGCGCCCCTCCTTGCGTTCGTATCTGGCGGCCCCGGTGATCTCGTCGGCCTCGGCGTCGAGCATGGCGTTGAGGATCTGGGTCATCTTCTCGGTGACCAGCCGGTCGAGTTTGGTCTCGAACAGGTTCTGGTCGATCTGTATGATGTTGCTGTCGGGCATGGCTGCGCGTCCTGCTTTCCAATTGCGATTCTTTGTTTGGCGACTGAAAATCGTACACAGGACGCGGGCCATGCCCGCTTCAACATCTCAACGAAGAACAAAACCGAAAGTGCGCAGGAATTCGGACGTTATC
>CABRDE010000034.1:0-47716 GCA_902469665.1 uncultured Collinsella sp. | reverse complement strand
CGTCGCCGCCATCGTCGCGGGCGTCGGCCTCATCGTCATGGGCGCCGCCGGTCTTTTGGCGGGCGCTGGTCTGTCGACCTGCTCCGCGCTCGCGATGCCCCTTGCCGTCGCTACTGCGGCCCTCGGTGCCGCCGCCATCGTCGGCGGCGTCGGCCTCATCATGCTCGGCGTGGGGTCGATTGCCGCGGGGGCCGGACTCGCGGTGTTCGCCGTCGGCGCCACGGCCGCGTCGCTTGCGACCGCCGCCCTCGCTCTTGGGATGGCTGCACTCGACGCCGCGATGGCGGGCGTCGCCGCTTCCATCTCGACCTCAGCCGACGGACTCGGAACCATGGGAAAGGCGATCCCCAAGATAACCTCCGGCGCCCCCGGTGCCGCAGCCGGCCTCGGTGCGCTTGCCGTTGCGGCAGCGGCCGCCGCCCCCGCCCTTGCCGCCGCGTCGCCGTCCCTGGCGTCGTTCTCCGCCTCCTGCGGGACCGCCTCGGCGTCGGCCCTGCTGCTTTCCGCCTCCGTGGCGGCAGTGGGTTCTATGGTCGCGGCGAGCATGGCGGCGGCGTCGGCGTCCGCAGTCTCGTTCGGCGTCCGCTCCGGCGCGTCCTTCAACCGCTTCTCGGCTTCTGCCAGGAATGCGGCAAGCGCCGCCCGCACCGCGATCATGGGGGCCTGCCGGCAGATGTCGGCCGAGGTCGGATCGATGCGGCTCACGCTCCCGCGCATCGACGTGGGACCGCTGCCGCACTTCTCGATGAGCGGCAAGTTCGACGCGCAGACGGGCTCGGTCCCGTCGGTCAACGTTAACTGGTACGCCAGCGGCGCGGTCTTCGGGCCGAACAGCCCGCGCGTCATCGGAATCGGCGACAACCGGCGATACGACGAGGCGGCCATCCCGCTGAGCCCCAAGGTGCTGGGCGGGATCGGCAGGGGAGTCGCCCAGACGATGGATGTCGGCGGCGGCTCGGACGGCGGCGCGGTCATCGCGTGGCTCGACCGCAACCTCCCGGCGATCATCCAGAAGTACACGCCGGTCACGCTCGAGCGCGACCTCGACAGGCACATCAGGGCGGTGGCACATGCATAGGATGCACTACGTCTCGTCCTCGGGTGAGCGCGTCGACCTCGACGGCGACGGCATCTATGTCGGCACCGCCGCGGGCGTGCGCTCGCGCGAGTGGAGCTACGACCTCTCATGGCGCGGCGTCTACGGCATCTCGCGAGACGCGAGGGAGGCGACGGTCGATGCCGTGCTGTCCTCGGCGGCTGCCGACAGGCTCAGGCGGCTCGCGGACAGGGATGTCTCCGTCCGCGAGCCCGGTCGCCTCGTCGTCGACGGTGTTTGGTACCAGCGCGCCTATATCGCGAAGTCCGAGACATCGCAGGTCTACGGCAGGCGGGGTATCGCCGCCACGCTTACCGTGCTGCTGCTCGACGGGTCCTGGCGGCGCGAGGTCGTCCAGGAGTTCTACGCCCGGGAGGACGAGGACCAGACCGGCCTGGACTTCCCCCATGACTACGAGTACGACTACGGCGGCTCGGTCGCAAGCCGGACGGTCACCGTCGACGGGCTGGTGCCCGCCGACCTTAAGCTCACGATCTTCGGCCCCGCGTCGTCACCGCGCATCACCGTGACGCAGGGGGACTTCATCAACGTCTACTCTGCGGACGTTGAAGTGCCTGGCGGCTCCAGGCTCATCATCGACGGTTCGAGCTTCCCCAAGACGATCAAGCTCGTCGGCATGTACGGTGAGACCGAGGACCGCTTCGCCGACGGCATGCGCGGAGAGGGCGCCGGAAGCGGTTCCTACTGCTTCGAGCAGCTTCGGCCCGGCACGTCCTCTGTCGCATGGGACGGCTCGTTCGGCTTCACCATGACCCACTATCTTGAGGAGGGGGAGCCTCCTTGGAACTCATAGTCGCCGACAGCGCCGGCAGGACGCTCTTCCCGATTTCGGACTTCGAGCTGGATATGGACTCGGGCTGGGGCGACGGCGTCGACAACTCGTTCGATCTCGTGGTGCGCGACTCGTCCGTACCGTTGCCGGAGGCCGCTTGGCGTGTTTTCGCCGACGGCCTGGAGATCGGCGGGCGCGTCGAGGGATTCGAGCTCAAGACGGGCCGCACGTCGTCCGAGCTGCACTGGACAGGGTCGACCTGGACTGGAGTGCTCGAGAAGCGCCTTCTGTGGCCCGATCCGGGCCAGGACTACCTTGTCCTCTCTGGGGACGCAAACGCCGTGCTGCGGTCCGCGGTTAAACGGCTCGACATCGGCTCCCTCTTCACGGTTCCCGATGCCGACGCCGGGGTGAGCGTAAGCTACCGATGCAGCAGGGACGTGCCCGACGCCTGGACCAACCTTAGGCTGGCGATGCGCTCCGCAGGCCTTCGCCTCGATGCGAGGTGGGTGGGCGGATCGTGCAGGCTCCAGGCGGTGAAGGTGACAGACTGGCGCGGCAGGGTCGACTCCGATCTCGTAAACTTCGACCTCAAGAGCGACCTGCTCGTCACCAATCACCTCAAGGCTGCCGGCAAGGGCGAACTTGCGGCCAGAGATGTCGTGGACGTCTACGCCGACCGGGAAGGCAGCGTGGGCACCGTGAAGGCGATGACCGGCGTCTTCGAGCTCGAGGAGTACTACGACGCCAACAACACCGAGGGCGACGATCTCCGCGATCAGGCATCCAGCCGACTCGAGGACAAGCAGTCCGAGGGCAGCGTGACCGTGACGGTCAACGAGGGCGTCGAGTTCGGCCTCGGCGATATCGTTGAGGCCAGGCACTACTCGCCAAACGTGACGGTCTCGGTCGAGATCAGCAGCAAGATCGTAAAGGCCGCGGGGTCGGGCTACAGCGCCACGTATGGCGCATCGCCTGGTGCGGTGGGGAGATAGGAGACTGCCATGAAGCAGATAGAACTCATCGGCCCGCCCCTTTACCAATGGGATACGGGTCGGCGCGTTCACATCGCGTTGCAGGGGGTGACGGAGGCACATTTCGCCGTCGCCGGATCGGAGCGCGCATTGGTCGTCCCGGTCGTCGGCGGCGAGGCCGTGGTGCCCTCGCTCCTGCTTACTGCGGGCGCCGACATGGCCGTTTGGGCGAGCGATGGGCGCGACACGCAGGCGCGCGCCGTGCTCAGGGTGCGCCCGAGGGCCAAGCCGGACGGCTATATCTACACCGATGACGAGGTCAAGACCTGGGCTGATGTCGAAGACTGGGTGCGAGAGCAGCTGAAGTCCGCAGGCGAGCCCGGCACGAAGTGGTATGTCGGGGGAGGCACCCCCGCCATTGGCGGTCGCGTCGGGGACCTCTACCTCGACAGTGAGACTGGCACCTATTATCTCTACGGCGAGATTGGAGATACAAATGGCTAACACGTGGAATCAGGTGGGAACCCTCAAGGGTCCAAAGGGCGACAAGGGCGCGACGGGCGATGCCGGCCCCAAGGGCGGCAGCGTGCGCGTTGCGAGCATCAGCGTCCCGGCTGGCGGCGACGTCGCCTTCTCGGCGCTCTCGCCGTCCGACGGAGTTCAGGTCGGCGACCTCGTGCTCGACGCCAAGGGCAGCGTCTACCCCATCTCGGCGGTGGACGCGGGACGATCGACCGCCAGGGTCGGCTCCGCCATCAGCGGCGTGAGCCTCAAGGGGCCCAAGGGCGAGACGGGTGCCGTCGGCCCCAAGGGCGCCGACGGCACGTCCATTACCGTCAAGGGCGCGGTGGGCAGCAAGGACGCCTTGCCGTCCAGTGCCGCCATCGGCGACACGTACATCACGAGCGACACGAGCCACATGTGGGTCAAGACCGCGATGAGCGGCGACGCGCAGTGGACCGACCTCGGCGAGATGAAGGGACCCAAGGGCGACAAGGGGGCCACGGGCGAAAAGGGCGAAAAGGGCGACACCGGCGCCACGGGTGCCCAGGGCCCTGCCGGCCCCGGCATCACGTTCGGCCAGGGAGCCCCCACGGCGTCATCCCAGGCCGGCGCCGTATACATCGATACGGCAGACGGCTTCAAGGTCTACCAGTACGGCGACAACGCCTAGCGAAAGGAGAACGACATGGCATGGGCTAACATCGGCTCGCTCAAGGGTCCCAAGGGCGACAAGGGCGACACCGGAGAGCAGGGCAAGCAGGGAATCCAGGGACTGAAGGGGGAGACCGGCCCGACCGGTCAGACGGGCCCCAAGGGAGAAAAGGGCGCCGACGGCACCTCCGTGACCGCCGGGACCGGCGCGCCGACCGGCACCGCCGTGGGCGGCTCGGTCTACATCGACGCCGCCACCGGGAACCTGTACACCTACAAGGCCTAGTCGGAGGCGTCGACATGGCATGGATTAAGTTGGGCAACCTAAAGGGGCCTGTCGGGGAGACGGGGCCACAGGGTCCCGCGGCCTCGACCGCCCAGACGTTCCTCGCCGCGCACCCTGTGGGCTCCCTCTATATGGAAAGCAAGGGCAAAAACCCAGGTGCCACCTATGGGGGAACGTGGTCCATGCGAGACAGCCAGAACGGCTTTATATGGGAAAGGACGGCTTAAATGGAGATTGTGACCGGCAAAGCGGGCGTGCCACACGTCAGCTCGGCCGACGACGGGCGCCGCATTGCGGGCGAAGTCGGCACTGGCAGCTATGTGCTGCAGACGGGCGGCAAGCTGGCCCCATCGCTTGTCGACGCGAACACCGTCCGTATCGCGACCGGCGACATGATCGTGGAGGGTCGCCATATCGGTGTCACCGCGCCCGAGGACGTTAAGGTGGCGAGCGGCTCGCAAGGCAAGAAGCGCATGGACTACATCTGCGTCCATTACACCCGCGATGTGAGCGGGTCCAGCCCGACCCTTGTCGAGAAGGTTGAGTGGAAGGTTCTCCAGGGAACTCCCGGTTCGAGCGCCGCCGCGCCGTCGGTGCCGAAAGGCTCCATCCTGGACGGCGACGCTGACGTGTCGGTCCCGATCTGCTCGGTGACATTCGACGGACTGACAACGGGTCAGCCTAAGCTGCTCATCCCCGAACTGACTCCTCTGGCAGACCTCGGGGATTCTGTATCCCCGATAGTGCTTTACGCGGATAACTCGTGGTGCGTAGTGAGCTTCGGGATGCTCTGTATAGTCAACGCGAAGAAGGTCAAGGTAACCGGCAGTGGTTGGACTCTGGCACAGTGTCCTTACACCCTACCGCTGGATAAGAGGCCGAAAAAAGAGCTTCAGGCCCCTGCGTATGCCTACCCAAACGCCAATGCTCGCATCATCATTAACGGAGGCACGGGAAAGATTATGGTCGGCAGCGGAGACAGTAACAACATTAATTCGGATGTCTTCGCGTCAATTGTGTGGATGGCCGGCATATAGCATTCTGTATCCCAAGGCCGCGACCCGTCGCTCGACCGCAGCGGGATTGCCGAGGGATGGAACTATTCACTCGCTCATATCGAACGCGACAACTATATGCTGACGATCCAGCGTACCCTGAACCCTACGCCCGCGTACGCCGAGTTCATCCTTCCGTTCCATCTGGAGACCACTGCTCGTCTGTGGGGCAGGCTCATGGTCGCCACCACATACGTCGGGACAACGACGGCATCTATCTATACCAACGGCATCGTGTGCGTCAGCGGAAGCGGCTATGGGGCGGCGGCGACTACCGACCTGTACGGTCTGGTTATCCTGGCCTAGGCCCCCAATGTGATGATGTAATTCAGCCTTATGGCGCCGGTCGTGCCGCTCAGATGGGCATCAATGTGCTTCGTGTTCGGGTCGTAGATGACGCCCGTAACGACGGCGCCGCTCGCGTTACCGTCCGCGTTTATGACCGAGATGCAGTCTTTGCTGTTGTCGAACGCCCTCCCCGCGATCTCCTTAAAATGCTCCGGGCCGAACACCATCACAGCATTGAAGCCACCCGCGTTGCGCACCACTGAGCCGCATATGACCTTGGGATACTCGTTTTGGGATACAGAATGCTAGCCAAGCGCAACGATGTAGTTCACTCGGAATGGGCCAGTGTGCACACCGCTGATTACGACGACGAGCTCCTCGGTGCGCGGGTAGAAATTTACGGCATCAACCATGAAGTCGAAGACCGCATCACCGTTCATCCCGTAAACGGAATCGCGGGAATTATCGAAGCAACGCCCGAACTCCCGCTCAAAGTCCGCCTTGTTCCAAAGCGTCGTGACCTTCCCATTGTTGAATCGTACGATCTTGTTACCGACAAAAATTCTCGGCGCACGGGATACAGAATGCTGGGAGCGGCAAAACATCGCGTTTCCTGTTCCCAGAATTCTGTATCCCCGAGAATTGTGGCAAAGACGAATGTAGAGAAGAGCTACCAAGAATACTGCTATGACATGCCGCTAAACAGGATGGCGGCGCTCGTCTGCACCTATCAAGGGCGCCCTCTAGCATCGACCTTGTTCTCCACGTCAATGTTTGCCATGACATGTACCAACGCCGGAATGTGCGTTGACTGCCTCTACGCCTCTCGTGTCTTTAACTTTAGTGTCCACGCTTACTATGCGGGCGGCAAGCTATTCCTCATGTCCGATGACACATTATGTAGCGCAGCATTCATAGTGTTTTAGATGCAGACCACAGCCTGACCGGAGAAGTCTCCAGACGTCGCGGAGAAACAGAAGACGGTTCCATTTGTGTCGATCTTGACGTAGCCCGAGACGGCGTCCACGTTAAGACATCCAAACGCCTCCGTCACCGGTTTAAAAGGTAGCTGGCAAACGGTGCGACCGACATGTCCCGTAAGAGAGATATTTTTCAGCTGAACGATAACGATGCATCCGATACCGACACAAGTGACGCCGTTGGCTGGAGCCGTGACGACGGCCTGGGATACAGAATGCTAGACACTCGGAATTTCGTAGTACCAAACGTCAACGGTTACGTTTGTGTTGACGACGGCGGCGTATGTGCTTATGTCACTAATGATGTGCGCTCCGAGTAATTTGCGATCCGGGGCCTGATAGTAGGGAATCGCCACGACGTCATTAACTGCAATGGCACACAGTACGACAAATTTGCCGTACGCGAGGCCCTCAAAAGTTATGTTTCCGTTCGCCGATGTGCGCTGTGCAAAACGCTTGTGCTGAATCCATAAGCCAGGTTGGGATACAGAATCCTAGCCCCCGAGTATCAGCCGCTCAACCACTTTCTGCGCGTCCTTGCAGATGCGTGGCCTCGGCACGATGTAGTGCTCGTATGCCGTCCCGATGTCGGTATGGCCGAGCATCATGGCCACGGTCTCGATGCCGACCCCGGCCTCCACGGCGAGCGTCGCCCACGTGTGGCGGCATTCGGTCATCGAGGTCCAGGCGGCGCCGGCACGGCGGCAGGCGGACTTAATGTGCCGAGCGATGGCGTCGGGCGACAGCTCGCATAGCCAGCCCGAGCGGCCCTTTCGCAGCGTGCGCAGGCGCTTGACCGCGAAGCGGGGGAGCCAGCAGGATCGCGCGGAGCGTTCGGTCTTCGGCGCCTCGACGACCTCACTGCCGCGAACGACCTGCCTTGAGCGGCGGATGCGGACCTCGCCGGTGCGCAGGTCGATGTCCGACCACTTGAGGCCGCATGCCTCGCCGCGCCGCAGCCCGAGGGTTACCGAGCAGATCGCGACCGCCTCGCATTCGTGTCTCCATAGTGCGCGGAGGTAGGTGCGGACCTGGCTTGCCTCCATCGTGCGGGGGCGGTGCGCCGGCTTGCGCGGCAGCTCGACACCGGCGGCGGTGGGATCGTACATCCTCACACCGAGCCTGCGGATGGCCCAGCGGATTACCTGGCGCAGGGTCTTGTATGCCTTTTCGGCGGCCCCCGGCAGCTCAAACGAATCGATCCAGCCCTGTACGTCCTCGGGCGTTATCGCCTCGAGTTCCAGCTCGCCCCAGCGAGGTAGGACGTGCAGCGCTAGCGCGCTCTCGTATCCGGCCAGGGTGCAGGCGCGCAGCCTGCCGCGCTTGTCGTCCATGTACCTCGAGGCGGCCTCTGCAACTTTCATCATGGTCTCCAATCCCGTAAATCCCAGACGCGTGGGCTCTCAAGGAGAGGATACGCGCGTGGGATTTCTGCCACGAGAGGTCGAGAGAAAGGAGTCTAAATGGCATTGATTGGGACCCTTGTCGGGCCCGCAGTGCGCCTGGCGACAGACGGGAGGGGTCTCCCGATTCTCGCGTCTGATGAGCCTGAGGTCCCCGAGGGTTTCAAGGCGGACATGGCGTATGAGCAGCGGGGCGGTTCCATCTACCAGGTATGGAGTGTCGTGCCAGACGGGGTGCGCGATGACGCGGTTCGGCTTGCTGCCATGTCTGCCGAGACTCTTGGTGATGAGGATGCGCTGAAGGTACCCCAGCTCATCCGGCCGTGGTATGTGGGTGAGGCCTCGTATGCCGCCGGCGCGCGCGTGGCATATGGAGGCGACCTGTACAAGTGCCTGCAGACGCATGCACCCCGTATCGGATCTGAGCCCGATACGGCCCCGGAGCTTTGGGAAAGAATCAACCATTAAGGAGAAAAATGTTTTACGGACAATTTGTATCTGGGTCTGTCTACCTGACCACGGACGGCTCCGGCCTGCCGATTCGCGAGGCGGCGGAACCCAACCCCGGCGCCGGTTACCACACGGTGCTCTCCTATGAGCAGCATGACGGCGCCATCTGGCAGGTGTGGACTCTCGTTCCCGATGCCGGAACGCCTCAGGACGCCGCGCTCATGCTCGCCCAGATCCAGGCGGCCGCCCTCTCCGACGATGACGCGTTGAAGGTTCCGGCGCTCTATCCGCTCTACGCATGCGGTCACGTCTATGCGCAAGGAGACCGCGTGCTCTGGCAGGGCACGCTCTACAAGGCCATCTCGGGCCACACGGCGACTGCGGCGGATCCCGTTTCCGACCCCCAGCACTGGGCGAAGGTCGTGGCGTCCACGGCCGGCGGCGAGAACGTTCCCGAGTGGGTCAGCGGCAAGTCATACGCCAAGGGCGACCGCGTCACCAAGTACGGAAGCGTCTACGAGTCTCTGATGGACGGCAACACCATCGAGCCGGGCGTGTTCGGCAGCGACGACGCGTGGAAGCAACTGACTGCCTAGTGGAGGCGCGCGAATGGAAGAACTAGCCCGCGTGGCCGTTCAGTGGGCCGTGCCGGTTGCCCTCGCGGCCCTCGCGGGTGCGCTCATGCGCCTGTACCGGCTCATGGACGCGATGCAGGAGGGCACTCGGACGATGCTGCGAAGCCGCCTCGTGGACCTCCATGAGCGCTACGTGGTCAGCGGCAAGGGTTGCCCCGACTGGGTCAAGCAGGAGGCCTCGCAGGTCTACGGGGCCTACCACGGCATGGGCGGAAATGGCACCGGCACCCACTACTACCAGGAAATCGTCAACGCCCCCATCAGGGGAGAATCGGAGGACTAGCATCATGGAGAAGTACGAGGAATGGGCAATCGCGGCCCTCACCCGCGCCGTCAAGACGGCTGCTCAGACGGCGGTGGCGCTCATCGGTACCGGGAGCGTCGGATTCACGGACCTCGACTGGGTGCAGGTCGCGAGCGTGGCGGGCGTCGCCGCCGTCGTGTCGCTGCTAACCAGTGTCGCGACCGACCTGCCAGAGGTTGGCGGCGCGCAGCCGGGACCGTCTCACGAGGGCGGCGAGGAATAGCGTGGCCAAGTTGTTCGTCATCTGCGGGCACGGCGCCGGCGACCCCGGCTGCTGCGCCGGCGGGTACACCGAGGCCGAGCGCGTGCGTGCGCTCGGCAGGCGCATCAAGGAGCTTGGCGGCGATCAGGTGGTGCTTTGCGACACTTCGCGCAACTGGTATGCGGACGGCGGGCTGAACAGCCTCAAGGCTGACGGTCCCGTCGTTGAGCTGCATATGGATGCCAGCGGCCTCAAGACACCTCACGGTGCCCATGTGATCATCAGCTCGAAGTTCAGCCCGGACTCCTACGACAAGACGCTGGCGGACAAGCTGTCCGCGTTCATGCCGGGCCGAGCGCAGAAGCTCGTCAAGCGATCCAACCTCGCTAACATCAACAGGGCCGCCGCGAGGGGCATTAACTACCGCCTCGCCGAGAACGGCTTCATCGACAACGGCGGTGATCTGCAGAAGTTCAACGAGAGTATCGACGAGCTGGCCCGGATCTACCTCGAGAGCTTCGGTATCAAGGCATCGAATACCGTGCCCGTTCAGCAGGCACCCGCGAAGCAGCCGACCCAGCAGGCGACTGAGACCGAGGGCTTCGGGGGCCGCTACCGCTGCACCGTCTTCAAGCTCTACGTGCGCTCGGCGCCGTCCCTCTTCGGGTCTGTGGTGGCCTCCTATAGCAGGGGGCAGACTGTCGTGCTCGACGACTGGTATAAGTCCGCGGACGGCTTTATCTGGGGACGCTACACCGGCGGCAGCGGGAAGATTCGCTACATTGCCGTAGGACGCGCCACCGGTAAGCCCGAGGCCGACGATTATCTCGTTAAGGAGTGACATGAGGACCAGCGATAAGCTGCTCGGTGTCATCTACGCCATCACGGCGGTTCTTGCCATGTTCGCGGCCATCGTCGTTGTCTGCTCGCTCTTGCGTCCGGATGATGCGGGCGCCGTAGGCGTCGCCACGGTCATAGACCAGTCGGAAGGTCCCCTGTACGATCTGCCTGGTGGAGTCAATTCGTACATCGCGACCGAGCGCTCGACGAATCGAGCCTACATCGTGGTCGAGAGCGACCGCGGCATCGCGATCACGCCGTACCTCGACGAGGACGGCGATCAGGTGATTATCGACAGACCATAAGCACGAACCCCTTCCCGGTAATGCCGGGAAGGGGTTTTTATGCATGGCCGCATATCCGTTAATAACCGTTCTCCAATGCAGTTTCAGTGCGTGCGGAGCTGGCGAGAGCATCGGTACCAGCAACTTTGCAGATGCAGCGCGTGCTAAAACGTCACGTTTGAGACTCTTAATCCCAAGGTCCAGGGTTCGACCCCCTGACGGCCCACCAAAGCATGTTAAAGCGACTGGCTTAGGCTGGTCGCTTTTTTGTTAACCTCGCATCGGGTCGAACCCGTCGGGGCGCGGAGCTGAGGAAATGCGTAAGCATTTGCCAGCGCAGCGCGCAAGGCGCGAAGCGCCGCAGCGACCGCCTGCACAGCAGGCTGACCCCCTGACGGCCCACCCAAAGCATGTTAAAGCGACTGGCTTAGGCTGGTCGCTTTTTTGTTAACCTCGCATGGGGTCGAACCCGAAAGGGCGCGGCCGCTTTCACAGATTGAGTCTACCCTGGGGATCGGTGAAACCGTCAGTACCCTCCTTGAGTTTCTTCTCGTCTGCCTTCACGCGACGCTCGAGCTTTTTTGTATCCTCGGCAGGCGGTAGGTTCTCGGGAACAATTCCGCGGTCGATGAGGCTGCCACGCACGCTCGTGTTGTTCTCGACGTGTTCTTGTTTGATCTGGTCCAGACCGTACAAGTCGTGTTCCTCGGCGTTGAAGGCCGTCATCGAGTTCGTGAGGTCCTTTGCTTTGATGAGGACATCGGCTAACCTGTCCGCCAATGCCGCGCTCTTGGGTACGCCGAGCTGCTGCTTCATTTCCGCCGTGCTTCTGCCGCCGAATAACGCCTCATCGCCCTTCGACTTGATGATCGCGAATCCTTTGGAGTCCACGCCGCGTTTGAACGCAATACCCGAGAGCTGTTTCTCTGAATCGGATAGCGAGTGGCGCGCCTGCAAGCGCTGAATCTCTGCGAAGCGCTGCTCTATGAGCTCTTGGCGGCGCGTCTGCACGGCAAAGTATGCCTGGGCGAGCGCGATCTCTGGCTTGTTTGAATCTCCGTTCTGTGCGATTAAATAGCATGCATAGCGCGTAAGTTTGTAGTCTTTAACCGCGCGAGCGGCGACACCGGCAGTTACCATTTTCGTGGTGTCACGAAAATGGGAATCAACTGGAGTTTTGTTTGTTTCGCACGAGACTTTTGCCCTCTTAACAACTTCGGCGAAGTTCTCCCATCGAGTGTACCCCATGGGTTCCATTAAATCGCGTGCGAGCCAATACTCAACGCCGTCTTCCACATGGGCGTAGCTGTCAAGTTCGACACGCCATTTCTCGATATCCCTGCTGTCCATATCTCCTCCTCGCTGGTCTATTTTCTATGCGGGCTTTGCCCGCTCTATATTCAGAATAAGAATACGCTGTCGTGCGGACACGAATGGGCCCCGTGCTGCTTCAAGCTCACGGGGCCCATGGATATCGATTGATTGTGTTCTGCTTTAGATAGGTGTCCGGTTTAATCCGCTCGATAGTGCGATCCGAGACTTTCGGACCGCTTACGCATGGCTTTGACCATCTCCGTCGACAGCTGAATCTGCGACTGCAGGCGGGCGAGGGCTGCGATCTCGCTGTCATCGGCATGCGGCTTGCTCAGCGCCATGGCCTTGTCTTGCAGGCTTTCAAGCTGTTGCAGGGCCTCGGATAGGCCTGTTTCGGTCCTGTTGATCATGCAATAGGTGCTCATCGTGTGCCTAAGGCTGTGTGTCAGGCGATCGGCATCTGTTGTGGCAATGCCGTACTGGGGGAGGGTGATATCCGTCTTCAGGGCCGCTTCAGGCTCTTTCTGCGCTGTGAGGGCTGCCGATGCGCCCGCGATACGTCCGAATACGATGCCGTTGGCGCTTGACAAGCCACCAATGCGGTCGGCGCCGTGCATGCCGCCTGTCGCCTCGCCGCAAGCGTAGAGGCCCTCAACGCCCGTGTGCGCGGTCTTATCGATCTTGATGCCGCCGTTAGCAGCGTGGGCATACATCGCAACGCGCATCTCGTCGGTCGGCGCGATGCCGTGCTCGTCTTGCAGCCAGGTGGCAAAGGTCTGCACAAACTCTGGGACATCCTCGCGGGGGAAGTCGTAGTGGAGTGCCAGGCCTTCGACACCTGCCTGATCGATGACGAGATCGATAGCGCGGGAGGCCAAGCGTGACGTGAAAGGACCATATCCAGAGCGCTGCTCGAGCAGGTCGTCCAGCTTGTCGTCGGCAATATCTGCCGGCTGGTCTACATGTACGTAGCGCCAGGTTTTTTCGTTGAAGACCAAGTTACGCTTGGGCTCGATGAAGCCGGGCATCATCTGCATGAACTCTATATTAGTAATTGTTGCGCCATGCGCCAGCGCGATGGCCTGCGAGGAGCTGAGCACATCAGCCGACGTAAGGCTGCGCTCGAACAGGCCGCCTGTGCCACCGGCTGCGATGATCGTGGCCTTGGCAGCAAAGGGCACGATTCGATTTTCGGTGAGGTCGTAGAGCACGGTTCCGGTTATTCTGCCGTTCGTGTCCTCAACAAGGTCGATAAGCTCATGGCGGGGGAGCAGGCGAATGCCGAGCGACTCGATCCGGGTCGTCAGAGCGTCCTCAAGGGGCTTGCGGGTGAGGCCGCGCCACATGCGCGTCTTGTGGTCAAAGCAGGGGATAAATTGCTTTTGCTGAGCACTCTCGGCGCTTTGCGGACGCTGGAGCTCAACGCCCAGGTCTTGCTCGAGCCAGTCAATCGCTTGGGGAATGCCGTGGACGAACGCTTGGACGAGTTCGGGGTCGGCAACGCCGCCGCCGACGGCCAGGATGGTGTCGATGAGGTCCTGCTCGTCGTCTTCGTTAACGGGTCCGATAAGCCCTAGGCCCCAGGTTCCGGGGAAGAAGCTCGATCCACTCATAGTCTTGCCGGCGCTTGCCACAGTGACGGTTGCACCCGTGCGTGCCGCTTCGATGGCGGCGCAAAGGCCCGCAATGCCAGATCCAATTACCAGTACATCAGTCGATTCCATCGGATTCCTTTCTCGTCCGGCGCATTGTCGCACGGGTGATCGGCAATGGGGCCGCAAAGACTCGGCAAATCGGTAAAGGGCAAATATGGCAGGTGGGCGTCATGGACGCTCTGACGCTCCATCTCATCACATCTTGTATTTCGCCCCAACTGATATATCGGCATTAGCTACCCTGCGACAGCGCAAACAAAAAGAGCCGCTACCTGGGTGGGTAGCGGCTCCAAAGCTCAACTATATGAGCATCGCGCGGGCGCGATTAGGCCTTGAGGGCCTCCTCGACGGCGACAGCGCAGGCGACGGTGGCACCGACCATGGGGTTGTTGCCCATGCCGATGAGACCCATCATGTCAACGTGCGCAGGCACGGAGGAAGAACCGGCGAACTGGGCGTCGGAGTGCATACGGCCCATGGTGTCGGTCATGCCGTAAGAGGCAGGGCCGGCGCCCATGTTGTCCGGGTGCAGGGTACGACCAGTGCCGCCACCAGAAGCGACGGAGAAGTACTTCTTGCCAGCCTCGAGGCGCTCCTTCTTGTAGGTGCCAGCGACGGGGTGCTGGAAGCGCGTGGGGTTGGTGGAGTTACCGGTGATCGAGATGTCGACGTTCTCGTGCCACATGATGGCAACGCCCTCGCGGACGTCGTCGGCGCCGTAGCAGTTGACGGCGGCGCGGGGACCATCGGAGTAGGGGATGGTCTCGACGACCTTGAGCTCGCCCGTGAAGTAGTCGAACTGGGTCTTCACGTAGGTGAAGCCGTTGATGCGAGCGATGATCTGAGCAGCGTCCTTGCCCAGACCGTTGAGGATGACGCGCAGCGGCTTCTTGCGAGCCTTGTTGGCGTTTAGAGCCAGGCCGATAGCACCCTCAGCGGCAGCGAAGGACTCGTGACCGGCCAGGAAGGCGAAGCACTCGGTGTCGTCGGAGAGCAGCATAGCGCCCAGGTTGCCGTGGCCCAGACCGACCTTGCGGTCCTCGGCGACGGAGCCGGGAACGGTGAAGGCCTGGATGCCCTCGCCGATGATGGCGGCAGCCTCAGAAGCGGACTTGGCGCCACGCTTGACAGCGAGAGCGCAACCGAGGGTGTAGGCCCACTCGGCGTTCTGGAAGGCGATGGACTGGGTGTTGTTGACGATCTCACGCGGGTTGAAGCCCTTGTCGGTGCAGATCTGCAGAGCTTCCTCGAGGGAGGCGATGCCGTTGTCGGCGAGGCACTTGTTGATCTTGTCAGCGCGGCGCTCGTAACCTTCGAACGTAACAGTCATAGTTATTTCCCTCCCTTTCTACTCGTGAACCGGGAACACGCTGGCGACGGAGTGAGTCTCCTCGTCGGTGCGCGGGTCGATGTACTTGGCAGCGTTCTCCCACTGACCATAGTGGCCCATAGCGCCAGCGATGGCCTCCTCGGGGGTCTTGCCGGCCTTGACGGCGTCGGTGAACTTGCCGAGGTTCAGGAACTCGAATGCGACGATCTCGTTCTTGTCGTTGAGAGCCATGCGGGTGACGTAGCCCTGAGCGAGCTCGAGGTAACGAGCGCCCTTGGCCTTGGTGCCGAACATGGTGCCGACCTGAGAGCGAAGGCCCTTGCCGAGGTCGTCGAGGGAGGCGCCCACGGGCAGGCCGCCCTCGGAGAACGCGGTCTGGCTGCGGCCGTAAACGATCTGCAGGAAGATCTCGCGCATAGCAACGTTGATGGCGTCGCAGACGAGGTCGGTGTTGAGGGCCTCGAGGATGGTCTTACCGGGAAGGATCTCGGAAGCCATGGCGGCAGAGTGGGTCATGCCCGAGCAGCCGATGGTCTCAACGAGGGCCTCCTCGATGATGCCGTCCTTGACGTTCAGCGTGAGCTTGCAGGCGCCCTGCTGAGGTGCGCACCAACCCACACCGTGCGTAAGACCGGAGATGTCGGAAATCTCCTTAGCCTGGACCCACTTGCCCTCCTCGGGGATGGGTGCGGGGCCGTGGTATGCACCCTTGGCAACGGGGCACATGTTCTCCACTTCCTGTGAGTACTGCATGCCTCTCCTCTCTATCGTGTTGGCGTCCCGTCTGGGGGCCGTGGCTGGCGATTGCCGGGCGACCCTTCGAAAGGGACATGACATGCAGCCCCTATAATACCGCGAAATGCACGGAATATTCGGCGAACGGCTCAGTTTTCGTAGCGAGATGCGCGGAACTTTCAATTGAAACGGTTTAACTCTATATTCTGTGGTCGTGCACTTCCGTAGAGGGGGTCCGTCTTGGGCAAGCTTTTGGTCAGCTTTTGTAAGCGTTGCAGGGGTTGACCTGTTGCAACGGTGCCGTTCGCCGCCTGTTTACTGCCTTTGGCCGCGCGAGCGAATTGTTTTGCGTGAATGTTTTGATGGCACGCTTCAATCGTGCTGTATTGGATGGCAAGCAGATCCCGGCGAAGGGAGCGCCATGCAGCGCGTTTGGAGAACGGTTACCGGCTTTTACCATGTCTGTGCCCGCGGTACGGGCAAGCAGCTCATCTTTGAGGGCGATGAAGACCGGTGGGAGTTCTTGGAGCTGATGCGTGAGTGCTGCCGCAAGGCGGGCGTGACGGTTATCGCCTGGTGCCTTATGGGCAATCACGTGCGTCTGGTGCTTGCAGATTACGAGGACGCGATGAGCGCGGCGATGCACCGGCTGCTTTTGACGTACGCGCGGCGGTTCAATAAACGCACGGGGCGCACAGGGCATCTGTTCCAGAACCGTTTTGACCGGCGCTCGCTCGATACCGACTGGCAGGTGATGGAGGCTATTCGCTCCGTTCACGCCGATCCGCAGGAGGCGGGCATCAGTCTCATTGAGCGTTATCCCTGGAGCAGCTTTCCGGAGCATTTGTGCGCTTACGACGGTGACGCGGCCGATGTCGCGAGGGGATTTTCTGATCCTTCTTGTGTGCTTGAGCTTTTTGGTTCTGCCGAGGGCTTTATTGCCTATTCGCTTTCGACGCCCGACGGCGGCGAACCGGCGCTGCGCGATATGAAAGAGACAGAGTGGGAACGCCACGCCTTTGCCGACAAGTTGGCGAAAAGCCTCGGGGCTCCGCTCCATGGGGTTAAAGACGCACCGCCTGCGCAGCGCGATACCGTTATTTTTGGATTGCACGATGCCGGTTTTACGGTGCGCCAGATTGAGCGGTATACCGGGATTGGCAAAAGTACCGTCTCTCGTATCGTGCGCGCCCGCGCGCGAACGGCGATGCGGGCTGGCGGAAACGTGATGTAAGGTCGCCTGTTCACCGCAGCTGGGATCGTCCATACGCCGCAACCAGCGTTCAAAAGCTTGGTACGGTAACTGCACTTCTTAATATGCATAGAACAATCGCCATCTTGCATAAATTAACGACTCAGTCCGGGTTTGCCCGTGCCTACCCCCGTCTGCGCCGTGCAAAAAACGGAGTTTTCAGCATCGTAGTGCTGTCGGCACCGCTGCAATCTTGCAACATACGGGTTCCGAAGCTATTGATCCCCGCCGTTGCGCCCCCGAAGCACGTGCCTGCGTCCCGTCAGACCGCGATGCTTGTTCTAAAACACAATATATATGCGCCTAAAGACGTTGATTAACGCTTTCGATGCGTATACACACAGCTTGGCGTGCTGAATACTCGCAAAAATGCACGCCGCTCCCTATGGGACCCGCCTGCGGTAGGCGCGAAGCGAGTCGGAGCTTCGCAGAACGGGGCTTGGCGCATTGCTTGGCGGGCCCGGGGTCCTGCCGCAGGCCTTTGGTGCTGTGGAAAACGCCCGTGTTCGTGTCTGGCTGCGTGGCAAATGCCAGACGGGGCGCCGGACGCGCGGACTTTGTGCGTTCGCGCTCATTAGGTAAAAACAGAGCCGCCCGTATCGGGCGGCTCGGCAATCAAAAACCTTGGATTCGGGGCATAAACTACTGGTTTGTTTGCCCCTCGAGCATGCCGTCGAGGGTGCGCCAGGCGAGCTCGGCGCATTTGACGCGGGCGGGCATGTGCGAGATGTCCTGGAGCTGGGCGGCTTCGTCCAGGTCTTCCAGGTCCTCCTCGGAGAGCTGCTCGCCGCGGATCATGGCGAGGAAGAGCTCTGCCAGGCGGTGAGCTTCCTCGACGGTCTCGCCGGTGATGAGGTCGGCCATGATGTCGGCACTGGCCTGACTGATGGCGCAGCCGTGGCCGGTAAAGGAGGCCTCCTCGATCACGCCGTTCTCGACGCGCAGCTGCAGGGTGAGCTCGTCGCCGCAGCTGGGGTTGATGCCGTCGTGCTCGTGCGTGGGAGCATCCATCTCGTACTTATAGTCGGGGTGCGAGTTGTGCTCCATAAATGTGGTGGAGGTGTACAGATTACCCATTGAACGTGCTCCAAACGTGATGCAGGCCGGCGATGAACTTGTCGATGTCGGCCTTGTCGTTGTAGAAGGCCACGCTGGCGCGGCAACAAGCAAGGTTTTCGACACCCAGCCAGGTAAGCAGCGGCTGTGCACAGTGGTGGCCGGCGCGAATGCAGACGCCGTCCATGTCCATGATGCTCGCGACGTCGTGCGGGTGGATGCCCTTGACGTTAAAGCTCACAACGCCGTGGTGGTTGTCCCAATAGATGGAGCCGATGATCTGGACAAAGTCGAGCTGCATGAGCTCGCCCATCAGGTAGTGGACGAGTGCCTGCTCGCGGGCCTGGATGTTCTCGTAACCCACCGTGTTGACCAGGTAATCAAGGGCGGCGCCCGTGGCGAAGATGCCGGCGGCGTCCTGCGTGCCGGCCTCGAACTTCTCGGGGACGGGCGCCCAGACGGCTTCCTGCTCGGTGACAGAGTCGATCATTTCGCCGCCGGTGAGCATGGGCGGCATGGCGTTGAGCAGGTCCATCTTGCCCCACAGCACGCCGATGCCCATGGGGCCCATGGCCTTGTGCGCGCTAAAGGCAAAGAAATCGGCGCCCAGATCGGCCACATCGACCGGCATGTGCGGCAGCGACTGCGCGCCGTCGACGACCAGATAGCCGCCGTACTTGTGCACGAGCTTGCCGAGATTCTTGACCGGGTTCTCGACGCCCAGCACGTTAGACACCTGACCCACGGCCAAGATTTTGGTCTTGGGGCCCACCTTGGACAGAACCTCCTCGGTGGTGAGTTGACCGGTCTTGGTGGGGTAGAGGTAGACGAGCTTGGCGCCGGTCTCGCGGCAGACCTGCTGCCACGGAATCAGGTTGGAGTGGTGCTCCATGATGGTGATGACGACCTCGTCACCGGGCTCGAGCACCGTGGGTGCAAAGCTCTTGGCGACCAGGTTGAGCGACTCGCTCGTGTTGCGGGTGAAGACGACCTCGTTGGCCTGTGAGGCGCCGATGAGGTCGGCGATCTGCTGGCGGACCTTCGCGATGGCGTCGGTTGCCTCGACGGACAGCGAGTACAGGCCGCGCAGGGGGTTGGCGTTCATGCGCTGATAGAAGTCGCGCTCGGCGTCGAGCACACAGGCAGGGCGCTGCGCGGTGGCGGCGCTATCGAGGAAGGCGATCTCGGGGTGCTGCTGGAAGAGCGGGAACTGCGCCTTGTAGGGGTTGGTCTCGATGTCTACGGTGGGCCAGCCGCGCGAAGCCTCGTCGCTGGCGTCGAGCTCCATGGGCTCGGGGGCAGTGCAGGTATCGCATTTAACGTGCTCGGTGTCGATCATGCGAGCTCCTCTTCAAAGTTGTCGATCAGGTTGTTGCCCAAGCGGACGACGGCGGCGCGGGTGCGCTCGTCGGTCGCGGAAAGCGCGGCGTCCTCCAGCTTGGCGCGGATGAACAGGTCCTCGGCGGCATTTTGGTCAAGGCCGCGGCAGGCGAGATAGAACAGCTGCTCGTCGCGGACGTGGCCGATGGTGGCTCCGTGGTTGCCGGCGACGTCGTCCTCGTCGCAGAGAATGACGGGAACGGTCTTGTTGTCGACGCCCTTGTTGGCCAAAAGCACCGTCTCGCGCTCGGTGCCGGTTGCACCCTTGCAACCGTGCACGAGGTCGATGGTGCCGCGGTAGACCTTCTTGGACGTGCCGGTCAGCACGCCGTTGGCGTCGATCTCGCACTCGGTCTTGCGACCGCGGTGGCGCAGCTCGTAGTTAAAGTCGCGCACCTGCTCGCGGGCGCCCAGGTAGTCAGTATCGATGGTGACCTTGGCGGTATCGCCCAGCAGGTCGCCGGCAAGGCCGGTGGCGCTGGCGCCGGCACCCAGGACGGTGTGCTGCACGTTGACGCGCGCGCCCTCGTCCAGGAACAGGCCGGTGTCGTCGAGCGCGATCCAGCTATCGTCGAGCGTCTGCGTGCAGGTCACGTTGACGGTGGCGTACTCGTGGGCGCACACGCGCAGCACGGATCCCACGACGCCCTCGCCGGCAACGGGGGAGTCCAGGGCGATCTGCAGGTCGAGCGTTGCCTGCGGGCGGGCGACGACGTCGATGGCGGCGATGGCCGCGGCGGCATCGACACCGCTCACACGCACGGTAACCGTGGCGTGCTTGTATGCGGGCACATCGATGAAGACGCGCTTGGTGGCGTGGTCGGCCAGGTAGGTGTAGGCAGCCTCGCCCATGCCAGTCTCGAAGGCCTCAGCGGGGGAGAGCCCCTCCTCCAGCTTAATGGCACCGGCCTGGTAGACGGAGGTGGCGGGCACGTCGAGCTCGGTCTCGGGCGTGATGCGGGCGCGGTCGGCGGCATCGCCGGGCGCGGAGGCGCGGCGCTCGGGGAAGCGCTCGGCCATGGCGTCCATGGCGGCGTCGAACGCGTCTGCCACGCCAGCAAACTGCTCGTCCAAGCCCTCAACCTTAACGGTCTCGGCGGGAGCGGCAGCAAGCTCGTCAGAGAGCTCGAGCTTGGTCTGATTCATCTTCAGCCAACCCCAAGTGGCGGCCGGCATAGCGTTGACCTGCTCAAGGGTGGTAGCAGCGGTGATCGTGGTCTGATTCATTATCCGATCGCTCCTTCCATCTCGAGCTTGATCAGGTTGTTCATCTCGACGGCGTACTCCAGCGGCAACTCCTTGGAGACCGGGTTGGCAAAGCCGTTGACGATCATGGTGCGGGCCTCTTCCTCCGAGATGCCGCGGCTCATCAGGTAGAACACCTTGTCGTCGCCGATACGACCGATGGTGGCCTCGTGGCCGATGTCGACATTCTTGGCGCGGATGTCCATGGCGGGGATGGTGTCGGAGCGGCTCTGGTCGTCGAGCATGAGCGACTGGCAGCTCACGGTTGCCTTGGAACCCTCGGCCTTGGGCGTGGCCACGATGGAGCTGCGGAAGGTCTGGATGCCGCCGCTCTTGGAGATGCCCTTGGTCTCGACGGTTGCCGAGGCCTCGGGCGCGTTGAGTACGACCTTGCAGCCGGTATCGAGGTTCTGGCCGGCGCCGGCAAAGGTGATGCCGGTAAAGCTCGAACGGGCGCGGCGGCCGTTGAGCACGCTCATGGGATAGAGGTAGCCCACGTGGCTGCCGAAGGAGCCACTGATCCACTCGATGTCGCCGTCCTCGTCCACGCGCGCACGCTTGGTGTTGAGGTTGTACATGTTCTTGGACCAGTTCTCGATGGTCGAGTAGCGCAGGTGTGCGCGTTTGCCCACAAAGAGCTCGACGGCGCCGGCGTGGAGGTTGGCTACGTTGTACTTGGGCGCGGAGCAACCCTCGATAAAGTGCAGGTCGGCGTCGTCCTCGACGATGATGAGCGTGTGCTCAAACTGGCCGGCGCCCTTGGCGTTAAGACGGAAGTAGCTCTGCAGCGGGAAGTCGAGCTTGGTGCCCTTGGGCACGTAGACAAACGAGCCGCCCGACCATACGGCGCCGTGCAGGGCCGCAAACTTGTGGTCGGTGGGCGGGATGAGCGTCATAAACTTCTCGTGGATGAGCGGTTCCCACTGCGGGTCGTGCAGGGCCTCCTCGATGCCGGAGTAGACGATGCCCATCTTGGACGCGGTGTCCTGCATGTTGTGGTAGACCAGCTCGGAGTCGTACTGCGCGCCGACGCCCGCCAGGTAGCTGCGCTCGGCCTCGGGGATGCCCAGGCGCTCAAAGGTGTTCTTGATGTCGTCGGGCACCGACTCCCAGTCGTGCTTTTGGTCGGTGTTGGGCTTGACGTAGGTGACGATGTTGTCCATGTCCAGGCCCTCGATGGAGGGGCCCCACGTCGGGTCGGGGAAACGATTGAAGATCTCGAGGGACTTTAAGCGCAGGTCGAGCATCCACTGCGGCTCGTCCTTCTTTGCGCTGATCTCGCGCACGATGTCGGGCGTGATACCGGCGTCGAGGCGCTCGAATCCCTCCTCGCCATAGGTGAAGTCGTAGAGGCTGCGGTCGATGTCCGCGACCTCGGTGCGGTTCTTGGTCATTGCGTCGCCCCTTTACGCCTGCTGCTCGGCAGCGGCGGACTCGGCCTGGGCGCGCTGCTCGGCGGCCTCGCGCTCGAAGGTCTCAAAGCCGTTCTTGTCGATCCAGGGGATCAGCGAGGCGTCGTCCTCGCGTACGATGTGGCCCTTGACCATAACGTGGACGCGGTCGACATCCAGGTGCTCCAGGATGCGCGTGTTGTGCGTGATGATGAGCATGGAGCCGTCGCAGCTCTTGCGGTAGGCGTCCATGCCATGGCTGACGGTGGAAAGGGCGTCGACGTCCAGGCCGGAGTCAGTCTCGTCCAGGATGGCGAGCTTGGGCTGCAGCAGCAAAAGCTGGAGCATCTCGACCTTCTTCTTCTCGCCGCCCGAGAAGCCCACGCCCAGCTCACGGTTGAGGTATGCGGTATCCATGTTGAGCTCGGCCGCGAGTTCCTTGACGCGACGGCGGAACTCCTTGCCCTTCATCTCCAGGCCGGGGCGGCCGGCGATGCTGGCGCGCAAAAAGCTCGACAGCGGCACGCCCGGAATCTCGACCGGGGCCTGGAAGCTCAGGAACAGGCCGGCGCGCGAGCGCTTGTCGGTGGTGAGCTCGGTGATGTCCTGGCCATCAAAGACGATGCGGCCGTCGTTGACCGTGTAGATGGGGTCGCCCATGACCAGGTGGCCGAGGGTGGACTTGCCGGCGCCGTTGGGTCCCATCAGCACGTGGGTCTCGCCGGCGGCGACGTTGAGGTTGACGTTGTGGAGGATGGTCTTCTCGTCCACGGAGGCGGTCAGACCTTCGATGGAAAGCAGCGGATTTGCGCTCATGCTGTCCCTCTCTGTATATGGTGTACTCATAGGTGTACTAAACCCTAGGAATCTTCTCGGAATAAAGTTACTATGGGTTCGGCGTTAGTCAAGGGAAAACCCGACTAATCCACTCGACTTTTCTAGATGTGGGACAAAATAACAAGGTTTGTTTGTCCCACTTACTTAAAATTTGGGACAAACAGACCTGGTTATGTTGTCCCAGATGTGATGGGAGGGTAGGTATGCTCATTTCTTCCAAGGGCCGCTATGCCCTCCGGCTGATGATCTATATCGCGGCGCTGGGCGACGCCGAGGGCAAGATTGCCCTGCGCGAGGTTGCCGACCGCGAGCATATCTCACAAAAGTATTTGGAGCAGCTGGTTCGTCCGCTTATGAAGGCGGGCCTGCTTAAGAGCGTGCGCGGCAAGGGCGGCGGCTACATGATGGCCAAGGATCCAGCCGAGGTGCGTGCCGGCGACATCCTGCGCGCCGTCGAGGGCAGCACGGCGCCCGTGGCGTGCGACGGCATCGACAACAGCTGCACCCGCAGCGATTTGTGCTCGACCGTCAAGTTCTGGCGCGGCCTGGACGACGTGATCGAAAAGTACGTCGACGGCGTGACGTTGGCCGACCTGGCCGCCGTCCCCGAAATCAACTTTGACATTAAGCTGTAGGTTGAGCGCAATTCCTTAAGATTTCGCGGAAGGTTGTTGCCGTTTACCGAGGGGTTGTTGTGTAACAACGGGCGAGCTGCAATACTTACTTTTATCTTTGCAAACTGAACTTTAACTACACCAATGCAGGGAGGATCTTATGCAGCCCAAGCATTCTGCTATTGTCGCGGGCCTGACGCTGGCGCTTTCGTTTGGCGCCGTTTCCGCGCCGGCACCCGCCGCTGCCGAGGAGCCCACGCCGGGCGTTGCCTCGGATGCCACCGATATCGATAAGGGTCTCTACACCCAGCAGTCCTTCTCGGGCGTGCTGAGGTCGGTCCAGGGCGTTTCGTTTGTCAACGTGACTCCCGAGATGAAGTACTTCACCAAATATGAGAGCCATGGCAACTATAACCAGGGCTTTTCGTATGGTGACGGCTACAACGCGCTGGGCTATTACCAGTTCGACCGCCGTTGGTCGCTCATTCCGTTTATGAAGCAGGTCTACAACTACAGCCCCGAAAAATACAGCATGCTCAAGGATGCGATTGATCGCGGCAGCGAGATTTCCAACGCGAGCAATGCCATGTACGAGAACGGCCAGCTTACTGAGCTGGGCCGTATTGCACAGGAGGCCTTCCAGGGTGCCTATAACACCGATCCTGCTGATTTTTCGGCTCTGCAGGATGCGTATGCGTACAACTCGTACTATGCGGTGACCGAGGCGTGGCTCAAGAGCGGCCTGGGTATTGATATTTCGGGCCGCGCCGATTGCGTCAAAGGCATGGTGTGGAGCATTACCAACATGTGCGGCACCGGTGGCTGCAGGGACTTTTTCCGCTGGGCGAATCTTTCCAACGATATGTCCGACCGCGAGTTTGTGACGGCGCTCTCCAATAGTGTAGTCAACAATGTCGCTACTAAGTTTTCGAGTCAGCCCCAGTATCATGAGGGCTGGAAGAATCGTTATAAGAATGAGCTGAAGGACTGCTTGGCTTATATCGCCGAGGACGAGGCAGCCGCTGCGACGCCCGTGCAGCCCGAGCCCACACCGGCGCCCTCGCCGACACCTGATTCGAATGACGACTCGAGTGGCGATGCCAACGATGACAGGATGGATGCGCCCTCGACCGATGCTGACGGTAATGGCTCTGCTGGTGGCACTACCAACGACGGCTCTACCTCGAACGGCTCCAATTCGAACGGCTCTGCTGCGGGCGATTCGTCTTCAAGCTCTGCCGGCAATACGGACAGCGACGCTTCTGGTTCGACCGACGCTGACACCTCTAACTCATCCACCGGCTCGAGCGATTCGTCCGTTGACACCGGCTCTAACAACGGCTCCGGCTCTGACACGACCCCTGATTCCGATGCTTCCAAGGACGACTCGAATAAGGCGCCGGACGCTCCCGTTGCTTCGCCGGACAAGAAGCCTTCTTTCTCCGAGCAGCTTGGTTCTACGCTGGGTTCTTCGCTGATGGCTGGCGTCAATAACGGCTCGGCCCAGAACAAGGACAACTCTGATCAGGGTTCCACGGAAAAGACCGAGGCCGCAAGGGACGACTCCAAGGACAAAGCTTCCGAGAAGACCGAATCCGATAAGGGTTCTAGCTCTGAGGAGAAGGGCGACAAGTCCGAACAGAAGAAGGACGAGAGCAAGACCGAGGGCGAAAAGAAACAGCCCGAAGACGACGACAAGAGCGGTGCTGACAACCAGGTCCAAGAGCAAAATGACTCCAAGACGGTGACCACCACGACCACGACGACTACAACTACCAAGTCTTCGGGCGGCAACATGCCCAAGACGGGCGATCTGATTGTGATGGCGAGCCTTGCCAGCGCGAGCTTGGCCACACTGGGCGCTACGTCTATCGTAAGTGGTAAGCATAAGCTCGATCAGCAGAAGAAGGCTTCTGGGGAGGACGGCTCGGAGGAGTAGCCTCTCGGTTGCCAGATAACTAAAGAATCGGGACGGGGTCCGGTGCGAATGCGTCGGGCCCCGTTTTGTTGTGCAACGATTAGTTGTGCCCCCTCACACCTCTTGTTACTACCGTTGCCCGATATGTTCGCGCGGCGACATCGGTACATGCGATGCGGTCATTACAATTGGCATCGTGCTGCGATTTAGGGGGAACGTTTTGGTGTCTGAACAGGCAAATGTTGATTGTGCTGCTGGCTTTGGCGTGCGCTTGATCGGCTGTGCCGACGATGCGGTTTTGCCCATTGGCATACACGGCTATGCGGAGGCCCTTGGTTGCTGCGTGCTGGTTGACAAGACCATGTTTATTGCCGATGTGTTGGACTGCGACGCGTCCGTTGTGGTGTGCTGTCGACCCGAGGGTTTTGGCAAGAGCATGAACTTGTCGATGCTCAAGGCTTTTCTGGAGCGTCCAGCGGTCGGTCGCTCTGGTCAGCGTTTGTTTGCCGATGCTCAGATTTGGGATGCAGACGGCGGGCGCTATCGGGATGAGTATGCTTGCTATCCGGTGATATCGCTGGACTTTTCTGGCGCTACGAAGCGTGGCCCCGCTGTTGCCGGCGTCGTGCGCGATGCCCTTTCGGGCGAGTGCGCTCGCTTGTTGGCGCTCTTGGAGGCTCCGGATTTAGCTCGAGATAAGGTGCGTCACATCGAACGCGTCGCGCGTGGCGTGGCGAGCGCGGACGAGGTTGACTCGGTGCTCGGCGTGCTCATAGAGCTGCTGGAGATTGCCTGCGATGAGCAGGTCGTATTGCTCGTTGATGGGTACGACGTGGCGTGGTTGGGCCGTATGAGCGCAAGGGGCGCTTCCGGCGCCGATTCGGCGGATCTATTTGATCGCGTGCTATTCGAGGCCATTGCCACTGCGGGCGATTCGTTGCGGCTGACGTGTTTGATGGGGGAGCGTCCCGGACCTGCTGAAGCGGCGCTTTCTTTGCACGGCTGCTCGTATTGTCTGACGACGCCGCTTTCGACCTGGTGTGACCGTTGGTTCGGCTTTTCGGATGCCGAGGTCCAGGCTCTTTTGAATCATGCTGGGCGCGAGGAATACCTGGATGATGCGCGTGAATGGCTCGAGGGGTATCGGTTTGGCAGGGTCTATTGCTCGAGTCCAGCGCGTGTGATCGGTTTTCTGGGCCGAGGCTGCACGGCGCCTGTGCGTGCCGATCTGTATGGATATGCCGATTGCCTGAGTAGGGTAGTTGCCGGGTGGAATCTCGACCGCCTTTCGGTCTTGTTTGATTTGCTCGAGGCCCATGGATGCGTTGGGGTCCCGCTTTGTTTGGGCGCTGCGGGGCTAGAGGCCTCGCCTGATGATGGCTTGTGGACGGCGCTGTATCTGTCAGGTTTCCTGACGACGGATATGACTGAGAAGCCAGAGCATGATGATCGCCTCCGTGCTTTGCGATTGCCCAATAACGAGCTTCGCCAGGCCTTGCGTCTAGTGATTATTGAGTGGTTTGAGTGTGCTGCCGAAGACATTCGAGACGTCGATGCGTTTCGCGACGGGTTGTGCCGTGGGGACGAGGATACGGTGAGGCGGGCGCTAAGCCGCATCCTAGGAGATGCGGGAATCGGTGCGACCGACCCAGATGCGCCGCTGCCATATCATCTGCTCTTGCAGGGGCTCTTCTTTGGCTTGCCGGGCTATGCCAATCCTGCCTCGAGGCGAAAGTGTGGCGCGGGTCGCTGGGACATCCAGGTTTTTCCTACGGGCGCTGTGTTCGACATAGCCGATACGATTGGCATGCTGGACGAGCGCCCGCTTATAACGATCAATATGATGTATGACCCCGATGTGGATGCGTTGGGCCTGGAATTGCTGGCCGTGCAGTCGCTACTCGACATAGAGCGCGATGGCATCGACGAAATCCGTGTACCGCGCCCCGGCGTGGGTCGCATGCGCTGGGGGTTCGGTTTTGATGGGCAGCATGTGGCTACGGTGTGCCAGCGGCTTTGAGCGCCGAGGTGTTTCCGGCTTCCGTTACTCGGTGTCCTTCATGGGCGGCATGGGCTTCCAGTCGGGGTCCTTGACGATCTTGCGGGCGTCTTTCATGCCACGGCGCAGCGCCGGAATACCGGTCTTAAAGCACTTGTCAACGGCGGCCAGGCGAATGAACTCCTTGCAGAAGGTCGCGGCGTTGCCCAGACGGAACAGCACGGGATGATAGTCGCCGTAAATTTGCATGTAGCGGGCCAGATAACCGCGGTTGCGCATGATGTAGTAGCGGTTGGTGTCGCTCGTAGAGTTGAGCTGGCGCTTGCCGGCGATGTCCCAGTTAGAGACGGCGCGGGCGCGCTTGAGCACCACGTCGGCAACAACGGCGGCGGGGAAGTGCTGGCTGGCTACGTAGCCGTAGCAGGCATCGTCGCCGTAGATAAAGAAGCGCGCGTCGGGCAGGCCAATCTTGTCGACCACGCGGCGCGAGAACATGCCGCCCTCAAAGCACAGTTGGTTCATGGCACGGTAGCCCTCGGGGCCCAAGTCCCACTTGGCGATGGGGTTAGGGATGCCGAGTGAAAGGATGAGCTGGTACTGCCAAAAGAAGGCTCCGCCGTCAAAGTCCAGGCGCGAACCCTGGATGACATCGTAGCGGTCAGTCCACTTGGCAAGACGCTCGATGCCTTCGGGGATGACGAGCACGTCGTCGTCCATCACCCAGAACCACTGGGCGCCCAGGTCGTAGGCGCATTTAGTGCCGGCGGAGAAGCCGCCCGCACCGCCGCCGTTTTCGAGCTGCGGGGCGTAGATGACACGGTCGGTGCCACCCTGCGCGTCGGGTTGCTCGGTGTCGATGCCCCACAGGTTGGCCAGGCGCTCGTTGAATGCGGAGCACATGGCCTCGGTCTCGCGCGAATTTTCGTTATCGACAATCACGATGCGCCAGGGCGCTGCCGTGAGCTCGGTCATGGAGTCGAACAAGTTGGCCAGGAGTTCCTGGCGCTTGTACGTTACGACGACGATGGCGAGCTTGTCGATGGGAGCGGGAAGGGTTGAAGGCATGGGGCAATATATCCTTTCACGCGCGGCGGGCGAGCGCTGCACGGAAGCTATCGAATACGTCCTTGGGACTGTCCTATTGTAAAGGCTCGGCGCACCTTAGCGGCAAGCTTTGAATAAAACGCAGGAACCTGCCATGGGCCCGCCGCATGACGTGGGGCTGCTTTGCCCGCAAGAGGCTCCATAGATTATATAAACGCCCGCTGGCGCGCTGACCCTTTGATACCATGAAACGACAGGTATTTCCTAAGGAGCACATTTGTCTACTAACGCCTCTGGCAGCCCTGTTCTGTCGCTGCTTATTCCCATTTACAATGTTCAGCGCTACCTGCGCGAGTGCCTCGATTCCGCCCTGGCGCAGACACTCAAGGATATTGAGATCATCTGCATTAACGACGGGTCGACCGACAACTCGCCGGCGATTATCCGCGAGTATATGGAGCGCGATGGGCGCGTCGAGATGATCGACAAGGTCAACAGCGGCTACGGCGACTCAATGAACCACGGTCTGGAGATGGCGCGTGGCAAGTACGTTGGCATCTTGGAGTCCGATGACTTTATGGCGCCCGACGCACTCGAAAAGCTTGTCTCGGCCGCCGATAGCAATAATGCCGACTTTGCGAAGGCTAACTTTGATTTCTACTGGTCTAAGCCCGAGGAGCGCCGTTCGCTGCACGAGATGTTTAAGGCCAAGGACTGCGACAAGCCGGTGCACCCGAGCGACACGACGCAGTTCTTTAAGCAAAAGCCGTCGATTTGGTCGGCCGTGTACCGTCGCGATTTTCTTGAGCGCAACGGCATCAAGTTCTTGCCGACTCCGGGGGCATCCTTTCAGGACACGTCATTCGCCTTTAAGGTGATCGCGTGCGCCGATAAGGCTATTTACCTGCACGATGCCGTGCTGTCGTATCGCCAGGACAACGAGAATTCCTCGGTCAATTCTTCGGCTAAGGTCTTTTGCGTCAATACCGAGTATGCCGAGATTGAACGTTGGATTCGAGAGGATTATGCCCGCGGCCACGCAAGCGGCGATGTCGCGCGCATGCTCAAGTTCAATCAGCTCATTAAGTACGATTCGTACATGTGGAACTACGTGCGCCTGGCGCCCAAGTTCTATAAGGAGTTCCTGGTTCAGATGGCCAAGGAATTTCAGGCGGCCTTGGACTCCGGGGAGTTTTCGCTTGACGACCTCAAGCCGTGGAAGCGTGCGAATCTCGCTGCCATCCTCAAAGATCCTGAGGGCTGGGTTGACGAACATCCGAGTTTTGCGACGGATGGTGCATTGGGGCGTGCTAAGTATTACGCCTCGGTTGGAGGCCCAGGCGTGGTCGCCGCCTTCCTCATCGAATCGCTGAGGGGGTAGGTCGGCATGGGAGAGGCCTCGTGTCCTAAAGCTACCATTGTCGTCCCTGTTTACAACTCTGCGCGCTCCATTCAGCGATGCGTCGATTCGCTGTTGGCCCAGTCCGAGCGCTCGATTCAGGTTGTCTGCGTTAACGACGGTTCGACCGATGATTCGTTGAACGTGTTGCGCCGGATCGCGCAGGCCGACGATCGCGTACTGGTGATTGACCAGGAAAACGCGGGCGTCTCGTGTGCTCGAAATGCCGGAATCGATGCCGCCGAGGGCGAGACCGTCTTTTTTGTGGACGCCGACGATTACATCGATGCCCAGACGATCGAGTGCGTGCTGCATGCCATGGAATCTGCAGATGCCGAGGCCGCCGTTTTTGGCGGCGTCTGTGAACCTGCCGATGCTGCCCCCAAACGCGTCCAGCAACTCATGAGCCCCAAAGCTGGTACCTTCGGCGCCCGTGATCCCCAACTGCTGTTCCATTCGAATGCGCAGCCCTATGCCTGCCGTGCGGCTTTTTCGCGCGAGCTGCTCAATCGCGAAGGCATTCGCTTCGCCCCCGGTTTGGCTTTGGGCGAGGACGTCGTCTTCCAATTTGTGGCTTATGCGCTTGCCCGTAAGACCGTCGTCATGCCGGACAAGTTCTACCACTACGTGATGGAGAGCGAATCGGCGACGCATGAGTTCAACAGTGTCGAGGCTCGCGCCAAAAAGCTCGATGCCCATATGAGAATGCTCGAGGGGGTCTTGGAGGACTGGGCGGGCTATGGTCTTTTGGACCTGTGCCCCGGCGAGCTGATAACTTGGTTTTTGGACCTCATTGTGTTCGACCTGGCGCGCTTGGATGCCGATGACTTCCATCGCGTGGCGGCTCGCGTCAACATGGACCTCACGACGTTTTTGGGAACGGAGTGGGCGGATATGCCTGCTAAGGGCGCCGTTCGCCGTGTTGCTCACAAGCTCGTTACGGCGACCTCGGGCGTTACGATGGCAGACGCCACGCTGTTCTATCTTTCGACTCGCGGTCTCAAAGCCTGCCTGGAGCGCTTTATCTAATTCCAAGCGCTGCCGCCCGCCGCAACTCGGCTGCTAAAATAACCCTGTTACACGCTATTCAACAGGAGGTTCTCTTGCAGAACTCTGATACCCCTAAAGTTTCGCTGCTTGTCCCCATTTGCAATGTCGAGCGCTACCTGCGCGAGTGCCTCGATTCCGCCGTGGCGCAGACGCTCAAGGACATCGAGATCATCTGTATCAACGACGGCTCCACCGATAGCTCGCCGGATATCATCCGCGAGTACATGGAGCGCGACCCCCGTGTGAAGATGATCGACAAGGCCAACAGCGGCTACGGTGACTCGATGAACCGCGGCCTGGAGATGGCGCGCGGCGAGTACGTGGGCATCCTTGAGTCCGACGACTTTATGTTTGAGGATTCGCTCCAAAAGCTGGTCGCCAAGGCCGATGCTGAGCATGCCGATGTGGTGAAGGGCGACTTTTACCTGTATTGGTCCACGCCCAGCGAGTGCCGTGAGCTGTTTGGGATTATCGACGAGCATATGACGGGCGCCGCGTACCGCCCCGTCGATCGCCCTGGCATCTTCTACCGCAAACCTTCCATTTGGTCGGCTATCTATCGGCGCGAGTTCCTCAACGATAATCAGATTCGGTTCCTTCCCACGCCGGGAGCTTCGTATCAGGACGCAGGCTTTAACTTTAAGGTTTGGGCTTGCGCCGAGCGTGCCGCGTTTATTGCGGCTCCCATTTTGTGCTATCGCCAGGATAACGAGAAGAGCTCCGTTAATTCGCCCAACAAAGTGTTTTGCGTGTGCGACGAATATGCCGAGATGCAACGTTTTTTGGACGAGCGTCCCGAGCTCAAGGCTCAGCTCCAGGGCATTTTAATGCGCATGAAGGTCGATACGTACCGTTGGAATGATGAGCGTCTGGTCGATGAGCTACGCGAGCAGTTTTGGGAGAAGGCTTCACCCGATCTCAAGGCCGATTGGGATGCCGGTCGCTTTGACCTGTCGCTGTTCGACCCGCGTGGCGAGACCGACTTGCGCCTGATGGTCAAGTCGCCCCGTGCCTATATCGATTCGCGCTTTGACTTTAAGAAGCCTGGCAAGCTCAATACGTTTAAGCATTACTTTAAGATAGGCGGTCTGCCGCTGGTCTGGCGTGTACTGACGTATCAGCGCACCTACGGCGACAACCCGCACCCCGATGACGTTCCGGTCGCACGGTAGGAGCACTTGACTATGGCTACCCCCAAGATTTCCGTTGTTGTTCCCATCTATAAAGTGGAGGAGTGCCTGGCTTGGTGCCTGGACTCCCTGCTTGCGCAGGACATGCCCGATTGGGAGGGCGTGCTGGTCAACGATGGCTCGCCGGACGGTTCGCGCGATATCGCGGCTGCCTATTGCGAAAAGGACGCGCGCTTTACGCTGGTCGATAAGGAGAACGGGGGCCTGTCGAGTGCGCGTAATGCAGGCATCGCTGCGTCCACGGCGCCTATCGTCGCGTTCTTGGATTCCGACGACCGCTTTACGCCCGATGCGTGCCGTGTGATCGTCGATGCCTTTGAGCGCGAGGACTGCGACGTTTTGACCTTTGGCGCGAACCCGTATCCGCTGGAGGCGGGGTATCCGTGGCTTAACTATGTGCTGAGCCCGCGTGATGTGTCGTTTGTGGGCTATAGCTCTGACCTGCTGTTTAAGGAAGCGTCTCGCCCCTTTGCATGGCGCACCGCCTGCAAGCGTGAGTTTTTGCTGGGCAACGGGATCGTGTTCGACGAAACCGTTAAGTATGGCGAGGACCAGGTCTTCGATTTTGCCGTGTACGGTCGTTCGCATAAGACCGCGCTTATCTCGAACAAGCTGTATGACTACCGCGTGGCGCGCAAGGGTTCGCTCATGGACACCATGCGCTACGACGACGAGACACGTCTGCTGGAGCACGTGAAGATTTACTCCGCGGTGCTGGCTGACTGGCAGCGCGACGGTCTCGATGCTCAGCACGCCGATGACCTGGCATATTTCCTGTGCGATCTTGTGCTGTACGATGCGCTCAGGCTTCTGGGTACGGGCTGCGGCAAGGTGTTTGCTGCCGTTGCCACAGCGCTTGCCGGTTCTGCCGTGAGCAGCGATGCTGCGCTCGCACAATGCGCTCCTTCTGTTGCTGCTATGGTGCGTGCGGCGCTTATCAGCAAGGCCCCCAATGCCCGTGGGTGCAAAAAGCTCATGTTCGATTACGACGTCTTGAGGTTTGGGCGTCTGGGTGCCTGCAAACGCATGGCAGCGAACGCCCTGGGAAAGCGAGAAGTGTAGATGAGTATCAAGCGTTTGGCACTTTGCCGCAGTCAGGGCCGTCTGTTTGTGCTGCTTCGTTTTGCCGGTCAGGATGTCGCCGCGCTTATTGAGCGGGAGGGCTCTCAGGCGTTTGCCCATGCGACTACGAGCGGTTCTTGTGTGCCGTCGCTGGTGCTCCCGGTCGATCATGGCCGTGTGCTGGCGCTTTGCCCTTCCGTTTCCGATTACGAGCGCGAGCTCGCCGTCTTGGTGCTTCCGTTTTTGGATGGTTCCTCAATCGACGCTGCATTTGTGTCCGGTGGCCAAAAGCTTGGCTCCATTCGCCTCGATAGCCGCGTGGCCAAGCTGGAATCCAAGATTAACTACAAAGCAAAGCCTGCGATGTGTGCGCTTATCCGCGATGCGCAGCATGGCGAACACTGCGGCCGCTACGAGATCGATGCCATTCGCTATTTGCCGGCAGACGTCGGCGCGGTGTGGCGCTATGAGGTTACCTGGGCTGGAGACCCCCAGTGCGCACCTGAGCTCCAGATTTTCGATACGCACATGAATGCCATTGGTGTCACCGTGCATGTGTTTGAATCGCAGGTCGATGTGCCGCAGCGCAACGGTTGCCGCGTCAATAAAACGTATCTGAGCGTAGAGGTGCTTCAGGATATACGAGATTTTGTCGCGATTGTGAGCGATCCCACAGAGCAGATCCAGAGCGGGTTTTGCGCCATGGATGGTCGCCTGTACAACGGCATGTTCGATGACAGTTGGAACCGCATGAAGGACGCGCGTGCAGACGACGCAGCTTATCGACGTTGGTTTGAGCAACATCGCGCAAAGCCGGGCGATTTGGCGTGCCAACGTGTCGCTTCGGCGGCCTTTGCCTATAGGCCGCTCGTGAGCATTGTGGTGCCGTGCTACAAGACTGATCGGGTCTACCTGCGCGAGCTGCTGGACTCGGTGCTAGCCCAGAGCTATGACAACTGGGAATTGCTGCTTATGGACGCCTCGCCCGAATGGGACGCGGTGGCCGACCTTGCGGTGGACGCCAATGACGAGCGCGTTCGTCGCATTGGGCTGCCCGGCAACGGCGGCATCGTGGTCAACACCAACGCGGGTATTGAGCAAGCGACGGGCGACTACATCGCGTTCTTGGACCACGATGACATCCTGGAACCGGACGCGTTATTCCACTATGTTGCCACGCTGAACAAGGCTGCCGAGGGCGAGCGTCCCCAGGTCCTGTTCTGTGACGAGGACATGTTTCAGAAAACGGGGGAGTGGGGTCAGCCGGTCTTTAAGACCAAGCTCAACGCCGACCTGCTCTATAGCCATAACTGCGTGACGCATTTCCTGATGGTGGAGAAGGCACTCGTCGATCGCATTGGCACGTCCCCAGAAGACGTTGCGGGCGCCCAGGATTACGACCTGACGCTTCGCTGCCTTGCAGCTGGCGTGCGCTTTGAGCACGTTGCGCATGTGCTGTATCACTGGCGTGTGCATCCGGGATCGACCGCCGATGGCTCTGCCGATAGCAAGCCGTATGCTATTGAAGCCGGGCGCCTTGCGCTTCAGCGCCACTTTAACGCGCTGGGCATCTGCGGAACGGTCGAGGAGACCGAGACGCCGTTTGTCTATCGCATGCGTTATGCACTGCCGGAGCCTACGCCGCTGGTGAGCATTGTGATTCCCACCAAGGACCACGTAGAGACGCTCGACGCCTGCGTGATGTCGATCGCTCAGAAGGCAACGTATGCCAACTTCGAGATCGTCTTGGTGGAGAACAACAGCGAAGCCCCGGAGACGTTTGCGTATTACGAAACCCTGCCGGAACGCGTGGCTGCGGCATCCGAAGGCAAGGGTATCGCGCGCGTTGTGTACTGGCCGGGTGAGTTCAATTACTCCCAGATCATTAACTTTGGCGTGGAGCATGCCAAGGGCGACTATCTGCTGCTGCTCAACAACGATACCGAGGTCATAAGCCCCGATTTTATCGAAGAGATGATGGGCTATCTGCAGCGTCCCGATGCGGGCGTGGTGGGCGCCAAACTCTACTTTGCCGACCATCTGGTGCAACACGCTGGCATATTGGTTGGTGTGCGTGGCGCACTTGCCCATGCCAACCAGGATTTCTCGGCAAAGCGCGAGGGCTATCTTGCCCGCGCCGTACGTCCGGGTAACTTTAGCGCCGTAACAGGTGCCTGTCAGATGGTGCGACGCGACGTATTTGAGCAGGTCGGCGGCTACAACGAGGAATTTGCCGTCGGTTTTAACGACGCTGACTTTTGCCTGCGCGTGCGGGAAGCTGGCTACCGCACCATCTTTACGCCCTATGCCGAGCTGTACCACTACGAGTTCACCTCGCGCGGCAGGGAAGAGGCCAACGAGGAGAAGCTGCGCCGTTGGAAACGCGAACAGGCACTGTTCACGCAGCGCTGGCCGGAGTTTTTCTTGACGGGTGATCCATGGTTGGGGCCTAACTTGTCTTCCGAGAGTGAGTACTTCTCGCTTTAGACAATGGTTGTTAGAAGGCCCTCAGCTTGACTTCGCCATGAGTTGGGAAGAAGGCAGCGTTTAGGCTATTTGTTAGTTTACATTACGATGGCTCGATACTTCTACGATAAGTTTGTACAGGCTTATACAACTCGATATAATCCGATATAGTTGCGATAAACTAATAAAGCTAAGATTGACCGATAATCGATTTCCTTGAGAGGCAAACAAGTGAGCGCCACAATATTCCATAACCCGTTTCGTCCCACTGCCGGCGCTGAGCCTCCGCGCATAATTGGTCGTGATGATATTGCCCTTGAGTTTACCGAGAGTTTGAATTCGGGAATTGGTGCACCTGCGAGGCTCATGCGCGTTGCCGGGCCAAGGGGTTCCGGAAAAACTGTTTTGCTCTGTGATCTTAGAGATCGTGCACGAGAGCTTGGCTGGAAGACGGCTATTGTTTCTGCTGGTCCCAACCTATTGCTGGACCTGAAGGATCAGATTGCAGAATCCTCCCTTGCGACCAATGCTTCAGTCGGCGTAAATGCCGGCTTTGTTTCCGCTAAATTCGACGTTGTGCCAAAAGAGTCGAGTCTTAGAAAGTTGCTTGGCTCGGCCGCAAAGTCTTCCAAGGGCCTGTTTATTGCAATAGATGAGGTGCAGGATGCCCCGATTGACGATATGCGCGCTATTGCTTCTGCTGTGCAGCTTCTAATAGGGGAGAAAGTCGATATTGCTCTCGCATTTGCCGGATTGCCCGCTGGTGTTATGGATCTTATTAACGGCAAGGCACTTACATTCTTGCGTCGTGCCCTCCCCGAAGATCTGGCGCCTATCAACCAGGTGGAGGTAGCGCTCTCTATGGGCGATAGCTTTATAGCGACTGGTTTGACCATAGAGGACGATCTGCTGTCGAGAGCCGCTAAGGCCACGAAGGGCTATGCCTATTTGGTGCAACTGGTCGGTTACTCCATTTGGCAGCGCGCCAACTTGCATCGTGTCAAAAGTGCCAACGTGAGCGAGCGCGATGTTATCGAAGGCATTGCGCTGGCAGAGGCTCGTTTTCACGATGTTGTTCACGAGCCCGCGATTTCTGGACTTGGACTCAACGATATCAAATATCTTTTGGCCATGTGCGAGGATAAGCAGCAGTCCAAATCATCTGAGATTGCTAAACGTATGGGTAAAAAGACCAATGAGGTCAGCTCTATTAGGGCTAAGCTGCTACAAAGAGAGGTTATTCAGGCTCCACAGAGGGGCTACGTGCAGTTTGCCGTGCCGGACCTAGATATCTATCTGCGAGAGAATGCCGCGGAGATTCTCGAGCGGTTCTAAATCAAGGCATGAATAGCCGCCGGTTAACTGCCTTTTTCGACTTGGCTCGCGTCCCCCCCCTCCCCCCGCGCGAGGACGTGCCCAAAGCGGCAATACTGATTGATTACGGAAGGGCATCTCAGGGTGCAATCGATATACTATTTGTCCAAATGAAAGGAAACCCATGCAGCTATCTGAGCAGCTTCTGCACACGACGATTCGCATCGAAGCTTCGTTGGCCTCGGGAGGTTGCTCAGTTGGAACGGGTTTCTTTTTCAAGTTCTGCGACGACGGAAAGACCTATGTGCCGGCAATTGTGACCAACAGGCACGTGGTCGAGGGCGCGTACGAGTATCGCGTCATCTTTTCGAGATCTGACGAGAACGGAAACCTGCTCAATATAAACGAGCAACTTACCATGCGGGGCTCCGAGAGCGACTGGATCGCACACCCTGACGAAAGTGTTGACCTGTGCGTCTTACCCATCGGTCCCGCACTGAATGGTTTTATCCGGGCGGGGAAGCATCTGCTTACCATACCGCTCAGCTTGGAGCTTCTGCCGACGGATAAGCAGATTCAAGACATGGGCTGTATGGACGAGGTGACCATGGTCGGATACCCCAACGGCATTTGGGATGAGGCCAACAACCTGCCGATCGTCCGTCGGGGTATCACGGCGACGCCCTATAGGTACGACTATCAGGGGCAGAAAGAGTTCCTGGTTGACATGGCGTGCTACCCGGGATCGAGCGGTTCCCCGGTCTTTCTCTACAACGAGGGTACTTATTTGGAGAACGATGCTGTGGTCATGGGCAAGAGGCTCTATCTACTTGGCATCTTTCGGGCTGTGCCCATCAGAACTCTTCTCGGAGACATCACCGTATCCACGATTGCCCACGTGAGCGTTCAGGACATGTTGAATCTCGGCATCGTCATCAAATCCGAGCGTCTGAGGGACTTCGATCCCATCGTGAGGGAACGCTTGAGCGTTTCTGGAAATTAGTATTTATTTGGCTCGCCCGCTCTGATGCCGCCCCCGCACAGCTGGTCGGCCTCGGCGTCCATCACCGCGTTCACGACCTGCTCGGCGAGGCGCCTGAGCAGCTCCTGCATGTCGATGGCGCCGTCGTCGAAACGGGGCATGGCGAGCATGTCCGGCGTCGGGTCTGATAAGATTTCCATAGCGGTCCTCGTCCTTTCCTAGAACCTGTTGTTGTGGTGATTTCAGATTCTAGGACGAGGGCCGCTCTTCGTTAAGCGGCCGCTGGGGCGTCACCCTTACACCAACATTTTCGACGCGATCGGCCGCTTCGTGGACTTCGTGCGCGACGTGTGTGCTGAGGATGCTCTGGAAGAGAATCTCCGTTTTGTGTCTGATGCCCTGGACGGTAAGTGCACGCCGCGTGAGATTATTCGCAACTACTTCCTCAAAGATTTCTACAAGGATCACTGCTCAACCTACCAGAAGCGCCCCATCTACTGGATGCTTGATTTCGGTAAGAAAAACGGCTTCAAGTGCCTTATTTACATGCATCGCTACCAGCCAGACCTGCTGGTCCGCGTACGCACTAATTATGTCCATGAACAGCAAGAACGGTACCGCACGCAGCTCGCTCACCTAGAGGAAGCCGTGGCACAAGTTGATATCTCGCAACGCGTAAAGTTGAACAAGCAGATCAAGAAGCTCAACGATCAGCTCGCTGAGACTATAACCTTTGGGGAGAAGATTCACCATTTAGCAGAACAAATGATTGCGATCGGACTGAGGGATAAGCGTGATCGATTTCGGCATCTTTACCATTGACGGGGTGAAGAGGTTCTTGTTCGACGCCCTGCGCATCGATGGGTGCGAGTTCGGAGATATGCAGCTGCGTTTTCGCAGCGACGAGGTTGGGACGTACGCCGATGTCCGGGAGAGGCTGGGGGAGTCCCTCGCCCCCGACGACCTGCTGCTGCACCTCAGGCACGTCACGGCCAACACGGATGGCTGCGCGTCCATTCGCGAGAGCGGGATTCTCGGAATCGGGGACGTGCTCTCGCGTCCTAGTGCGCTTACGCGTCTTTTCGAGGGCTGCGGGGTTCATTTCGACAAGGCGAGCCGAACCGTGTCTGTCGACGGGAGAAGGCTCAGCCTGGACCTGGTCGATGATGCCTTCCTCGGACGGGAGTCCTCGGAGCCGATAGATGGACTTCTGTACATTCTGGCGGAAGACTCCCTCGTGAACTCCTTCATCCACAAGTCGTGCATCCGGGAGTACTCCACGCTTTCGCGGTATCCCGAGGCCATATGGGCTCTGGAAGAGGTCGTCGGGCATGGGAACGAGGCGGTTTGGAGATGGAAGGACGCCGCGCGCCCATATGTTGTCGAGTTCACCGCGACTTTGAAGGAGCTCGATCTGTGTCGACTCCAGCCGGACGATGGGATGGGTTTTTGCAGGGCGGCGGTTTGAAGGAGTCCGTATTCAATAATCTGGTTTACCAGGCGCTCGGGGTCTGCGTGCGGGGTGCCCGCGAGGTTATCGCCTCCCTGCCTGCTGGCGGCGGGGTGCCCCGTCGTCGATCGTTCGGATAACCCCTCTGGATGAGTTCTGCGGCGACCCCGAAGCTGGCTTGGATTCCATGTGCGATAGGGAGGGGCGTTGTCGGATTTGCGACGAAGACGCTGTGGAGTCCCTGTCGGCGTTCCTTATCGCTAATGGGTATCTAGGGGAGGGCTTCTCGGGATAAAACGGGTTTCGCTTGGTCTAATGCGTAGGATGACCAGTTTCGTGTTGTCCCAGCAGGGAATCGCCCGACGGATCAGATTGCGGAAACATGGGGTTCCGATGCATGGGGTAGGCGAGGGGTCGTCGCCCTGATGTGCGAATGAGCTTCACCCTGCTGTCGCATTCTGTCCGTATGGATAATGGCCGGCTTAAGGTGCCGGCCTCCTACCGGAGGAGGTTGCGACGTGCGCGCGATGATCGAGATTGAGTGGATGGACGGGCTTGTGACGAAGGTGCCGGAGTTCGCTCTGGGCGACGTATTCGGTGAAAGCGTTCAGGTAGAGCTCGATTTCAAGTTCGACGACGTGTCGGAGGGCCTCTGGGTCGAGGTGCGCCATCATAAACCGGACGAGGGCTCGGATGGCGACCCGCGCGAAAGGGCCTGTACGCTGCATGCGGACTGTCACTACGGTTTGGTCGACGCGGTCGACCTCGACCGTATCTTCTGCGTTCTCTTTGAGGGGCAGCCGAGGATCTGCCGCATCGCGGGGGAGCTCGTGAACCTCTCAAGGGCCTGTGCTATGGCTCAAGGTTGACGCGCTACTGAACGTTGTCGGTGCGCAGCCTCGCGTGGCGCTCGTAGGGGAAGTCCAGGTAGGTCAGTGCGTCGGCCTCTGCCTCCTGTTACCGTTCATGGGAAATCGGTCAATTGGGAGCGCGGTGGAAATCCTGGACCGTGTTCCTACGCTACAAGACCTAGGCTTCTTCGGTACTGCATCGGGCTCATATAGCCCAGGTCGCTCTTGCAGCGCTTGTCGCGATACCAGACCAGATAGGCGTACAGCATCTTCATGAATTCCCCCATGCCAACATCGTCCCAGCCCCTTCCGTAGAAGAGCTCCACCTTCAGCCTGCCGAAGCCCTCCGTCCTTGAATTGTCGGGTGAGCACCCCTTTCTCGACATCGAGCGCGCGAGCTCCTGGGCGGCGCATAGCCGATCCGGCCCTGCCACCGGTAGTGGCCGCCGCGGTCGCTGGCTTACGCCTTGAGGAAGCGCGCCCGGGACCTCGGCCCCTACGAGGCATCGGCATTGTGCCAGCTTCGATCGGAGGCGGGCTGCTCGAGCCTCATGACCGCATACGACCTCAAAGAGGACTTCTTCGACATCTACGACGAGCACCCGCTCTCGCGGGAGGATGCCGAGGATGCATTCGATGCGTGGAAGGCATCCATCCCCGATGACAAGGCCTACGATCCCTTCCGGGGGCTTGCGAAGGCCGTGGAGAACCACCGCGAGTTCATATTTAACTACCGGGATTGTCCGAGCCGCATCTCGAACGGTTACACGGAATGCGCGAACCGCCTCATCAACGAGACTAACATGATGGGGCGTGGCCACTCCTTCGAGACGCTGCGCGCGCGTACGCTCTATCGCAGTTTGTCCCGTCACAGAGGTATGGCCCTACGCCTGTCATCTCGGCTGTCGGAACAGGAGTGGGTGCGGTTACCCCAAGTGTCGCTACGACGCTGCCTATCGCACCCGCCTGTCCGCGGCCCGTGAAGGGTTATGTCTCACCGCTGACGAGCTCGCCGCCATGGTCGCAATTGCGGTCCCTTTGTTTAGGCGGGGGCAGAGTTACGAGACCATATGGGCCACACATGCTGACGAGCTTCCTGTGTGCGTGCGCAGTGCCTGCTCCTATCAGGAGAGGGACAGGCGCGCCTTACCTGCTTCTCCCGCGAAAGGACCGTATGAGGAAGCGTAAGCGCAGGGATGTCGAAGGTGCTGGGCGCGACGGGGTTGACCGCACTGGCCGTACCTACGCCGAATTCGAGGCGCTCTCGCTTGCCGACAGGTCGCGCGTGGTCCAATGTGACTCCGTTGAGGGCTACGAGCGCAACACCTACGACATCCTGAGCGCACACATCGTGGCCCGGGCGTTCCAAATCTATTTGCGCAAGCGTCATGCCAGCTCCGGCAGCCATCGTTGCCTGCCTCGACCGTATAGAGAGTCTCATAGGCTCTGTTGCTGCCTTCGAGGCTATCTTCGGCATCCTGCTAGTCGATTGAGGAGTCGAGTTCGATGATTGGAAGGGCCTGGAGCGCTGGTGTCTCGAAAGCGGAGCTCGGCGCTGCCGCGTGTTCTGCTGCGACGCGATGAGATCCAACCAGTAGTCGGCATGTGAGCGCAACCACGAGCAGCTCAGGCGCATTCTGCCCAAAAGCCGTAGTGGCGGTGCTCTGAGCCCCTACGACGTTGTAGTATGCTGCAGCCACGTAAACTCTTGCCCGCTTGCTGGACTCGCTGGCAGGTGTCCATTCGAGCTCCTCGGAGACCTGTTGCTGTGCGGCATCGGATGATCGCTTCGGGCTGTCCCTCGACAGCGAGCTCGCCGTCTCGCCCGATAAGGGGTCATCCCCGACGGGGTGGTACCAGGCCTACGAGCGGGGCGAAGGCTCTTGGGCCGCCGGGTGTCAGTGGTAGCGTGAAACTGAACACTTGTTCAGTTTCACGCTACCACTGACAGTTCGCAAGCTTCATTATGAATTCAGGGTACCTCATCTTGTCGATGCGGGATTGGCGCCCAGAGCCGGGGTCCCGCCAGAGTGCGATACGCCGTGTGCCGAACATGCAGGCGCGACCGTTGACGCCTTCTTCTCTTCTGCCGGATTCCACGCAGAAAGCATTCTGTACGACAGGCTATGCCAGGTGTTCTACCAAATGGTCATTTTATCTTTCTATAATGAGGCGAGATTCTATCCAAGAATCCGACATGTCGCTCTTCATCGATGCCGAGGACCGTTAAGTCGACTACTCTACCGGTCTCGTTACCTAACTTTTGGGATATCTGTTCGCATCCGGAGACAAGTTGATCGGAATATTTCGAGTACAGTAGCAGCAAATCAATATCACTGTCTGCACTGAGCTCTGAACCACTCAGCGCAGATCCGAACAGATAGACATGATCAAACTGAGAGAACAGTTCTAGGTTGCTGTCGAGAATGTCTATGAGTCTCAAATAGTTCATAGTTTGCGAACGAATGGGAAGAAGCTATCCATATCGAGGAGCTTCACGTTAATTTGCCCCGCAAACACCTGGGCTTCTTCGGAGATGCATTGCTTACCGTTCCATCTATGCAAGTTGACGACAACGGTATGTTCTGCCGGTGCTAAACGGGCCAACTCTGCATAGCTCAGACAGTATTCGTATACGAATAAGAAGCATTTTCCTTTCGCTATATATTCTCTAAGGTTTGTCTTCGACTTGCGAGTTGCTTTCTTTCCGCACAGGCGGAAGTACTTTAGGGCAAAAATCAAGCTGTCTAGCCTCATTTCGGCACGCCTGAAGCAGCGGGCGTCATAGTACATCTGTCGGATACGCGGCGTATCGTCAAGATAAACTACCGCCTCTTTCCCGTTTTCTATTATTTGCAACAATGGATGTTCTGCATCTAGAGAAACATCTATAAATCGCCCCTGTTCGTCAAGCTTTTTGATTAGCAGCTCTAGGGATTCTGCAGAGGGGAGCAGGTCACCTTCTATGGGCTGGATTCCGAAGATGGAGTTGATGACCTCGGGGAAAAGAATAGACCTTTGTCTTTCCGTATTATCTCTGGTGGCTTCGAACTCCTTAGCATGGTCGATAAAATCGCGGACAGCGGCCTGGTTGGAGAAGGAATTGTCCTTGTGGTTCTGGAACAGGCACAAGTTCGATTCGAACAGCGTGCAAAGTTTTCGGTTGTTGACGATTATTTCCTTTTCAAAAACATCCCACAGTCTTCGCTTGTCCTTCATGTAGTAATTCTCATATATCGACTTGTTTCGGGCGAGCAGAGGTGCGGCCTCTTTGCGCAGGTCGTCGAAGGAACTGAACGTCTTTCCGAAAACGCGATCAATTTCTGCGTGACGAATCGACTTCCATTTCCTCACTTCATCTGCCGTGAAAGCGGAGTTTTTGTCGAAATTCGTATGGCAGTTTGGACAGATGAGAATAAGGTTGTCGAACGTGTTCTCTGCGCTTTTGCAATATGGGACGATATGGGCTCGTTCAGCAATGTCTCCATTGCTGATGAATAGATCGGCCCGACAATCTGGATTCATGCATTTGCCGGCAGACTCCGCCCAGAGTCTTCGCTCGACATATGCTGAGATTGGCTTTCTGCTTGTCTTCGACACTTTCCGTCCCCGCTTTGACCTCTTCGATTGACGATTAACTGTCATTTAAGAATATGTTATCCAATGATTGGGCCACCGTCAGGCTTCAAGTGAAGATTATTGAACGGGGAGGTAAATGGAGCACTAAAGAAGTAGACATTCGGCAGCTTTAAGCCCCAGGGTTAACGAATCGCGTGCCGAATGACGCTGCTATAGGCTGTCAAGTCCTTTATCGGACGACATTTAGCATTCAAGTAGCGGTCGTATTCGCGTCTGATTTCCTCGTGGGGGCATACTTCTCTTTCTATTTCGCTGAGCCTTACATTCGGCACGTTAAGCTCTCGGGCATCCTGCTTTTGGGTCAATCCGAGCGATTTTCGCATGTCCGCCAGTATCGAGCCCCGGGCGTACTTCAACCTCATGGGGCGCCGCAACGTTGGGTAAACCTCCCTGGCTGTGAACCTCTTAAGGCAGCGCATGATCTCTCGCTTTGTCTTGCCGTCGGACTTGCGCTTCGCCATGTAGGCGAGCGTTCTCTCGTCCCCGCGCATCCTGTGTTAGTCGTGCCGTCGTAGCCCGCCGAGACCCAGCGGTAGATGGTCGAGGGCGACAGGTCCACCGGCCCGCCGTTGCGCGCCGCCATCTGCTCGGGCGACAGCCCCCGGCGCAGGCAGTCCCTGATGGCCTCAAGCCTCGCCGTCGCGGCGGGCTCGTCGGCGTCGATCCCGCGCCTGGACGAGACGAGCACCGAGTCCGCGCACAGCTGCGCGGCGCGGGCCTCGTAGAAGACGTGCGGGCAGCGCATGCAGCCCACCGCGCGGTAGCGGCCGCAGCCGTCGCGGCAGCGCGGCCACGCCGCCAGGCGCGGGCAGGCTGCCGACAGGTCGGTGCCGGCGTCGACGCGCTCGCCGCGCCTGGGCTTGGGCGCGGCGACGAACCTGTGCGACGACACCTCGGCGCTCACCGTCGAGGGCGACCTGCCCAGCTCCCTCGCGATCTCCCTGCACGAGGCCCTGCGCTCCAGCATCCTCTGGACCGTATCCCGCTCGTGCCTGGTGAGCCTGCCGTAGGCCCTCGGGACCGCCTTCGCTGCGCCCTTCTTGCTCTTTCCGGACATGGCGTCCTCCGATCTCCCGGGGCCGGCCGATCCGGCCCTCAGGGTATCGGATTCCCATATTCATCCGTACATGTACAGATGAATATGGGAGGTGTTCGGATGAAGTTGATATTCAAGGTCCATATCTATCTGTTCCATCCGGCCGAACGCCCTGTTCCCGAATCATTACCCGTTATCTAAACTGTTGGATTGATTTGGCTCTGTTAGACCATGATTGACATTCTGCCCCAATCATCTTTTTGAAATTGCAAGATAATCGCCCCCTTGCCGGGTTTGAATCCGGCAAGGGGGCGATGTGCTCAAGATCTGTCGGGTCAATCGTGAGGGTCCCATCGCCCAAGTCGATTTGCCGACTATCTTGCCGTCTTCCCGTCGGGCACCGGCGCCTTGACCCTCATCTCGAACGGCAACCCGCCCTTCCGGACGGGCGCCCTGAGGAACGCGTTGACGGCGGTGGACATGGACAGGCCGAGCTCGTCCAGGATGGCCGTGGCCTCCTTTTTGGCCTCCGGGTCGATCCGGATTGTCGTGGCCGGTATATTCGACGGCATGGCTGCACCTTTCCTCGTATATCGCGATGCGACCATTCTACTGTCTCTATGCGGCGGCTTCGGTCCAGTAGTCCATTTAGGGCGGCAGGACGTTGAACATATCATGGATGCGGCTCCTGCACACGCCGTTGGCGAGCTGTCGCGCGACCGTGCGCTCGGCGGTGCCGGAATCGGTCGTCATGAAGGTCCGGCACCACTTGAACCAAGCGAGGTAGGTGCCGAGGTGCTTCGTCGACACGCCCTTAAACGGCTTCATGAAGGTATCGAGGAGCGAATGGACGGTGTTGATCCGGTTGATGGTCCCCTCGGAAGGGTCCTTGGAATCGTAGGCCGTGTGTGCGTCGACCTCGAGCTCCGCGAGGACGTCGACATAGGCGGACGCCTTGTCCGTCGCTACGACGGAAGCGGACGCGATGCGGTCCCTCAGCACGTCCATGGCGCGTTTCCTCGACAGGATGCCTCGTCCCGAGACCTGGAGAAACGTCTCGTTCGAGTCGTTCACGCCGGTCATGACGCAGATCTGCTCGCGCGACAGTCCGCGCCTGTGCACCTGCTTGCCACGATGTCGGGAGTGACGTGGCATCGTAAATGACCCCTTCGTGTGGTTGCCCTTGAACGACTCGGGGAAGTAGGTCTCGTCGAGCTCGCAGCCGCAGCCCCGCCCGGTCTTGAACGAGGGCGAGTAGGCCGAGAGACACTCGATGAGCCTGTGGCGCATGGTGTAGGCGGTCTTGAGGCAGACATGGCAGCGCCCCGCGCATTCGCGCAGGGGCAGCATGAGAACGAAGCACTCGGCATTGGCCATCCAGGTCTCCTTCGGGAGCCTGCTCGTCCCCAGGATGTGCCCGCTGCCCATGCCGAAGGTCCTGCCGCAATCCTGGCAGAGGTAACGCTGCTCGCCGTTCTTTGATTTGCCCTTCTTCACGACCGCGGCGGACCCGCAGCGCGGGGAGCGCTCGGCCTCGTAGGCGGAGCCGGCGGCGTTCGGTCCTGCTGAGGCTCGCGATGTCCCTCTTGAAGGTGATTACCAGGTCCTCGGCGTTCATGCTGCCCCGCGGTCTACGAGGCTAACGATATGGCGCCGTGATGACATATGTATGTCAATCTTGGTCTAACAGAGCCTAACGAAAGTGCATGTCAGGAGTTTCCCTTAGGCATTTTGCGGCTATAGGGACAAGGTCGAACATCGTGTGAACGACATCGCCCGTGTTTGCAACGGTAGCCGTGAACTTGCCGTTTCCAAAATCCATCAGATGGTAGAGGTTGATGGTTAAGTCCTTTTGCGTGGCAATTCTCAGAATCCAGTAAGCGCAATTGTCGCTGCAGGTTGTGGCGTTGTATACGTTCTGAGGCATGAAGTACATGAGCAACAGCGTCTTAGTGCCTCCCGACAGCCTTTCAGGAGGGATAATGCCTAGGATCTTGGTGTCTATTGCGCAGGGTCCAACGACATTGCCTTTATCGATTGATTTAATAATCTTTTGAGCAAAGGCGTCTTGAAACCACTGGGGCGAATAGACGTTATCGAAGTAAACCGACGTATTGTAGATAACGTTTTCCATATCACCATAGTGAATTGTTAACACGTTGGTCCCTTCGGGTTGCTGGTTTGGTGTTCGGTGAGACTGATTGTATCGCACGCATAAGACGGGCGTAATTTGCCAGAAACACATGCGATTGATAACCATTGACAGTCAAGACCTGTATCCAGTGCCCGTATTTGCATGTCCGTACTTGAACCTAAGTTGCTTTGAAGGCCTATGTTTTAGACAATAGTTCCAGGCTAGGCTCTGCGTGGCGGCACGTAAAAGCCGTACTGTGCTTGGGTGGGTAAAAGTCCAAGACGATTAGATATCCGAGAGGATATCGAGCCCGTGCCGGGGAGATAAGGTGAGCCCACGCCGGGGACTATAGTTCCGGCAACAAATGGGTTTCCGCGAGGATGCCGCGGCTGACGGTCAGTATATTACCGCCCTACACGCTCCTTCCGCGCGTCGCCTGCTCAAACGATTTGCGCCGAATTTTATTCCGCGGGCGGTGAGCCTGTTTATAGACAACGTCACGACCTATAGACGGGTGTCTTGGGGGTATTGCAGCTTGGCTCCCGTCCCCCCAATCTAGTAGACTTGGAAACCGTTGCTAGATTAGGGGGATTTTCCATGAGACGCTCCACGAAACGAATTTCCGGTG
>CABRDE010000033.1:0-8307 GCA_902469665.1 uncultured Collinsella sp. | reverse complement strand
GGCCTGGACCTTCTCGTCGTGCCCTCCGCCGAGCTCTCCCGCGGCCGCGGCGGCCCGCGCTGCATGAGCATGCCCTTCTGGCGCGAGGACCTCTAAGTCTTTCCGTTTCCGGTGCGGTCCCCCTACAACCGCACCGGCTTCGCCCGTTAAACGGGCACCACTAATACTTACGTAATTCATTTCTTCGAAAGGAATCAAACCATGGGTGTTAACCTCTCCGGCCGTAGCTTCCTCAAGCTTCTCGACCTCACCACCGAGGAGATCGAGTACCTGCTCAAGCTCTCCAAGAACTTCAAGGATATGAAGCGCGCTGGCGTTCCGCACCGCTATCTCGAGGGCAAGAATATCGTTCTGCTCTTCCAGAAGACCTCTACTCGTACCCGCTGCGCCTTCGAGGTCGGCGGCATGGATCTGGGTATGGGCGTGACCTACCTCGATCCGGGTTCGTCGCAGATGGGCAAGAAGGAGTCCATCGAGGACACCGCCCGCGTTCTCGGCCGCATGTATGACGGCATCGAGTTCCGTGGCTTTGCCCAGGACGACGTCGAGGAGCTCGCTGCTAAGTCCGGCGTGCCCGTGTGGAACGGCCTGACCACCGAGTGGCACCCCACCCAGATGCTCGCCGACATCCTGACCGTCCAGGAGAACTTCAACTACGACATCAAGGGCAAGACCCTCGTCTTCATGGGCGACTGCAAGAACAATGTCGCTCGCTCCCTCATGGTCGTCTGCTCCAAGCTCGGCATGAACTTCGTGGCCTGCGGCCCCGAGGAGTGCATGCCCGCTGACGACGTCATCGAGGCCTGCAAGCCCATCGCCGAGGCTAACGGCTGCACCATCAAGCTGACCACCGACGTCAAGGACGGCGTCACCGGTGCCGACGTTATCTACACCGACGTGTGGGTCTCCATGGGCGAGCCCGACGAGGTCTGGGCCGAGCGCATCGCTCAGCTCACCCCGTATCGTGTTACCTCCGAGGTCATGGCTATGGCCAACCCGGGTGCTATCTTCCTGCACTGCCTGCCCAGCTTCCACGACACCAACACCACCATTGGCGCCGAGAAGTGCGAGCAGTTCGGCATCACCGAGCAGGAGGTCACCGACGAGGTCTTCGAGAGCCCCGCTTCCAAGGTCTTCGACGAGGCCGAGAACCGCATGCACACCATCAAGGCTGTCATGTACGCCACGCTCAAGTAAGAGCATCTAGCATCTCGCTCGGGGTGTATTGTTGAACACCCCGAGCGGCTGTGTCTGGTAAATATCTCGCGTCGGGCGGTGGGCACGGCACGGAAGATTCGCTTCGCACGAGAAAGTTAAATGATTTATGAAGGGGGGATGAGAACCATGACTGAGACCGCTAAGAAAAAGCGCGGTATGCCTTCATCGTTCACCATTCTTCTTGCTCTGCTGGCAATTGTCGCAGTGATTACCGTTATCGTCTCCGGCACGTCCGGCGGCGCGGTTACTGCCGCCCGTCTGAGCGATTTCTGCACCGCCCCGATTAAGGGCTTCGCTGACGCTCTGCCCGTCTGCCTCTTCGTTATGATCCTGGGCGGCTTCCTCGGCATGATGACCGAGACCGGCGCTCTGGACAACGGCATCGCCGTTCTGGTGCAGAAGCTTAAGGGCAACGAGATTATGCTCATTCCCGTGCTGATGCTCATCTTCTCCCTCGGTGGTACCACCTATGGTATGTGCGAGGAGACCGTTCCCTTCTACGCCCTGCTCGCCGCTACCATGATGGCTGCTGGCTTCGACCCCATGGTCGGTGCCGCTACCGTCCTGCTCGGCGCTGGCTGCGGCTGCCTGGGCTCCACGGTTAACCCGTTCGCCGTCGGCGCTGCCGTCGACGCTCTGACCGGCGTTGGCATTGAGGTCAACCAGTCCATCATCATCGGCCTCGGTGCCGTCCTGTGGATTGTCACTACCGCTATGTCCATCTTCTTCGTGATGAGCTACGCCAAGAAGGTCAAGGCTGACAAGGGTTCCACCATCCTGTCGATGCAGGAGCTCAAGGACGCCGAAGAGGCTCACGGCAAGGCTGCTTCCGAGGTCCACAAGGAGGTCAAGCTCACCGGTCGTCAGAAGGGTGTTCTGATCGCCTTCGCCTTCACCTTCGTCGTCATGATCGTCGGCTTCATTCCGCTGGCCGACCTCAACGAGGGCGTCGCCAACTTCTTCGACGCTGGCGCTGTCTACGACGCCGACGGTAACGCCGTCGTCCAGGGCTGGTCTGCCCTGATCACCGGCCTGCCCATTGGCCAGTGGTACTTCGACGAGGCTTCCACCTGGTTCTTCCTCATGGCCGTCCTGATCGGTATCATCGGTGGCCTGTCCGAGAAGCAGATCGTTAACACCTTTATCACCGGCGCTGCCGACATGATGTCCGTTGTTCTCGTCATCGCCCTCGCTCGTGGTATCTCCGTCCTCATGGCTAACACCGGCCTCGACGTCTTCGTCCTCGACGCTGCCGCCAATGCCCTGGCTGGCCTGTCCGGCGTGATCTTCGCTCCCATGAGCTTCCTGGTCTACTTCGGCCTGTCCTTCCTGATCCCCTCGACCTCCGGTATGGCCACCGTCTCCATGCCCATCATGGGACCGCTGGCTGTTAAGCTCGGCTTCTCGCCCGAGGTCATGGTCATGATCTTCTCCGCCGCCATCGGTGTCGTGAACCTGTTCACCCCGACCTCCGGCGCCATCATGGGCGGTCTCGCCCTGGCCAAGATCGAGTGGACGACCTGGCTCAAGTTTGCCCTTAAGCTCATCGTCGCGCTCTCCGTCGTCTGCGCCATCATCCTGACCGTCGCCTGCGTGTTGCTCTAAGTACCCAACGGGTACCCCACGGAAACCTTGACGATCCTGTAAAGGATCACCTGGTCATCGTCTGTCCGGTGGGGTCAACCCACCGGTAGACTCCTACCTTTAGCCCCCTTCCGTTCCGTGCGCGGGAGGGGGCGCTCTTGTGTTCCGGCGTTTTACCAAACGCCGGAACCACTCGACGCTGCGAGCCCGCCAGAGCGGCAATCTGACGTTCAATCGTCGGGCATGGCCAAAAGGCCTATGCCCTCCTCTTTCACGTCACCTTGCTCGCTCTGGCGGGCTTTCGCTAACTTTTGCTCCACCTGCGGCGCTGCCATTGTTGGTGCAGGGGGGGGGTAGCTTGCTCGCTCTGGTGCCCGTTCGCTGGCTTTGGCTTTGCCTGTGACGTTTTCATTGTTGGTGCTGAGTGCCTTGTTTCCCGTCCCAAATGATCTACCCCGGGTCCCCGGTGGTTGCGGTGGGCGTGTTTGGTTGGTGCCTGTTGATGGTCTGGGTATCGGGGAGGGCGGGCTCCGTTATAATCGCCTAGAACATTAAATGGAAACGGGACGGGAGCCATACATGCGCCAGGGTTTCGACAACGCGAAGTATATCGAGCTGCAGGCTGCTCACATTAAGGAGCGCATCTCGCAGTTTGGTGGCAAGCTCTATTTGGAGTTTGGCGGTAAGCTGTTCGATGACTATCATGCGAGCCGCGTGCTGCCGGGTTTTGAACCGGACAGCAAGTTCCGCATGCTCAAGAGCATCGCCGACGATGTCGAGGTTATCATCGCGATCAACGCGAACCACATCGAGAAAAACAAGGCTCGTGGTGACCTCGGCATTACCTATGACGAGGATGTGCTGCGCCTGGTTGACCTGTTCCGCGGCAACGGCTTTGCTGTCGCGGCTGTGGTCATCACCCAGTACGCCGGCCAGCCCGCTGCCGATGTGTTCCGCAACCGCCTGAACGCGCTCGGTATTCCCGCCAAGCTGCACTATCCCATCGAGGGGTATCCGCACGATGTCGATCTGATCGTGTCCGACGATGGCTACGGCAAGAACGAGTTTGTCGAGACCACCCGACCGCTCGTCGTGGTCACTGCCCCCGGTCCTGGCTCGGGCAAGCTTGCCACCTGCCTGTCTCAGCTCTATCACGAGCACAAGCATGGCACGGCCGCCGGCTATGCCAAGTTCGAGACCTTCCCGGTCTGGAATCTTCCTCTGACGCATCCGGTCAATATTGCCTACGAGGCCGCCACGGCTGACCTCGACGACGCCAATATCATCGATTCGTTCCACCTTGAGGCCTACAACAAGACCACGGTCAACTACAACCGCGACGTCGAGGCCTTCCCGGTGGTCCGTGCCCTGATGGAAAAGATCCTGGGCAAGAGTCCCTACCAGAGTCCTACGGACATGGGCGTCAATATGGTCGGCTTTGCCATCACCGATGACGATGCCTGCCGCGACGCTTCCAAGATGGAGATCGTCCGCCGCTACTTTACCGCGGTCGAAAATGTGCGCCGTACCGGCGTGGGCGATGAGCAAGTCGACCGTCTCAAGATTATTATGAAGAAAGCCGGCATCGATAAGAACTACTCACCGGCGCGCTCGGCGGCCCTCACCAGGGAGCAGCTGACGGGTGGTCCCGTGGGTGCCATGGTCATGCCCGATGGCTCCGTGGTGACCGGTAAGACCTCCACGCGCCTGGGCGCCGCAAGTTCGCTCATTATGAACGCCCTCAAGCATGTCTCGGGCGTCGACCTTGAGCTCGAGGTCATTAGCGATGAGGCGATCGAGCCCATCAGCAAGCTCAAGACGCATTTCCTGGGCAGCAAAAACCCGCGCCTCCACACCGACGAGACGCTTATGGCGCTGTCGATCACCTCGGCCACGAGTGAGACGGCCGCTCGCGTCCTTTCGGGCCTGGAGCAGCTGCGCGGCTGCGATGCCTTCTTTAGCGTGATTATCTCGCCGACGGACGAGACGGTACTGCGCAAACTAGGTATCAACGTGTGCTGCGAGCCCAAGTTTGAGCGCCGCGGTTTCTTCCATCGCTAAGTTTGAAGCACCGCGGTAATTGCATTGCATTTTGGCCGTATCGGGTTAGCGCCCGGTACGGCTTTTTGATCAATAAAGCGCCTATTTCGGCGAAAAATAGCTGTTTACCTGCCTAGAGACAATTTGAGCGGTATACAATAACCGTAACTGTTTCATCCTTAGCGGGATGCCGCATGATGGATATTACCTGCCATCGTGAGGTGTGTCGGTCGCGCACGGCGCGTTAGATGCTCGTGCTCGGTTTGAGGAGGCTGCTATGGCGGGCAAGGGTCGTGCGAGTGTCAACGATATGAAGCGTGTCGAGGTGCTGGTGTTGATGGAGATCGACCAGCAAACCAAAGACAATGGCGGGCCGTATAGTTTCTCGCGCAAAACGCTTGCCGAGCGCGTGGGGGTTTCGCCGTATCGTGCCCGCGCCGCAATCGATCGCTTGGATTCCGAAGGCATGATTGATGTCGTCTCGCGTTATAGCGACGACGGCGGTCAGCTTGCAAATGGCATTTGCCTCACCGAACGTGGCGAGTGGTATCTTGAGGGCGTCCGTACCGGCATGCTCGTTCAAGAAATGCTTGAGGACGAGGTTGCTGATCGATAGCAGCATGTAACCCTTGCCATAGCGACGCCGCCTGGGAAACCGGGCGGCGTTTTGTTTCAAGATTGAGAAATGCAATCGCACGCAAGAAAAATTGCGAACGGTCCGCGGCGCGAGTATTACAATGAAGACCCGTAAGATGTGGATAAACAACTTCTACGGGAAGCGCAGGTAACTCAATATGACCAAGCATGTGTTCGTAACCGGTGGCGTGGTTTCGTCCCTGGGCAAGGGTATTACCGCGGCCTCGCTGGGCCGTCTGCTCAAGTCGCGTGGCTACAAAGTAACGATGCAGAAGGCCGACCCGTATCTGAACGTCGACCCCGGTACCATGAGCCCCTTCCAGCATGGTGAGGTCTTCGTTACCGAGGATGGTTACGAGTCCGACCTGGACCTGGGCCATTACGAGCGCTTTATTGATGAGAACCTGACCCGCGATTCCAACTTTACGACCGGCGCCATCTATAAGAGCTTGATCGCCCGCGAGCGTCGCGGCGACTTTTTGGGCGGTACCGTGCAGGTGATTCCTCACGTCACCAATGCCATTAAGGACAAGTTCCGCCGCATCGAGGAGCAGACCGGCTCCGATGTAGTCATCACCGAGCTGGGCGGCACGATCGGCGACATCGAGTCCCAACCGTTTGTCGAGGCCATCCGTCAGTACCGCAAGGAGGCCGGCCCCGAGAACGTCTGCTACATCCACGTGTCGCTCGTTCCCTATATCGCCGCCGCCCACGAGGTCAAGACCAAGCCCACGCAGCATTCCGTCAAGGAGCTCCGCAGCTTTGGTATCCAGCCCGATATTATCGTGCTGCGCTCCGACCACCATATCGATGACGCTATCCGCGGAAAGATCGCAAGCTTCTGCGACGTCGACACCGATTGCGTCTTTACCAACGAGGACTGCGCGAGCATTTACGATGTTCCGCAGCTGCTTGCCGAGCAGGACTTTGACCTGCGCATTTGCGAGCGCCTGGGTCTGGACCCGCGTGAGCGCGACATGAGCGAGTGGAACGAGTTCCTGCGCAAACAGAATCACGCCAACCATCACGCCGACAAGGTGAAGATCGCCGTCGTGGGCAAGTACACGCAGCTGCCCGATGCGTATCTGTCGGTTATCGAGGCCCTGCACCATGCGGGCGTCTTCTACGATCGCCATGTGGACGTCCAGCTGGTCGACGGCGAGAGCCTCGACGAGCAGAATGTCTCCGAGGTTCTGGGCGACGCCTCGGGCATCCTGGTCCCCGGCGGCTTTGGCAAGCGCGCCCTGGAGGGCAAGATCCTCGCGGCCGAGTTTGCCCGTGAGCACAAGATTCCGTATCTGGGCATTTGCCTGGGTATGCAGGTGGCCGTGTGCGAATTTGCGCGCAACGTCGTCGGCCTTGCCGGCGCCAGCTCCTCCGAGTTCGATCCGGATGGCCCGTATAGTGTCATCGATCTGATGAGCTCGCAGGAGGACGTGACCGAGAAGGGCGGCACCATGCGCCTGGGCGCCTATCCGTGCAAGCTCGCCGCCGATACCCTCGCTCGCGAGGCATATGGCGAGGAGCTCGTCTACGAGCGTCACCGTCATCGCTTTGAGTTCAACAACGCCTTCCGCGACCAGCTTGAGGACGCCGGTTTGGTTATCTCGGGCCTGTCGCCCGACGAGCGCCTGGTCGAGATGGTCGAGCTGCCGCGCGACGTGCATCCGTGGTATGTGGCAACCCAGGCTCATCCCGAGTTCAAGAGCCGCCCGACCAACCCGCAGCCGCTGTTCCGCGAGTTCGTGCGCGCTTCGATCGGCCAGCACGAGGGTGTCGACCGTCTGCAGGTGACGCCCATGAACCTTGCTACGGACTAAGGGTGCCGTCGAATAAGGAACATACCGAAGCTACTCCCTCGTCGCTCGCCGTGGCGGCGGGGGAGTATCTCGATTACCTCGCGGTCGAGCGGGGTTTGGCGCGCAACACGATTGCGGCCTATCGTCGTGACCTGACGACGTACTGCGCCTATCTGGAGCGGGCGGGTATTGTGTCTTTTGAAGAGGTGACTCGTCAGGTCGTGGAGGGCTTTGTCGCCGACCGTCGCGATGGGGGCTATTCCGATGCCTCGGTGGAGCGTGCGCTTGCGGCCGTGAAGGGCCTGCATGCCTTTTTGGTGCGCGATGGGGCTGTGGCCCAAAATCCAACGACGGCGTTGCGCCTGCCTAAAAAGGCTGAGCGTTTGCCGGAGTATCTATCGGTGGAGGATGTCTCGGCGCTGCTCGATCAAGACTTCCCCGAGGGCGAGATGGGCTTGCGCGACCATGCCATCTTGGAAGTGCTCTACGGATGCGGTTTGCGTGTGAGCGAGTTGGTGGGGCTCGATGTGGGCGATATCCATATCGACGATGGCTTTGTGCTCGTTCGTGGTAAGGGCTCGAAGGAACGCCTGTCCCCGCTGGTAGGAAGCGCGGCGCGAGCTCTGACGCTCTATGTAACTGAGGGGCGTTCTCGCTTGGCGGCCCATGCCCGCGGAACCGAGACCTCGGCGGTCTTTTTAAATAAGAACGGCCGCCGTCTGTCGCGCCAGGGCATCCATGCCATCTGTGAGCGCTACGGGCGCCAGGTGGGACTGGTGGGGCTCCATCCCCATACCTTGCGCCACTCCTTTGCCACCCACATGCTCGCGGGCGGTGCCGACCTGCGTGTGCTGCAGGAGATTTTGGGCCATGCCGATATTTCGACCACGCAGGTCTACACGCATGTCGACCGAACGCAACTGACCGAGGTCTATCTGGCGGCGCATCCGCTAGCACATCGCTAGCACCTCGCTGACCTGCATATTTATAAATATTAAATGGGACGGGCCCCAGATTGCCGAGACGCACT
>CABRDE010000032.1:0-2382 GCA_902469665.1 uncultured Collinsella sp. | reverse complement strand
TGTTAGCGTCGGGCGAGAATAGCCACCTAAAGTCAAACTAGTTCAGCCAAATTCCAGTCAAGCAAAAACAGCCATTGCGACGCTGCTGGCCCTACACTGGTGTACGCCAATACGCCAGAAGACAAGGAGGACCATGAATGACAACGAGCGCAATGGCCTGCAGGAGATTATAGACAAGGCCATATCGGATATCGCCCGGACGGAGGGCGATTCCTTCGAACTCGACAAGATGAACCTGGCCGAATTCTCGCGAAGAACGGGGCTCTCGAGATCGAGGGCCCGCACATTGAAAGCGAGAGGTTTCGTCGTCGCGCCCCACGGGCGCTGCGGGATGCGCGCTGCCACGACGGTGATCAGCGGCTTCGAGGGCATTGTGAACGCCCTGCTCTCGGAGGGCGTCACCAACTCCGAGGTCGTTTTCGAGCGCATCAGGGGCCAGGGCTACGAGGGCGGCAGGACCACCGTGAAGAACTATATCGCCGCGCATGCCGACCTGGTTCCCTCGAAGAGGAGGCTCGCGGGCGCCGACCCGCAGGCGAGCCGCGGCAGGAGATTCTCCACATCGCCCGGCGAGTCCTACCAGATGGACTGGGGATTCGTCGATGTCGAGGACTGGACCGGAGGCATGTTCAGAATCGCGTGCTTCGCGATGGTGTGCCACCACTGCGGCACGTGCTACGTGGAGTTCTTCCCCAATGCGCGCCAGGAGAGCCTGTTCATCGGCATGATCCACGCGTTCGCGGTGATGGGGGTGCCAGAGTGCGTGCTGACCGACAACATGAAGTCGGTGGTGCTGCGGCGCGACATCGACGGCAGGCCCGTATGGCAGGCCGACTACGCCGCGTTCATGTCGTGCGTCGGGTTCAAGACGAAGCTGTGCAAGCCCAGGCACCCGTTCACGAAGGGCAAGGTCGAGCGACTGATCAGGTTCGTGAAGGGCAACTTCCTGGCAGGGAGGAGGTTCTGCAACGCCACCGACCTGAACGCCCAGGCTCTCGAATGGTGCGCAGCGCAATCCGGGCGCTACCGCAGGGCGGTCGACTGTGTTCCGGCCGACGAGCACTCCGCAGCCTGCGCGCCCGCCGCGTCCGTGCTCGCGATGACCCACGAGCTGGCGCTCTACCTGTGCCCCCGCCGACGCATCAGCTTCGACGGGTTCGTCAGCTACGAGGGCAGGCGCTTCGGCGTGCCGTACTGGTATCCGGGGAGGGAGTGCCGCGTCAACCGCGACGGGGAATGGCTGCACATCTACTCCGACGACCTCTCTCGCGAACTGGCGGCTCATCCCGTGACATGGGGCCGCAGGGACAGCTGCTGCGACGACCAGTACGCCGACGTCCAGCCGGTCGAGCTGCCGACGGCCCCCGTGACGACCGTCATCGCCCGGCTGGAGCCTCCCAAGGGAAAGCCCGGGTTCGACAAGTTCGACTTCGAGGGGAGGCTGTAGCCATGGGCGACACGGAAGATGCCGCGGCCGTCTACGATCGCGTGAGCGCCCGGGCGGCGTCGCTCGGAGTGGCGATAGCCCCGGAGGAGCTGGCCGAGCTGGCCGTGCGCCACAGCATGGGAGGCGGCGAGCTCGCGGCGCTCGACGCCGTGTTCTCCTATCTGGCGGACAAGCGTCACGACCAGGTGATCGAGACGCTGCTCAAGCTCAGCAGGCTGCCGCAGAAGGCCCCCAAAACCTTCGCCGGCTTCGACTTCGACCGCATACGCGGCCGGGACGCGGGGGCGCTGCGCAAGCTGCCGGCGCTCGCGAACCTGCATGCGCGCAAGAACCTGGCGTTCATAGGGCCGGGCGGCATCGGAAAGACCCACCTGGCCCAGGCCTATGGCCGGGAGTGCTGCCTGAACGGCTACAAGACGTACTACCTGAAGGCCACGGAGCTGAGGGACAAACTGAGGAGGGCCGCCGATTCCGGCAGCGTCTCGCGAGCCGTCGCCGCGCTGGTGAAGCCGTCCTGCCTCATAGTCGACGAGGTGGGGCGGTGCACGTTCGACAAGGCGTGCACGGATCTCTTCTTCGATGTCGTCGACCGGCGCTACGAGAAGGACTGCGCCAATACGATGATATTGACCAGCAACACGCCCACGAACAACTGGGACGAGTTCTTCACCGGCGACGACACCCTGCTCTGCACTCTCGACCGCCTGTTCGACCGTGCATCTGTGTTCGTGATGAAGGGCGCCAGCTTCCGCGGCGCTGAACTTGAGATCTTCTCAGTCGAGACAACGCCGCTGGCAGTTAGGGCGACCGCATAAGGCAGCAGAAGGCAAAGGTAAATCGCAACTAGAATCACTGGCGTATTGGCGAAATTAAATTGGCCGGGATTGGCGATTTATCTCCGACTTGGGTGTGGCTGATTTAACCTGACTCCAATA
>CABRDE010000031.1:0-23588 GCA_902469665.1 uncultured Collinsella sp. | reverse complement strand
CCTTCCTGGCCTCGACATCATGCTTCACCCTCAAATCAACGCGCATAAAGAAAGCCTCCCATTTCTCATGTCCAAGAAATGGGAGGCAGTTCACACACGAGCTGCGGGGGCTTTTGTATGCCTTCTGTTACAAGCTTACCGCTCCTCGCGTTGCAGCCCGGCTGCCTCGGCTGTCTTTACGCGGTTCTTGTCGATGTACATGTTTTTGTCGGCCTGGGAAAAGAGTTCGCGCATGGTAGGCGGCTCGTCAAAATCGCTGGAAAGCGCGTAGCCCACCGCGTAGCTGATGGGCATATCGGGGTGGACTTCGGAATACTCGTTCACGTTCGCACGAACCCGAGCGAGACAGGACTCCGCGGCAGCTCGATCGGTATCCCGCAGCACCGCGATAAACTCATCGCCGCCGTCGCGGCCCACAAAGCACGTCTCGGACGCCACACTTCCCAGTTGTTGGGCAAAAGAGCGGATGTATTCGTCGCCCTTCTCGTGGCCGAAGTTGTTATTGACCGTATGCAGATTGTTAAGGTCGAAGACGCACACCGCAACGGGCGCCTCCGCGGAGACAGGCTGCTCCTGCCCCAAGATCTCCTCGCACTTGTTCTTGTTGGGCAGTCCCGTGGCTTCGTCGAGATAGACTTTGCTCTGCAGTTCGCGATTGAGCGCGGCAGTTCGCACCGCGCGAACAAGTTCGACCGCAAAGGTCGCCACCAAGCCCATGATGTCGATGATCACCAAGCCCTCGAGATAGTTGAGCGCCGACGCCTTCTCCTGAGAGTAGTCCTCTGCGAGTCGCGTAGCATCGTCGCAAATGCCAAAGAACTCCTCGCTCATGGAGATGATGTCGGTGTTCTCGTAGCCGACTTCGCGCACACGGATGATCTCGGCGCAAAGCTCATCAAAATAGTTTGCAAGCTCGGTCATCTTTGCCTGATACTCATCGTCGTCGAGACGGACGAGGTTGAGGTCGTCACTTCCGTAACGCAAACCGTTGATGTATGAATTCACGGCTTTGAGCAGGTCATCTTGAGGCTGGCCCGCATCCTCGAGCTTAACGATTCGCTGCGTGGTACCGCGCACCAGACCGGCGTAGTTGACCACGCGCGCCGTGCCCTGGATATCGGAGACGAGCAGCATAACATTGATGAAGAAGAAAATGAGAACTGCCGTGAGCACCATCATGAGCAGGCGCACCGCCTGACTGGCCTTCTTAGCGACAGAAGTATTCACAAGTTCAATCCCCCAAATGGCAAAAGAGTAGGTAGCGCATAGCGTCTTGTAAATCATGCGGGGTCAACTCTACCAGATGATTTTTCTAGGACGGGGATTAAAGAATCATCGACACGATAGCTATTTGAGAAGCTGAGCCATGGCGTTGACGAATTTTTGGACTTGGAGGGTTGGCTCGAGCGGGTAGTGCAGAAAGACCGGTACCTCGCGGCCGCACAGGAACGGTACGCCCACAAAGGCCGGGTGCACCCCCGACCATGCGCCGCAGGTGAGCACCGCGTCGCCCTTTTCCTCCGCCTCGTTAAAGAGCGCAAAGTCAAAGCTGTCCACGTCGATCACGTCCACGCCACCGTCGGCCAACAGATCGATACGCAGGCTGTCCATAGCGTCGTTGCCGTGACGGAGCACGCGCAGGCGCATGCCCTCCAAGTCGGCAACCGTGATGCGATTCTTGCGCGCCAGCGGGCTCGTGCGCGGCAGGTCGATATAAAACGGCACGTTAACGATGCGGAGCTTTTGACAGGTGTCACCCCAGCGCGGTGTCGAAAAACTCGACTGCACCACATCCACCTCGCGACCAAGGCTGCGCATGACGGATTCGCGCTCGTCATAGAGGTCGCTTACCGGCACAATCTCAAATCGCAGCGACGGTTCCAGATCGTGGATGCTCGACCACATCGACAGCGTTTGGCGCCCCGGGCACATCATCGACACGCCCAGGCGCACGGCACCGCCATCGCCCGCCGCGCGCCGGGCACGGCGTAACGCATCCTCGGACTGGCGCATGATCGAGCGCGCGTCATCCACCAGCAGTGCGCCGGCCGGCGTCACCTTGACGCCCGAGTGCGAGCGCTCGAACAGCGTGATGCCGAACTCGGCCTCGAAGCCCGACACCTGCTTGACGAGCGCCGGAGTCGACACACGCAATTTTGCCGCCGCACGCGAGAAGCTTCCCAGCTCCGCGGCGGCCGATATGGCCTCGAGTCGTCGATCGTACACGTCAATCTCCCGTTTTCGCGCCTGTGACCGCATGGTGCCACAGGGGGTTGTTTTCGCAGGTCACGCGCACAATTGAAAATAAACTGCATTGCGCAGTGTAAACCTACGGTTAACACCATTCTAACAAATATGCAATTCACCTGCGCAAATGCAAAGCATACGATAACCAGCGAAAACCACGTGGGTCGGTTAATGGGAGCGACCCACCGGGAGGCACAAGAAGGGAAGTTCCTATGAGCAATTGGCTTAAGCTCGAGGGCGATGTCTGCGCCGTGACCGGCGCGCTCGGCGGTATGGGCGTCGAGATTTGCCGCGAGTTCGCCCGCAATGGCGCCAACGTCGTCCTGCTCGATCTAGACGAGGAAAAGGTCAAGGCCGCAGCCGCCGACCTCGCTGCCGAGTTTGGCATCCACGCCGAGGGCTACAAGATGAACGCTACCGACGAGACCGAGGTTCAGGCCGCCGTCGATGCCACCATCGCCGACTTCGGTCGCGTCGACGTCCTCGTCAACACCGCCGGCATCCTGCGCTTCGCCGCCATGGAGGACCTGCCGCTGAGCGACTGGGAGCAGGTGCTCAACGTCAATCTCACCGGTTACTTCATCACCTCGCAGCGCTTTGGTCGCGAGATGATCAAGGCCGGCCAGGGCCGCCTAGTGCACATCTCGACCGTCGCCAGTCACTCCCCCGAGACGTTCTCGGGCGTGTACAGCTCCACCAAGGCCGGCGTCAACATGATGTCCAAGATGCTCGCCGCCGAGTGGGGCCCCTACGGCGTCCGCTCCAACTGCGTCGAGCCTTGCTTCGTTAAGACCCCGATGTCGGCCAACTTCTACGCCGACCCCGAGGTCGAAAAGAGCCGCAGCCGTCTGATCGCCACGCGCCGCATCGGCGAGGTCAGCGATATCGCCAACGCCGTCATGTTCCTGGCGTCCAAGCGCTCGGACTTTACCACCGGCGACGCCATCAAGGTCGACGGCGGCTTCTCCAACATGATGGGCGATCTCACCGCCAAGCCCGGCGGCCGTCGCGCCTATGCCGACAACTACCTCAAGAACAAGGGTGTCGAGCTTTGGTCCGATGAGTCCGGCGTCGCCAAGCCGACCGACCAGTAAACCAACCTGACAGGGAGGCCCCGCGGACACGCCCGCTCCTCCCCCGTATCGATTAGAAAGAGTCAAATGGCTTCCAGCAACTCCAACAAGGGTCGCGCCGTCGTGCTTTCCGCCGCGTGCGTCACCATGTTCTTCATCAGCTCCATCGCGCTGTATTCCGTCGTGAGCAAGAACCTGCTCGCCGTCTACCCCGAGTGGTCCAGCGCTCTTACCTGGGCCTTCCCGGTCTTTCAGACCATCATGGCCGTGACGGGCATCTTCGCCGGCCGCATCTCCGATAAGATCGGCCCGCGCAACGTCGTGATCGCCGCCGCCGTGTGCTACGGCCTGGGCTGGTTCATGTCCGGCACCGTCACCGAGCCGTGGCAGTTCTACCTGTGGTTCTCGCTCGTCGCCGCCATCGGCAACGGCCTGGGCTACAACCCGGCGCTCACCACCGGCCAAAAGTGGTTCATCGACAAGAAGGGTCTCGCCTCCGGCATCACCCTGGCCGCTTCGACCGCCGGCCCCGCCGTGCTGTCCCCGGTGCTCGCCTCGCTGCTCATCCCGAGCCTGGGCATCTTTGGCGCCCTCAAGGCACTCGGCGTCATCTTCTTTGTGACGATCGCCGCCTCCGCCCTGTTCCTGAAGGCCCCCGAGGCCGGTTGGCTGCCCGAGGGCTTCGAGGCCCCCAAGGGTAGCGCGCACGCCGGCACCTTCGGTGACCTCACCCCGGGCGAGATGGTCAAGACCCCGCGCTTCTGGGTCCTCATCGTCACCTTCGCCTTTGCCGCCACCGCGGGCACCCTGCTCGTGGGCAAGGTTGCCTCCATCGCCGCCGTCCAGCTCTTCGCCGACCCCACGAGTGCCGCGGCCGTCGCCCTCGGCGGTGTGGTCGTCTCCGTCAACACCTGCGCCAACCTGGTCGGTCGTCTGTCCTTTGGCCAGATCATCGACAAACTCGGCGCCTACAAGTCGCTGCTCATCAGCCTTGTCGTCACCATCGTCGCGCTCGTCATCATGTCGATGAGCTTTACACAGAGCATGTTCTTTGTGGCGCTCGCCCTGCTCGGCTTTAGCTTTGGCGCCCTGCTCGTCATCTACCCGCCGCTCACCGGTGGCGCCTTTGGCACCAGCAACATCGGCGTCAACTACGGCATCATGTTTTTGGGTTACGCCGCCTCCACCTGGATCAGCCAGCCCATCACCGCCGTGCTGTATCACGCCGAGGCCGGCAGCGCCGCCTACCAGCAGTCCTTCTACGGCGCCATCGTAATCGCCGCCATCGCCGTCGTGCTCACCGTCTACATGATGGTCTCCGACAGCAAGAAGAAGTCCGCTTAGTAATTGCCAATGTGACAAAGGGACTGCCCCTTTGTCACATTCCACCGCCACCAGTATTAAGGAGTCGAAATGTCTGAGCTCAACCCCGTCCGCATTGCCGTTATCGGCGCCGGCGCCATGGGCCGTAACCACATCCGCTTTGTCACCGAGGAGCCCGAGGCCGAGCTCGTCGCCATCGCCGACGCCTTTGAGGGCGCCCGCGCCACGGCCGAGGCCGCCGGCGTGCCGTTCTTCACCGATCCCGCCCAGATGATGGACGAGGTCAAGCCCGAGGCCGTCATCATCGCCACCCCCAACGACCTGCACCTGGGCGTTGCCCGCGAGGCCGTGAAGCGCAACATCGTGCCGCTGGTCGAAAAGCCGATCTCCAACGACCTGGAGGATGCCCAGGCCTTCGCCGCCGAGGCCGAGACCGCCGGTGTACCCGTGCTCGTGGGTCAGCACCGTCGCCACAACCCCTTCGTCAATAAGGCCAAGGAGATCATCGAGTCCGGCGAGCTGGGCAAGCTCACCGTGTCGAGCTTCCACTACATGATCTATAAGAATGACGAGTACTTCGACGTCGAGTGGCGCCGCAAGAAGGGTGCCGGCCCGATCCTGGTCAACCTGGTTCACGACGTCGACCTGCTCCGTTACCTGCTGGGCGAGCCCGTTGCCGTCCAGGGCATGCAGTCCAGCGCCGCCCGCGGTTTTGAGACCGAGGACTCCGCCGTGGTCAACGTCCGTTTTGCCGATGGCGCGCTTGCGAGCATGACCATCTCCGACGCCACCGCCAGCCCCTGGAACTGGGAGGCAACCGCTCGCGAGGATCCGCAGTACCGCCCCTTCGACGCCGACGCCTACTTTATTGGCGGAACCTTGGGCGCCCTATCGCTGCCCCGCCTGCACCAGTTCTCCTACGACGGCGCCTCCAACTGGCACAAGCCGCTGCAGATGGAGATCCCGGCCGTCGACCCGGCGCTGCCGCACAAGATGCAGCTCAAGCACTTTGTGAAGGTTGTCCGCCGCGAGGTCGAGCCCGTCGTGACCCCCGCCGACAACGTTAAGACGCTCACGCTTCTCAACGCTATCAAGGAGGCCGCCGAAACCGGCCAGCTCGTCGAGCTGTAATGCCTTAAGAGCGGCCGCGGCAGAAACCCCATGCGAGCCCCTCGGTCCGCCACCAATAAGCCCCTCTTCTTCGCCCCACGAGCAGCCTCCTGCCCGCGGGGCATTTTGCTACCTTGCCGACGTTTTTTCTGGGGCGGGGGCTATTTTGCACCTCGACTTGATTCGTTCGCCCCAAAACAGTCTTTTGGGACGGGTGGTATCCTTGGTAGCTCTGTGCTGCAAACGCACCTCAAACGCAAGGAGTTTCATGGATCTTATCGCTCAGCTCGCCCACGAGCTCAATCTTAAGACCGCCAACATCGAGGCAGCCGTCAAGCTCATCGATGAGGGCAACACCATTCCCTTTATCTCGCGCTACCGCAAGGAAGCCACGGGCGGCATGGACGACGTCGCCCTGCGCGCACTCGACGAGCGCCTGTCCTACCTGCGCAATCTTGAGCAGCGCAAGGAGGACGTCATTCTGCTCATCGACGCCCAGGGCAAGCTCACGCCCGAACTCGAACAGCAGATTCGCGAGGCCACACAGCTCCAGCGTGTCGAGGACCTCTACAAGCCCTACCGCAAAAAGCGCATGACCCGCGCACAGAAGGCCCGCGAGGCCGGCCTGGAGCCGCTCGCCAATATGATCATCATGCAGGCATCCGCCAAGGGCAGCGCACTCGACGCCGCCGCGGCATACGTCAACGAGGAGGCCGGCTTCGACACGCCCGAGAAGGCGCTCGCCGGTGCGGCGGACATCGTGGCCGAGACGGTGGCTGAGGACCCCGAGAACGTCGCCGACCTGCGCGCCTTTACGCAAAACACCGCCGACATCGTCGTCGAGGCCACCGACCCCGCCGAAAAAACTCCCTACGAGCCGTACTACAGCTATGACGAGCCGCTGCGCCGTATACCCAACCACCGCGTGCTGGCTATCGACCGCGGTGAGCGCGAGGGCAAGCTCCGCGTGCGCGTGAACGTCGACGGCGCTGCCGCCACGGCACGCCTCGGCAGCCGTTGGCCCCGTCGTCAGGGCGTGTTTGCTCCCATCTTCGATGCCGCCATCGCCGACGGCTACAAGCGCCTCATGGCCCCCTCGCTGGAGCGCGAGGCCCGCGCCAAACTCACCGTTCGCGCCCAGACCGAGGCCATCAACGTCTTTGCCAAGAATCTCGAGGGTCTACTCTCGGCACGCCCCGTGCGAGGCGCCCGCGTGCTCGCGCTCGACCCGGGCTACCGCACTGGCTGCAAGGTCGCCGTCATGGACGAGACCGGCAAGCTGCTCGACCACGGCGTGGTCTACCCCACCAAACCGCGCCACGACGTCGCCGGCACTAAGCGCGAGCTCGCCCGCCTCGTCAAGAAGGACGACGTCAACACCATCGTCATCGGCAACGGCACCGCCAGCCGTGAGACCGAGGAAGTCGTCTCGGAGTTCATCGCCGAGCAGGCGCCTGGGCTGCGATACACCATCGTCAACGAGGCCGGCGCGTCGGTGTACTCCGCCTCCGAGCTCGCCAGCCAGGAATACCCCGACCTGGACGTCACCGTGCGTGGCGCCATGAGCCTGGGCCGTCGCCTGCAAGACCCGCTGGCAGAGCTCGTCAAGATTCCGCCCCAGTCCATCGGCGTGGGCCAGTACCAGCACGACCTTGACCAGGCCGAGCTCTCGCGCACGCTGGGCCACGTGGTGGAGGACGTCGTCAACCGTGTGGGTGTCGATGTAAACACCGCGAGCGCGAGCCTGCTGGGATACGTATCGGGCATCACGCCGAGCGTGGCCAAGAACATCGTGGCCTACCGCGAGGAAAACGGTGCCTTCACCGATCGCCGCCAGCTCAAGAAGGTCCCCAAGCTGGGACCCAAGGCATACCTCAACGCCGCGGGTTTCCTGCGCATCAGCGGCGGCAAGAACCCGCTCGACGCCACGAGCGTCCACCCCGAAAGCTACGAGGTGGCCACGGCCGTCCTGGAGCGCGCAGGTGTGGCGGCCAGTGAGCTCAGCCGTGGCGGCGTGCCCGACATCGAGCGCCGTCTGGGCAGCATCTCGGCGCTGGCAAGCGACCTGGACTGCGGCACCCTGACGCTCATCGACATTGTCAACGAGCTCAAGAAGCCCGGCCGCGATCCGCGAGACGACGCGCCCGAGGTGGTCTTTAGCCGCTCAGCGCTTTCCATCGACGACCTGGAGCCCGGCATGGAACTCAAGGGCACGGTGCGCAACGTCGTCGACTTTGGTGCCTTCGTCGACGTGGGCGTGCACCAGGACGGCCTCGTGCACATCTCCAAACTGGCCAACCGCTTCGTCAAGCAACCGAGCGACGTGGTGCGCGTCGGCGACACGGTCAGGGTGTGGGTCGAAAAGGTCGATCGCGACCGCAAAAAGATCTCCCTCACCATGGTGCAGGGGAAGTAAACCGCCTAAAGCAAGGGTCCCCCCTCTCGCGACGTGCAGAATCGCGAGTATTCTGCAAATTCCGCCGTTCCGGATGCCCCCCAGAGGCAATAAAGTCACAAACAGCCCCCGTTTTAGCGTCGTCAGAGCCAAAACGGGGGCTGTTCCGTGCTTCAGCTAGCTGGTAAAAGCCTTTACCTTGCTGAATACTCTCAATTTTGCACGGCGCAGGCGGGGGTACCTTTGTCCACGGCAGAATATGGAAGCCAATCACCAGCCTACCGGCAAGTTCGTGTCGGCAGCCCCGGCCTTTCCTTTGCCTAGCGCGACCCTCGCGAAGCGCGTGAGCGATAGGGAAAGGAAAGGCCGGGGCGAACAACCCGCGGCGTAGCCAGTGTTCGCGCTACGGCAGGATATGGAAACCGAGCAAGGCGATATCCTTGGCAAAGCCGCGCACGGTGTCGAGCGAGACCTCGTACGGGTCACGGCCGATGTTCTTGCGCTTGGCCAGGATGCTGTTGGGCACCGTAATAATCTGGCAACCGCAGGCTTCGGCCTGATAGATGTTGATGAGCTCGCGCGTGGATGCCCACAGGACCTCGCAGTTGGGCTTGACGGCGGCCTTCTTAACCGACTCCGTCACAAACGGAATGGGATCGACGCCGGTATCGGCAATGCGGCCGGCAAAGAGCGAGATGATGGACGGCGTCTCGGCGTCAACGGCCTCGACCATCTCATCGACCTGCGTAGGCGTAAAGATGGTAGTGACGTTGACCCTGATACCGTCGGCCGAAAGCTTGCGGACCAGCTCAGCGGTGGACTCGCCCTTGGTGGTCACGCACGGAATTTTGACGTAGACGTTCTCGGCCCAGGTAGCGATCTCGCGGGCCTCGACCTCCATGGTCTCGACGTCGTCGGCAAAGACCTCAAACGAGACGGACACATCGGTGATGTGAGCCAGAACCTCTTTGGCAAACGCGCGGTAATCCATCACGCCGCCCTTCTTCATAAGGGACGGGTTGGTCGTGAAACCCTGAACGTTGCCGTTCTCGTACATGTCGAGCATGCCTTCGAGGTTTGCACCGTCAGCGAACACCTTGATTGCCATCTGCCTGATTCCTTTCGTTAGCATACGACCGATAAACTGCTAAACACTTTACCTACGTTTATCAAGGCGTGAGCTGCGGTTTTTTATCTTCTCGGCGAACGGTATAAACACCTCAGTGTTTGGATTGATAAATCGATTGAGCATGCAAAAGCAAAGAGTCGCAGTTTGAGCAAACGTCAGAACGCGGGATTCATTAGATGAGGCCGAAATGCTGCATCGCTGTGACGGTGCCGTCGTGTGCGACATCGTCGGTCACGTAGTCGGCGACCGCCTTGACCTCGGGCATGGCGTTGCCCATGGCGACAGCCGTCTCGACCGCAGCGAGCATGCCCAGGTCGTTACCCGAATCGCCGAAGCCAAAGGTGCGCGCGTTGCCGGTGCGACCCAGGTATTCCAGCGCTCGCGCCACGCCCACGCCCTTGTCGATGCCCTTGGGGCTCAGCTCGCGATTCTGACCACCGGTGTTGCACAGCTCAAACTCGCGATCGATAAAGCCATCATCGTTGGCTACGCGAGCCAGGTCGCTCGCGACGATGCCTACCTTGCCCACGCGCAGACGGCCGTCGACGCGCATTTCCTCGGTGCTGTGCACCACAGAAGTGCCGATCAGAGACGACTGCTCAACGCCCGCGGGTTCCAGGGCAAAAGTAGCCACGTTGGTCTCGAAAAAGGCTTCAATCCCTGCCGCGACCATACGGCGAGCGAGCTCCGCAACAATGTCTTCGTCAAAGCAGTCCTCATGCACCACGCGGCCCTCGACCTCGAGCGTGGCGCCTGCCATGGCAACGATGCCCGCGGGGTCGAGCGCACGCAAGCTGTCCGCGATGAGCCACAGGGGACGACCCGTGCAGATAAATGCCTGGTGTCCCGCGTCGCGCAGACGATGAAACGCCTCGACGACCGTCTGCGAGGGGTGAACCGCCGAAAAGTCCTTGTCGGTCATGTTGTCGGGATCGAACGACGTCAGCGTGCCGTCCACGTCAAAAAAGAGCACGGCGGAATCGGGGCACGCATCAATCATATGGGTTCCTTTCGGGGGCGAGAGTAAACGAAGTATCCATCATATAATGGAGCGACGCAACCAGAGAGGTCACCCATGGAATTTTACGCAAGCTGCCCCGAGGGCTTTGAGTCCGCACTCGCCGACGAGCTTAAACGCCTCGGGCTTTCGCATGTTCGCCGGCTGAAGGGCCGCGCTACATTTGAGGGCGAGCTCGAAGAAGGCTACCGCGCCTGTCTGTGGTCGCGCCTAGCGAGCCGCGTGTTTGCGGTGCTCGGGCGCTTTGAGGCGCAGGATGCCGACGAGCTGTACGATAGCGTTTACGACATCACCTGGGAGACCATCATCCGCCCCGGCGCCACCATCGCCATCACCGCCCGCGGCGTGACCGAGCAGCTGCGCAACACGCGCTTCTCGTCCCTGCGCGCCAAGGACGCGCTGTGCGACCGTCTGGCCGAGACCACGGGCCGTCGCGCCGATGTCGACGTTGCCGATCCCGACGTTCACCTGTTGCTTTCGCTGCGCCAGCGCCGCGCGAGCATCAGCCTGGATCTTTCGGGCGACCCGCTGTTCAAGCGCCTGCCGCCCGCGGCGACCCGCGCCGGCGAGGGTACGCACGTGCTGCGCCCCGACTACGCCGCCCTGGTGCTTTCGCAGGTCGGCTGGACCATGCTGTGCGAGCGCGAGCTGACGGCCGACGATTACGAGAACGAGGCTCTGCCCACGCTGATCGACGCCTCGTGCGCCGGCGGCGGCCTGCTGCTGGAGGCCGTGAATATCCTGACTGACCGTGCACCGGGCGCCGCCCGCGAGCGCTGGGGCTTTGAGGGCTGGCAGCTGCACGACGCCGCCCTGTGGGAGCAGCTGCTTACCGAGGCACGCGAGCGCGAGGCGGCAGCACGCGAGCGCCAGGCACGCATCGTGGCCGTGGATGTTGACCCCGCCGCCCGCAAGACCGCTGAGCGCATGGTCAAGTGCGCCGGCTACAAGCGCTTTGTCGATTTTTGCGCCGCCAAGTCCGCCACCGTGCTGGACCACGCGGGCGCCGTCGCCGGTGCCGCCGTGATCGCGGATACGACCGAGACACCGCTTTCGCTCATGCACGACGCCATGACGCTGGTCGGCGAGCTGCGCCGCGCGCCCGAGCTTGCCGCGGCGCCGGTCGCCGCACTCACCCGCGACGGATTGCTGGCCCGCGCGCTCCACGCCGAGCCCGAGCGCTCGATTGCCGTCATGCCCAACAACGAGGAGGCGACCGTCGAAGTCTGGCCTTCGCTCGACCACGCCGCCGCAGCGTTTGAGGCTGCGACCAGCGCGGATGCTGAGGGCGAGACTGCGGGCGCCGACGACGTCATCAGCGACGAAGCCCCCGCCCCCGCCATGCCCGAGCCCGCCGCCACGCTCGACCTGGGCGACGGAAAGCCGCTGCCCGTGCTCATCCCGGAGTCCGAGCAGTTCGCCAACCGCCTGCGCAAAAATGCCCGCCTGCGTCGCAAGTGGGCCAAGCGCGAGGGCGTGAGCTGCTACCGCGTCTACGATGCCGACCTGCCCGATTACTCCGCCGCCATCGATCTGTACGAGGGCTGCCCGCAGACGCCGGGCCGCTGGCTCGTCATCGCCGAATACGCCGCGCCCAAGACCATCGACCCCGCACTGGCCCAGGCCCGCATGCTCGACATTCTGGCCATCGCGCCGCGCATCCTAGATGTTCCGGCCGAGCACGTGCACGCCAAGGCCCGCATGCGTTCGCGCGGCGGCTCGCAGTACGGCAAGCAGGGCGCCGGCAAGGGCGCGTCGGGCGAGCGCGCCAACATCGCGCGCCGTCGCCTGCCGCTCATCGAAGAGGGCGGGCTCACCTTTGCCGTCAACTTTGACGACTATCTGGATGTGGGCATCTTCCTGGATCACCGCGTCACCCGCAACCTAGTGCGCGAGCACGCCAAGCAGGCGCGCCGCTTCCTCAACCTGTTTGCCTACACCGGCACCGCCACCTGCTACGCGGCAGACGGCGGCGTCGAGGAGACCGTGACGGTCGATCTTTCCAACACCTACCTGGACTGGGCCGAGCGCAATATGCGTCAGAACGGCTTTGTGGGGCCGCAGCATCACTTTGTGCGCGACGACGTGCTCGCCTGGATTCGTGACCAGCGCCAGACGCACAACCGCTGGGATCTGATCTTCGTCGACCCGCCCACGTTTTCGAACTCGTCCAAGATGGGCCGTCGCACCTGGGATGTTCAGCGCGACCATGTCGAGCTTTTGGCCGGCGTATCGCGCCTGCTCGCGCAGGGCGGCCATGCCATCTTTAGCTGCAACCTGCGCGGCTTCCGCCCCGAAACGCGCAAGCTCGCACGCGCGGGCGTGGTGCTGGAGGACATTACGGCACAGACCATCCCCGAGGATTTCGCGCGCAACCAGAAGGTGCACCATTGCTATATCGTGCGCCGCCTGCCCATCGAGGACGCCATGGCCGAAGTCGGCTTTAGCGCCGAGGAGATTGCCGAGCGAACCGAGGAGCTGCGCAACCCCGAGGCCCGAAAGCCCCGTGCGGCAGTACCCGCGCACGCGCAGACCGGCAACGGCAAGTCGAACTTTGCCGGCAAACCCTCCCCCGCCGGCAAGCCCAAAAAGAAGAAGTTCTACGCCAGCAAGCCCAAGGGCAAATAACAAAGTTGCGGTGGAATAGTTCCTAAAAATGCCTGGCAAAGGCCTAAACAGGAACTATTTCACCGCAACTCATATTGGGACGGTGGTTGGCGATCTAGCCTTGGGTAACTAGGCGGTAGCCAATGCCTACGTGGGTTTGGATGTAGCGCGGATGCGCGGGGTCGGACTCGATCTTCTTGCGCAGCGTGCCCATAAAGACGCGCAGGCTCGCCAGGTCGCTCTTGGTTGCCGTGCCCCAAATCTCGTGCAGGATAGACTGGTGCGTGAGCACCTTGTCGGCGTTATGCGCCAGCAGGCATAGCAGTTTGTACTCGATCGGCGTCAGATGCAGCTCCTCGCCATCCATCGTGGCGATGCCGGCATCAAAATCGATATGCAGCTCACCGGTATCGAACGAGCCCTCGGAGGCAACGCCGCCCGTTTGCGCATACGAAAGGCGCCTGAGTGTCGTACGAATGCGCGCGAGCAGCTCCTCGACCGAAAACGGCTTGGTCAGGTAGTCGTCGGCACCGGCATCGAGCGCGCGGATCTTGTCCGCGTCCTCGCTGCGCGCCGAAACCACGATGATCGGCATGCCCGACCATGCGCGCACCGACTCCACCACCTTGACGCCGTCCATATCGGGCAGGCCCAGATCGAGTAGCACGATGCTCGGCGCCTGCGACGAGGCAGCGGCGATGGCGGCATGGGCGGTCTCCACGGCCATATGGCGCAAGCCGTGCGCCTCGAGCGCGGCAACGATAAGATTGCGAACGGCGGGGTCGTCCTCAACGACCAAGATGAGCGGTTTTACAGCAGAGTTCGGCACAGCGCTACTCCTTATCAAACGAAACATCGGCGACGGGAAGCTCAATCGTAAAGACCGAGCCGTGCGGGTCCGCCGCGGCAACCTCTATGCTACCGCCATGCGTCAGCGCAATGGAGCGGCAGAGCGAAAGACCCAGGCCCACGCTGCGATGGCTGTCGGCAAGACCGTGGTTGGCGGTGTAGAACGACTCAAAGATTCGCTCGCGGTCCTCGGGCGCAATGCCCGGGCCGTCATCGGCCACCGAGCACGCCACGCGTCCATCGTCGACGCCAATCGAAATCACGATATGCGAGCCTGCGGGCGTATAGGTGATGGCATTGTTCACCAGATTGACCACCAGCTGCACCATCAGGCGCGCATCGACGTTAACGAGCGCCGGCTCGTCGCACGGCACCACCTTAAGGTCGTGCTCGCGCACGGCCGGACTTACGTGGCGCAGCGCCTCCTCGACGATATCGTCCATAAGCTCGAGCGTAGTCGACAGATGCATGCCGCCGCCCTCGAGCTTGGTGATGGCGAGCAGGTTCTCGACAGTGGCGTTGAGCCACAGCGCATCCGAGCGAATGGATAGAAGCAGGCCGCGGCGCGTCTGGGCATCGAGCACGGCGGTGCCGGTCGAGCCCTGATCGAGCAGCACGTCGGCATTACCCGAAATGCTGGTAAGCGGCGTGCGCAGATCGTGCGAGATGGAGCGCAGCAGGTTGGCGCGCAGCTGTTCGTTTTTGGCGAGTACCGCCGCCTCCTCGCGGGCCTCCATGGCGCGGGCGCGATCGAGCGCCAGCTCGCCTTCGCTCACGATGGCATCGGCAAGCGTCCGTTCCTCATGCGTCAGCACGTCGGGCTTGGCAACGATAGCCAGCACGCCCACCACCGAGGCGGGGTCGCCCGAGCGCACGAAACCGTCGCCCGTGCGAACCGTCAGGTAGATGCCATAAAACGCCGAGCCGCCAAACGTGGCATCGAGCGGCGTTCCCACGTAGGCGGACGCCGAGAGCCGCGGCGGCATCTGCGGCGCCAGTTCGTGCACCGGCGCGGCATCGCCCACGGCCGTGTACGTCGCACGCGGCAGCAGGTCATCGCCCTCGGCGTCGGCGCTGTACCACACGACCGGACAGCCCGAAAGACGCGCCAGCTGCGTGGCCATGGCGTGAACGATCTGATGCTGATCGGCACACCGCTGCAGCATGCGATTGGTCTCGAGCACCATATGCGTGCGGCGGTCGCTGGCGGCAGCCTGTGCCAAGGCGCGGCGCAGGGCCAACGCAATCGAGCTCGACACAAGCGAGACCACGAACATGATGAAGAACATGCCGGGATAGCCGCGGTCGATAAGCGACAGCGAGTAGCGCGGGTCGACAAACAAGAAGTTGTAGAGCGCCACGGCGGCAGCCGAGCTCAGCAAGCAATACAGGCGACTCCAGGTAAAGAATGCGCACAGCTGAACGGCGAACACATAGACGATCATGATGCTCGGCGCGAGACCCGGATGGTCGAGCAGCGCGCCCACAATCGTCGCCGCGACCAGCAGCCCCACCGATACGCAGGCGTCATACAGAGGAGTGCGGCGCGTCAGCGTTGTGCGCCGCCACCAAAAGCTATCGGCAATATCGCCGTCCGTACGGACGTCCATCAGCGTCCCGCCCCTCTCTCAAAAACAAAAACCACCACAAAGGGGACAGGCACCCTTGTGGTGGTTTCCCCTTGTGGTGGTTCCAAGTGTATAGCCTTTGCAGCCTGCGGTCGTTAGACAAACAGCACGTGCGCGAGCAGCGCGCAAACGCACGCCACGGCAAACACCGTCACCACGACCGAAATCACACGATCGGCCATGTCCATGTTGGCACGATTCGTAAAGAACCGATCTTCGGCGGCGTCGACGCGCGCCTCACGCACCAGCTCGGCAGCAAGATCGCAACCGTCAAGCACCTTTGCATCCATGGTTTCCTCCCAGGACTCAATCCCCGTCATTACAAGCCCGCCCGTTCGTAGACAAATCTCGAGTGTCGACTACGGCCGCTCGTTGGGAGCCAGGCGCTGCATCTTGTTCACGGCCTTGAACTTGGTGAACAGCGGCACGTACTCAAAGCTTACGTTGGAGTTCTCCAGGCCGTACCAACGCGCGGGCGTGCCGGCGGCGCGGCGGATGATGTACTTGAGCGTGATGGCCGTACGCTCGCTGGGCTCCACATCGCTTTCGGGCGCCAGAAGCTTACGGATCAGGACGAACTTGAACGTGCCGATGTTACCCGGATCCTTGTAGACCGAGTAGTCATGCGTCTGCGGCGGCAGCTCGCCGGTGGCAGCCAGGTCCTGAACAACCTGACGCAGGTAGGCATTGACGCGCTGGTTGATCTTGTAGCCCAGGTACAGATGCACGCGGAACACGTAGTCGGTGCCGAACGTCTCGACCGAATAGGCAAAGGTGTGCGGTTCGTCCATGGTCTCGACATTCACAAACCACCAGGCGCGGGCGCGCTTGGGATGCTTGTCCAAGATCGAGTAGACGATATCGCGGTCGATGTAGTCGGTATGGGTGTCCTTGGTCAGGTACACGACGTTGTCGCTCATGCGCTCGTAACGGTCGTCGTCACGCAGACGCTTGAGCTGCGGCAGGTAGCTGCGCAGCGGCAGCAGCGTAAACTGGCGCTGCTCGACCGCCGTGCCGTTGTACCAGCACACCATAATGCCCATGATGAGTGCAGCCATAAGGATGGTGAAGTAGCCGCCGTGGAAGAACTTGGTGAGCGAGCTCACAAAGAAGAAGCCTTCGAGCAAAAGGAAGAAGGCCGCGAAGATCCACGGAGCAACCTTGAGCTTGCGCTCCTCGTGCAGGTAGAAGAAGAGCAGCAGCGTGGTGCACATCATGGTGAGCGTAATGGCAAGGCCGTAGGCGGCTTCCATATGCGCCGAGTTCTGGAACAGCAGCACCACGATGACGCAGCCCACGAGCATGACGTTGTTGACCATGGGGATGTAGAGCTGGCCCTTGGTCTCGGCAGGGTAGAAGACCTGCATGTGCGGCATAAGGTCCAGGCGGCTGGCCTCGGACACCAGCGAAAACGCGCCGGTGATGAGCGCCTGCGAGGCAATGATGGCCGCGATGGTGGAAAGGCCTACGGCAAACGGGCGCAGGCCCGGGGCGAGCATCTGGTAGAACGGGTTGAGGTCAGCAATGCCCATGAGCTCGGGGTTGGCAGCGTTGTTCATAAGCCAAGCGCCCTGGCCCATATAGGAAAGCAGCAGGCAGCACTTAACGAACGGCCAGGTGGCGTAGATGTTGCCGCGGCCGACGTGGCCCATGTCGGAGTAGAGCGCCTCGGCACCGGTGGTGGCGAGGAAGCAACTGCCCAGAATCATGATGCCCGCATGGTTGTTGGGGCTCAGCAAAAAGGCGATGCCGCGCACCGGGTTGAGGCACAGCAGCACGGCGGGATGCTGGAAGACAAAGAACAGACCCGTGCCGCCCAGGAACAGGAACCACAGTGTCATGATGGGGCCAAAGGCGTGACCGATCTTGGCCGTACCGATGCGCTGCACCAAGAAGAGCACGATGATGATGGCGAGCGTAATGGCGACGACGCGACCCTGGTCATCGCCCAGCACGGCATGGACCGCCGGGATGGTGCGCAGACCCTCGATGGCCGTGGTAACGGTAACGGCCGGCGTCAGGATGCCGTCGGCGAGCAGCGCGGCGCCACCCAGCATGGCGGGGATGATAAGCCACTTGCCGCAGCGCTTGACCAGGCTGTACAGGGCAAAGATGCCGCCCTCACCATGGTTATCGGCGCGCAGCGAGATGAGCACATACTTGATGGTGGTCAGCAGCGTGACCGTCCACACGACAAGGGAGAGCGCGCCGAGCACGAACTCCTCCGTCACGCTTCCGATGCCGCCGTTGCCGGCAACGAGCGCCTTGGTTACATACATAGGGCTGGTGCCAATATCGCCGTACACCACGCCCAGCGTGACGAGCATCGCCGAGATGCTCACAGGAATCGCAGCGTGCGAGGCTGCCTCCTTGGCCTTTTGTTCCATAAGCCGGTTTCCTCCCAACTTTAATGTTCGAAGGAATTATAGGCAATCGGCCCATGTTTGAATGGCACTGTTTTCCCAGCTAGATAAACATTTATACGGCCTTTAGGCCACCGCGGCGATATGGAATGTGACAAAGGGACCGTCCCTTTGTCATATCCGTCATTTTCCGAGCCAATTTTTGAACCACCACTCCATGGATCGGCTCATCTCGGCCATAAAGGGGCTCGTGTGCTTGCGGGTATAGATGTCCACGACGCGCTCCCCCACCTCGCGGGCATGCGGGCGGAACATCGCGTCCATCTCGGCCACCTGCGCATCCATAGTCGCAGCATCGGCGCGGCAGTAGCGCTCCTCGTGCACCAGGTTCACCACGGGATGCGCAATCGCCGGACGCTCCTTCCGGGGCGTGCCGATGATGAGCATCGACAGCGGCATGGTATAGGACGGCAGATCGAGCAGCTCGGCAACTTCCTCGGCATTCTCCACGATGTCGCCAATGTAGCAGCTTCCCAGCCCCAGGGCCTCGGCGGCAACCACGGCGTTTTGCGCGGCGATCACGGCGTCCTGGGCCGCGATGGCAAAGTCGCCCAAACCCGGCGCACGGCGGGGCGCCTTGCCCGTGCGCTCGACGAACTCGGGCTCAAAGCAGCCCACACGCTCAAACAGATCGATCCACTTGGCATAGTCGACTACAAATATAAGTGCCCAGGGCGCCTTGGCGATCATGGGCTGGTGGTCGCACAGGTCGGCCAGGCGATCGAGCGTAGCCTGCTCGCGGATGCTCACGATGGAATACATCATCATGGCGCCCGCCGACGGCGCGCGACTCGCCGCATGCAGAATCGCCGCCCGCTGCTCGTCGGTCACCGCCACGGGACGGTCGTCGTCATCACGCGCGAAGGCGCGCGTGGAGGAACGGTGCTCCAACGTGTCCAGCACCGCATTGCCCGTAGTCCCGACCGGATAACCGTTCGCATCCACGCCCGCAGCTCCGCCGCCGCCCATGTCCGCCTTGCAAACCTGCTCGCCCATAGCTCTATCCTCGCCAATTCTTTAAGAAGCCTTTACGTTTCCGTGTAATTCCCGTCCATTATCGCGCAGGCCGCCGCTACATTGCGCCACACCGCCGCACATGCGCGTTAATATGGCTGGTTGTTGTGCGCAGCCCGCAAATGCAGCGCATATTTAGGTAACAATCGGGTAAACCCCCGCTTTCGTAGGTTTTAAGTTTGTGAGGAGTCTCAGCATGTTCGCTGCCGCCATCTCGCTCGTCGGTCTTGCGGCGACCGTCTACCTTGTCTCGCGCGAAGCCAAGGCCATTCGCGCTCAGTCGGGCACCGTTGCCAAGGGCGCCTTCGCCTGGAGCGTCGCCTTCGGCCTGTTCCAGCTCTTTTTGACCATTTGGGGCGCCATTGGCCTCGTCGCGCAAAACGAGCCGCTCGCCTTCGTGATGCTCATCCTGACCAACGCCATCCTCACCGGCTGCGCTTGGGCCAGCATCGCCCGCGACCGCATCGCCCCGCGCGTCTTTGCGTTCGCCGGGCCCGACGCCCCCGCCCCCACCGGCAAGCTCGCCCGCCTGCGCGGCGCCTTTGTGGGCAAACCGCTCGTCGCCGCCGTCCTGTGCCTGCTGCTCTCCGGCGTCTTTGCGCTGCTGGGCATGGAGGTCTCGTCCAACCACGACTTTACCTGGGTCTACCCCCTGTGCATCCTGCTCGAGTGGGCCATCATCACCACGCTCATGGTCGGCCTGTTCTTCCTGTTCCAGCGCCACGGCGCAGCTCCCGCGGTCCTGGCCTTTGCCCTCTTTGTCCTGGGCATTGCCGAGTTCTTCGTCATCACGTTTAAATCCATGCCCATCCAGCCGGGCGACCTTTCGGCCATCTCCACCGCCGCCGCGGTCGCCGGCACCGGCTACACCTTCTCAATCTCACTGTTCTGCGTGCTGTCTATGGGCTTTACCGCCATCGCCATGCTGCTATGCGAGTACGCCGGCCTGGTGGCACCGCACCGTCAGAAGGGCGCCGCCAACGCCAAGCGCATGCTACTCACCAACCTGCTCGTGGCGGTGCTGTGCCTGGGCGGCGTGACCGCACACGTCACGCTCATCGACTACTACAACACCCTCGGCATCACCGTCTACACCTGGCGCCCGCTCGAGAGCTACTGGCGCGAGGGCTACCTGCCTGCCTTTATTAGTGCGGCGCAGTCCATCAAGCCGCCCAAACCCGCCGACTACTCCGTCGACGATGCCAAGGCCACGCTCAAAAAGTACGCCAAGGCCTACGACAAGTCCGACGCTGCCAAGAGCGACGAGCGCACCGCCGCAAAGGAGCAGTTCGACAGCGAGAAGCCCACGGTCATCGCCATCATGAACGAGACCTTCTCGGATCTGTCGATCTACCAGAACATGCGCGCCGGCTACGAGGGTCCGCAGTACTTTAAGAACCTGTCCAACTGCCTCAGCCGCGGCAAGCTCTACGTGAGCGCCTACGGCGGCGGCACCGCCAATACCGAGTTTGAGTTTATGACCGGCAACTCCATGGCCAACCTTGGCTCGGGCGTGTACCCCTACACCATCTACAACATGGAAACGACCGGGAACCTGGCAGAGCAGTTCAAGTCGCTCGGATATTCCACCACGGCCATGCACCCCAACCACGCCACCAACTGGAACCGCGAGAACGTCTACAAGGATTTTGGCTTTGACCGGTTCCTGTCCATCAACGACTTCCAGGGTGCCGATACCCTGCGCGGCATGGTGACCGACCAGGCTACCTATGACAAGATTCTTGAGCTGCTCGATCAGAACGCCGATCCGCAGTTTATCTTCGACGTGACCATGCAGAACCACTCGGGCTACGATACGGGTCTGCTGCCGGTCGACAAGCAGATGCACCTGAATATCGACACGACCGACCTGGACGCCAAGACCGTCGAGGACGGTACGCTCTCCGATGTCGACGAGTATGTCTCGTGCATCGAGCAGTCCGACCAGGCGCTGCGCTACTTCCTCAACGCCTTGAGCAAGCTCGACCGCAAGGTAGTCGTGGTGTTCTGGGGCGACCATCAGCCGTTCTTCCCGTCCAAGTTCAACGACAAGTGGTTTAACGGCGAGGACGACGCCACACATCAGGAGCGTCTGTGGCAGACCGACTACATCATCTGGGCCAACTACGACGTTGCCGGTTGCAAGCAGACGAGTGAGGTCGACGACCTGTCCACCAACTACCTGTCCACGCAGCTCATGCAGCTGATCGGCGCACCGCTGACCGACTACCAGAAAGCGCACATGACGCTGCGCGAGTCGCTGCCCGCCATCAACTCCGTCGGCTACGAGGACGCCAGCCTGCGCTGGGCACTCTCCTCCAACGTCACCGGCGACGACGCCGCAGCAGCAGCCGCCACCAAGGCGCGCGAGGATTACGCCAAGATGCAGTACTACGAGATGTTCCGCGACGGCAAGAACGTGTACACCGAGCACTTCCAGACCGAGGCCAACGAGACCGACCCCAACTTGGCGCCGGGTACGACCAAGATCAAGTAGCTGCTAGCTGCTGAGCCACAACTGAAACGTCTGTCCAGGCGGAGGCATATAAGGTTCCCTGCTCGGACAGTCCTGCGCAAGACGAAGGCCACATTAAGTGGCCTTCTTTGCGTGCGGAACTCGCGATGAACCTTATATGCCTCCGCCTGGACAGACGCCCTGATGTTGGGGCGTGGCTTGTCTTGGGTGTATCGCCGAACATATATAAGTTGAAGGCCACGTTATGTGGCCTTCTTTGTTTGCGGAAAGTGTGTCCCGGAATTCTTGTCTGGAATGGGATGCAGTTTCCGCTTGGGACCCGATTGGGAAAGTGTGTCCCACTATTCAGCTGGATTCCGGGATGTATTTTCCGGTTGAGGCTCGTTGGGAAAGTGCGTCCCACTTTGGGGGCTGATTCTGGGACGTGGTTTCCGGTTGGCTCTCATTGGGAAAGTTGGGACCTCGGACGTTTTTCCGGACCATGTCCCGGCGCTATGCCGCATGGCCCCTCTCCTCGCGATACTCCCTAATGGTCTTCCATCCTAGGTCCTTCTTGAGCTTGCCGTCCCTGTACCACTCGATATATTCGCCGAGCAGGCGGGAGAACTCGTCGAACGGCACGCCGGTCCAGTCCCTGCCCTCGAAGAAGTCGCACTTGAGCGTGCCGAAGAACCCCTCGGCGCGCGCGTTGTCGGGGCTCCGGGCCCTCCTCGACATCGAGCGCACCACCCCGGGGCCGCACGCCTCGCGCCACTCGCGCCCCATGTAGACGGCGCCGCCGTCGGTGTGCACCGTGAGCGACCGGTCCTCGGTCGGCCCGACTATCCCCACCAGGTCCCTGAGCATGCCGACCATCAGGTCGGAGTCGGCGTGGACCGAGACCCTCCAGCAGATCGGCCACCCGTCGAAGCAGTCGATCGCGGGCGACAGGTACGCCCTGTACCCGTCGAGCCTGAACTCCGTGACGTCGGTGACCACGAGCAGGCCGGGCGCGGGCGCGCGGAAGTCGTGCGTCCCGTCCGCGCGCAGTGGGACGTTGGCCGGGCGCTCCGCGAGCTCGCCCCGGTAGCTGCGGTACCTCGCCCTCCGGCGCATCTGCGCCGCCTTGCGGGCGACCAGGCCCTCCTCGCGCATGATCCGGCGCACGACCTTCTCGGACGCGACGACGGGGCTCTCGGCGTCCCCGGGCGCGAGCTCGCGCCACGAGACGGGCTCGCCGGGTCCCCTCCTGAGGTCGGCGGTCACGGACTCAGGCCCGTAGGCGCCGCCGCTCGCCTCGAACGACGCGCGCACGCGCTCCCTGAGCGCGGCCTTGGGGTCGGGCCTCGAGATCCTGGACGCCTGGTCAAGATAGGTGCTCTTCGGGATCGACAGGGTCCTGGTCACGTCCGCGAGCCTCACCGCCGGCGAGAGCCTCCTCGCCGCCTCTCCCGCCCTGTGCTTCTCCTCGTTCGTCAAAGAGCCAGGGCCTGGTGCTTTTAGGACGTCCAACACCGCCAGGGCCTCGGCGAGCCTGACCTCGGCCTCGCGGGCGCGCTCGGCGGGGTCGTCGGGAAGCCCCTCCAGGCCCCAGTCCCGCCAGTCGGTCTGCTCGGGCGGCTCGCCGCCGGCCCCTCCGCGCCCGGTCCTCTCCATCTTGCCCGCGCCCCCTTCGGCTCGACGCTTCCGCGGGGAGGCGGGCTCGGTGCCCGGTCGCCTCGCGGCGAATGCGGGGCTGCCCTCGCCGTGCGAGCAGTGCATGCGCTCCGCCCGGTCGGGCATCTCGCGGGCGGTCAGCTCGCCCGCCTCCTCCAGCTTGAGCCAAGCATACAGGTTGTCCTTGTTCGGGAAAAGCGGCAGGCTCCTGCAGGCGGCGGGGGCGGACAGGCCGCTCCGGTGGAACTCCCAGAGAATCCCCTCGCGCTCCTCTTTCGTATACATCGGACTCCCTCCTGGACCCAGATTGGGTCCGAGATTTTGTCCGAGGTCCCCAATTTCCCGTTGGAGCGCCTTTGGGAAAGTGTGTCCCACTTCGACCGCCCAGAGTGGGATGCACTTTCCGCAAAGCACCTCAACGGGAAACTACGTCCCATTCCAAAGGCAAATTCCGGGACGCATTTTTCGAAAGCCTGCCCATCCGGAAAGCCCGTCCCGCTTTGGACGCATCCGGGCACGGAACCATCGACCTATCAGGCCTCCCATCAATAAAGAGGCGTCCTCCCGGACGGCGGGGCACGAAGTTCATCGCGAGTTCCGCACGCAAAGAAGGCCACTTAATGTGGCCTTCGTCTTGCGCAGGACTGTAGAGCAGGGAACT
>CABRDE010000030.1:0-39168 GCA_902469665.1 uncultured Collinsella sp. | reverse complement strand
TAAGATTGAAGGGCCTGACCCCGGAGGAGTTCCGGAATCAGGCCCTCGCGGCCTAGTCGCTATTTAGGGCGTCCAAGATTTGGGGCGCAGTTCAATGGAGATCGGGCTTATAGGGCTCAGCAAAGCCGAACCTACACGGTTAAATGACCCGCAGCTTACATCTGCTCGGGGGCAGTCACGCCAACGAGGGTAAGCACCAGGGCGAGCGTTACGCGGACGGCGTCGCAAGCGGCCAGACGGGCGCGCGAGAGCTCGGGGTCGACGGGACGGCCCTCGCTCGGCAGGACCTGGCAGGCAGCGTAGAAGCTGTGGAAGTCGCCGGCGAGCTCCTCGGCAAAGTGCGTCAGACGGAACGGGGCGCGGTCGCGAGCGCAGCTGGCGATCAGGTCGGTGAGCTCGTTGAGCTTACGCGAAAGGGCGAGCTCGGTCGGGTCGGTCAGCAGCGAGTAATCGACGTTCTCACCGATAGCCTTGGCGGCGACGGCCTTCATGCCCATCTCGTCAGCCTGCTCGGGCGTAACGTCGGCGGCACGACGCAGGATGGAGCACACGCGGGCGTGAGCGTACTGCACGTAGTACACCGGGTTGGAGTTGTCGCGCTTCTTAACGGCCTCGATGTCGAAGTCGACCATCTGGTTGGAGCTCTTGGAGATGAGCGTGTAGCGGGCGGCGTCAGAGCCGACCTCGTCGACGAGCTCCTGCAGGGTCACCATGGTGCCCTTGCGCTTGGACATACGGACGGGCTTGCCGTTGCGCAGCAGGTTGACGAGCTGGCCCAGCAGAACCTCGAACTTGCCGGGGTAACCGAGAGCGTCGCAGACGCAGCGGACGCGCTCGATGTAGCCGTGGTGGTCGGCGCCCCAGATGTCGATGACGTGGTCGACGCGCTGGAACTTGTCCCAGTGATAGGCAACGTCGGAGGCGAAGTAGGTGTACTCGCCGTCGGACTTGATCAGGACGCGGTCCTTGTCGTCGCCCAGGTCGGTGGAGCGGAACCACAGGGCGCCGTCCTTGGTGTAGAGGTAGCCCATCTTGTCGAGCTTCTCGAAAGCGCGGTCGACGGCGGAGGTGCCGGCAGTCTCGCCCTCGGTGTCCTTCACATACAGCGAGCGCTCGGAGAACCAACGATCGAAGTCGCAGTTGACGGCGTGGCAGAGGTCGCGCATGTTGTCGACCATCTTCACGTAACCGCGCTCACGGAAGCTCTCCATGCGCTCCTGCGGATCGGCCTCGACCCACTTGTCGCCGTCGGTGCGCCAGAACTCAGCGGCCTCGTCGATGATGTAGTCGCCGCCGTAGGAGTCCTTGCCCAGCGTCTCGGCAAAGTTATCCTGGTACGGATGGGTCTCGGGATGCTCGTCGTTCTCGTCGGCGACAAAGGCGTCGCGGTCGGCGATCAGCAGCTCGTGAGCCTCATCGATGTCCACGCCCTGCTTGGCGATGATGTCGGCGAGCTGCATATAGCGCGTGCTGATGGAGTTGCCGAAGGTGTTCATCTGCGAGCCGTGGTCGTTGATGTAGAACTCACGCTGGATGTCGTAACCGGCGTGGTCCATAACACGGCAGAGAGAGTCGCCCAGCGCGGCCCAGCGGCCGTGGCCGATGTGCATGGGGCCGACGGGGTTGGCGGAAACGAACTCGACCTGGGTCTTCAGGCCGCCGCCGACGTTGGACTTAGCGAAGTCCATGCCCTTCTCGCGGGCCTCGCCGAAGATGGCGTTCTTGACGGCGACGGAGAGGTAGAAGTTGATGAAGCCAGGACCTGCGATCTCGACCTTCTCGATCGCGGGGTCCTCGGGCATATGGGCAACGACGGCCTCGGCGATCTTGCGCGGAGCGCAGTGAGCCAGCTTGGCGGACTTCAGGGCCATGGTGGAGGTCCACTCGCCATGAGAAGTGTCAGCCGGTCGCTCGATGGCGCAATCGTCAAGTTCAAATGCGGAAAGGTCGCCGGCCTCCTGGGCCGCAGCAAGCGCAGCGCGTACCAGCTCTTCAATCTTCTCGGGCATAGATCCTCCTTGTGTTAAAGCCCCCGAGCTCTTGGTCACTCGTAGGGCAAAAGCCAGAGTTTGTAGCACTCTATCACAAGCGACGCACACTGTCGCAGGGTAAAGCTAATAGATATTGCATATGCACAAAAATGACTACAGCTTGTATGGAGTCACTCAAAGATGCCGGTCTGCCTGCAGATTATGCAGGCGTTGAAAATGCATAAAGGTGTGAATGAGCTGCGTCTGTTATCGAATACTCTTACCTATCAGAGTTGTGTGCTTTTCCTGCATAAAGTAAGGGTTTGCGCACGTCAGCGTGTTATTCTAGACATACGTAAATTCGTATAAGTTGGAGGTAGCATGTTCTCAATCGGTCAACACGTCATTCATCCGGGCCAGGGAGTCTGCACCGTCGTCGGTTTTAGGGACGACACGCCGCAGCCCATGTTGTTGCTCGAGACCAAGCAGGGACATGCGCAGACGATCCTCATGTACCCCGTGGCGCAGGCCGACCGTCTGCATGCCGCCATCTCCCAGCAAGATGCCGAGCACCTGCTGAGCCACTACAACGAGTTGGAGTGCGACACCTTTACCGAGCGCAACAGCTCGCTCGAGGAGACGCACTTTAAGCAGCAGCTTAAGCTGGGTGCGCCCGAGACGGTCCGCGTGGCAAAAACCATGATGCACCGTATTCGCCAGGCCGAGGAAGCAGACAAAAAACCCAGCTCCTACTACATGCGCGTACTCAAGGAAGCCAAGCGCCGCTCCATCGAGGAGTTCGCCGTGGCCCTGGGCGTCACCGAGGAGGACGCCGAAGCCCGCCTAGCCCAAGCCGCCCTCAACTAACCCATCCGCACCAAAAACCACCACAAAGGGGACAGGCACCTTTGTGGTGGTTTTCTTGCTCTAGTAGTATTCATTCTTATCGATACCCACGAGCACAAGGAGTCCCTTATGGCAGAGCCGCTTACCGCCGGAATCACCCGCGACCGCGCGTTCGAACTGCTCAACGAGCACAACAAGGACCCGTTCCACATCACCCATGGCGAGACGGTCGAGGGCACTATGCGCTACTTTGCGCGCGAGTTCGACCCCGAGAACGAGGAGTTTTGGGGCATCGTCGGTCTGCTGCACGACCTGGATTGGGAGGAGCATGAGGACGACCCCATGAATCACACCATCTATGCCGCCGAGATTCTTGAGGGCGAAGGTGCGTCTCCCGAGCTTATCCGTGCCATCCAGACACACACGTCCGACTTCAACTCTTCGCTGCCCAAGCCCGAGCTGCAGATGGAAAAGATCCTGTTTGCCTGCGATGAGCTCACCGGCCTGATTGGCGCCGCCGTCATCATGCGCCCGAGCAAGAGCGTCATGGACTTTACGACCAAGTCGCTCAAAAAGAAATTCAAGGACAAGCGCTTTGCCGCCGGCTGCTCGCGCGACGTAATTTCGCAGGGCGCCGAGATGCTGGGCTGGGAGCTTCCCGAGCTCTTCGACCGCACCATCGCAGCCATGCAGTCCTTCGCCCCCGACCGCGACACCTTTCAGGCCTAGCACCAAAATCACCGCAAAGGGGCCAAGCCCCTTTGCGGTGATTTTTTGCGCGGGCGTTTAGGGGCGGACCTGGCCGGTGCCGCGGAGCTTGTATTTGTAGGTGGTGAGGGCCTCGGCGGCAAAGGGGCCGCGGGCGTGGAGCTTTTGGGTCGAGATGCCGATCTCGGCACCCAGCCCAAACTCGCCGCCGTCAGTGAAGCGCGTGCTGGCGTTGGCGTACACGGCCGAAGCATCGACTGCATCCAAGAAGCGCTCGCAGGCGTCCGCGTCCTCGGCAACGATGGCCTCGGAGTGCATGGTGCCGTAGCGGTTGATGTGCGCGATGGCCTCGTCCTCGTTTGCCACGACCTTCACGCTCATCTCGAGCGCCAGGTACTCACGGCCCCAGTCCTCCTCAGTCGCGGCAAGATAGTCGCCGCCCTCGGCAAGCCCAGCGTCGGCGCATGCGGCGCACGTGGCCTCGTCGCCGTGAATTAGCACGCCGTGGTCGTGCAGCACGGCAACGACTGCGGGCAGGAAGCGATCGGCAACGGCACGGTCAACCAGCAGCGACTCGGCGGCATTGCACACGCCCACGCGCTGGGTCTTGGCATTGACGATAATGTTGAGCGCCTTGTCAAAGTCGGCGGATTCATGCACGTAGATATGGCAGTTACCCGTACCCGTCTCGATCACCGGTACAAGTGACTCGCGCACGCAGCGCTGAATCAGGCCCGCACCGCCACGCGGAATAAGCACGTCGACGATGCCGCGGAGCTTCATGAGCTCGCCGGTGGCCTCGCGGTCGGTAGACTCGATCATCGACACAGCCTCGCGCGGGAAACCCTTGACTTCAAGCGCATCGGCCAACAGCTCGGCAATCATGGCGCACGAGTGATAGGCCAGCGAACCGCCGCGCAGAATGCAGGCGTTGCCGGTGCGGATGCAGATGCCCGCGGCATCGGCCGTCACGTTGGGGCGCGCCTCGTAGACCATGGCGACCAGGCCCAGCGGCACGCTCACGCGGGTGAGGTCCACGCCGCTTGCAAGCACGCGGTGGTCGAGCACGCGGCCGACAGGATCGGGCAGCTCGGCAAGCTTCTCCAGGCCGGCGGCCATGCCCTCGACGCGCTCGGGCGTCAGCAACAGGCGATCGAGGAGCCCCGCCGAGGTGCCCGCATCGCGCGCGGCGGACATATCGAGCTCGTTGGCGGCAACGATGGAATCGACGCCGTCGCGCAGCGCTGCGGCCATGGCGCGCACGGCCTCCTGACGCTGCTCATCGCTCGCCGTGGCAAGCGAGGTCGACGCTGCCTTGGCGGCAACGGCGAGATCGTGGACATACGTAGCTATATCGACCGACATGGGCGGCCCTTTCTCTTAGATGTTTGCCCACCATGGTAGCCGATTTGTGCATGCCCTCGCGCGCGGCGGTAGAATTGGTCAACCCGAAACACCGCAACGAACGGAAGTACCGCATGGCCCTCATCACTTCGTACCACGTCCCCGGCCTCTATGTCGAGGACCACAGCATCGACGTCCCCCTTGACTGGCGCGGCCTGGAGCCGATGCTCCTGGCCGTCGGCAGCACCATGCGCCGCGGCGCTATGCCGGCACCCATCGCCGGCGCGCCCGAGAGCATCAAGCTCTTCTACCGCGTGGTTTGCGCGCCCGACCGCATCAACGACGATCTGCCACTGCTCCTGTTTTTGCAGGGCGGCCCCGGCGGCGAGAGTCCGCGTCCGCTGTCGCCCACAAGCGACGGCTGGATCGAGGAGGCCGTCAAGCACTTCCGCGTGGTCCTTCCCGACCAGCGCGGCACCGGGCGCAGCAGCTGTGTAGACGGGCGCACGATCGCGGCTCTAGGCGAGCGCGCGACGGCGGCCGGCTCCGATGCCGCACGCTCGCAGGCGGACTTCCTCAAGCGCCACCTCGCCAGCTCCATCGTGCGCGATTTTGAGTACCTGCGCCTGGTGGGCTTTGGCGGCAAGCCGTGGGTCACGCTCGGCCAAAGCTACGGCGGCTTTTTGACGCTGAGCTATCTGTCGCTCTTCCCCGAGGGCGTGGCGGCGAGCTTTACCTGCGGCGGCATCCCCCACGTCCCGGCGAGCGCCAACGAGGTCTACGCGCACACCTTCCCGCGCATGGCCGCCAAGACTCAGCAGTATTATGACCGCTACCCCGCCGACGTAGAGCGTGTGGCGGCCCTGGCCGATGCTATCGAAGAGCAAAAGCCCGTGCTACCCGACGGCTCGCCGATGACGGTCGAGCGCCTTCAGCTCATGGGCAGCGACTTTGGCATGAAGCCGAGCTTTGAGCGCATGCACTGGATTATCGATCACGCGTTTGTTGACGGCGACGGCACACTGAGCTGCGGTGCCTCCGTATCCGATAGCTTTTTGATGCGCGCCTTCGAGCGCACGAACACGCGCACGAATCCGCTGTACTGGACGCTGCAGGAGTTCATCTACGCCGATGGCGACACCATGCCCATTCGCTGGGCCGCGGCAGAAGAGAAAGCTCGTCGTGCCGAGTTCGACACACTCGCGCGCCCGCTCATGTTTACCGGAGAGGCCATGTTCCCGTGGATGTTCGAGCAGATGCCCGAACTTAAGCCCTTCAAGCCCGCGATGGACCTGCTGATGGAAGACACAAGCTGGGACAAAATCTACGACCCGCAGCGCCTAGCATACAACGAGGTGCCACTCCAGGCCGCGGTGTATTTCGACGACATGTACGTCGATTCGGGCATGCAGCTCGACACGCTCAGCCGCGTGGGCAACTCGCATGCCTGGGTGACGAACGAGTTTGAACACGATGGCCTGCACGGCAGCGTGGTGTTCAAGCACCTCTTCGACGAAGCCCTCAACCGCGGAGACCTGCGCCGGATCTTCTAGCTAAGGAGTGTCCCAAAGTGCCGGCACATAAGGAACGTCCCCAAGTGCCGGCACGAGAAAGACAGCGCTGCGGGAAACGATCCGCAGCGCTGTCTTTCTTTATGCAAATACGATCAAGTTATCCCTGTGTATCGCCGGCTTCTCGGCCAGGCTAGCGAGCAGGCGGTTGCTGGCGATCTGGTCCTGGCGGCGGCCGGCTGCAAGCTCCAGCACGTCCGAATCGGCCTCGGCGATACCGCGGGCGACGACCATACCGCTCGGATCGCACACATCGAGCACATCGCCCTCGGCAAACTGGCCATCGACCTCGCGAATACCCACCGCAAGCAGGGAAGAGCCACGGCTGACCAGCGCCTTCGCAGCACCGTCATCAACCGTCACCGAGCCGTGGGCCTTGTCGCCCAGCGCGATCCACAGTTTGCGGGGTGCGATGTCCAGGCGCTCCGCCGGCGGATCGAACAGGGTTCCCACGCTCTCGCCGCGGGCGAGACGCACGAGGGCATCGGGCTCCTCGCCCGAGCAAATCACGCTCTGAATGCCCGCCGTCATCAGGATGCGGCTCGCGCGGATCTTGGTAATCATGCCGCCCGTGCCCACCGATGTGGAAGAATCGCCCGCCGAGGCAATAATCTTGGCATCGATCTTATGCACGACAGGAACAAACTCGGCCGTGGGGTCCTCATGCGGATTGGCAGTATAGAGACCATCGATGTCCGAGAGCGTCACGCACAGGTCGGCGGAAACCAGGCAGCTCACGAGCGCCGCCAGCGTGTCGTTGTCGCCAAACTTGATCTCGTCGACGGTAACGGTGTCGTTCTCGTTGACGACCGGTACCACGCCCAGCTCCACCAGACGCAGCAGGGCGTCGCGCGCGTGCAGGTAGGACGTGCGACGCGCCGTGTCGTGACGCGTGAGCAGCACGAGCGAGGTGAGCAGGTCGCGCGCATGGAACTCCTCGTCGTAGGCCGACGAGATGATGCACTGACCAGCCGAGGCGCAAGCCTGCAGGCTCGGAAGGTCGCCGACCGGCTTGCGGTCGAAGCCCAACACGGGATAGCCACAGGCAATAGCGCCCGAGCTCACCACGACCAGACGCCAGCCGAGCTTGCGCAGCGCTGCGGCCTGATCGGCAAGTCCGCCGATAAAGGCGCGGTTGACCTTGCCATCGGCGCCCACCACCGTGGACGAACCGATCTTTACCACCATCGTTTTATAAGAAGTCGTCATACGTCAAACCAATCGAATGTTCAGCGAACGGCCGAGCTGGCGGCCAAGGGAGCGTGACTCGCCCCTACCGCCCAAGGAATCATTTTGCCCAGGGGAAAGCCGAGGCCGCGGCCATGTTCTTGCGCACGAGCTCGTCGCGCACCTGAGCCAGGCCCTGCTCCATGCCCACCACATAGGTCTGCGGGTACAGGAAGCGCTTGAAAGCTGCGTCCAGATGATCGAGCGCCCAAACACAGCGCTCGCGCGCGTCCTGGATGCTCTCACGCGGAGCCACTGCGCTGCCATCGCGCACGATCGGCACCAGCAGCTCGCGATACTCAAGCTCCGACACGTCGGTCACCAGGGCGGCATCATTCACGGCCACGAGGGTATTGCCGCGCGCGGCGCCCTCCCCCACCAGATGGTCCTCGTCGTAGATCATGTCGCAGACCGGGCCGCCAAAGCCGTCGTAATAACGGCGCACGCGCTGCACGCCCGGGATTGTGCGCTTGTAGGGCTGCTCGGAGAGCTTGACCACCGGCGTCCACGGGTCGGCCTCGCTCGCACGGCGGGCGGAAAGCTTGTACACGCCGCCCAGCGCCGGCTGGTCGTAGCAGGTCGCGAGCTTGGTGCCCACGCCAAAGCTATCGATGGGCGCGCCCTGGTCGAGCAGCGACTGAATCGTGTACTCATCCAGATCGTTAGAAACCGAGATCCCCACATAGGGCAGGCCCTCGGCATCAAAACGGCCGCGAACATACTTGGAGAGCTTGGCGAGGTCGCCGGAGTCAATGCGAATAGCCGACAGGCGCTCGCCCGCCGCCTCCATCTCCTTGGCAACCGTAATGGCATGCTCGCAGCCCTCGCGCACATCGTAGGTGTCGATGAGCAGCGTACAATTCTTGGGGCTCGACTTGGCAAAGGCACGGAAGGCCTCGAGCTCGGAATCGAAGCTCATCACCCAGCTGTGCGCATGCGTGCCAAAGACGGGAATACCGTAGCGGCGCCCGGCGAGCACATTGGACGTAGAGGAACAGCCGGCAACGTAGCTCGCGCGCGCGACGGCCAGGCCGCCATCGGGGCCCTGGGCACGGCGCAGGCCAAACTCGGCCACGGGACGGCCGTCCGCCGCCAGCACCACGCGCGCCGTCTTGGTGGCGACAAGCGTCTGGAAGCCGACGATGTTGAGCAGCGCCGTCTCGAGCAGCTGGCACTCCAGCGCGGGGCCGGTGACGCGCACCATGGGCTCGCGCGGAAAGACGAGCTCGCCCTCGGGCACGGCGTCGATGTTTACATGCGCACGAAAATCGCGCAGATAGTCGAGGAATGCGGACTTAAACATCGCGCCGCCGGCCGGGGCCTCAAGCGAGGCGAGGTAGTCGATATCCTCGGGCGTAAAGCGCAGATTCTCGACCAGCTCGGGCAGCTCGGCGGTGCCGCACATGACGGCATAGGCGCTGCCAAAGGGATGGTCGCGGTAAAACGCGGTAAAACAACCCTGCTCATTGGCCTTGCCGCTCTCCCACAGGCCCTGAGCCATAGTGAGCTCGTACAGATCGGTGAGCATTGCAATGTCGGTGGGATGCGAGATGTCGGTCAAAGCCATGGGGCGACCTTTCGGATGTGTGGTACAGAATTTGAGGGTTAGACGAGAGCAGAGGATGAGGACATGACACCCGATGCAAATCGGTTAGAGCAGTCCCATGCTGGTCAGGATCGTGTAGCCCATAAAGATGACAAACGCGATGAGGGCAAGGACAATGATGATTTTTTGAGCCGGCGCCATGCCAGGGATCTCGTCCTCGCCCGTAGGTTCCTTGGAGGTAACCATGCGCTGGGCAAAGGTCATCTCGTCACGGCTCGGCTTGGGCTCGACGGACTTGGGACGAGCGGCCTTTTTAGGCTGAGGTTTGGGCGCGGCAGGTGCAGGCTTCGCTGCAGCGGGCTTGGGTGCGGGCGCGGGCTTGCGCTCGGATGCGGCGTTCGAGGCGACCTCCTCGGCCTTCGCGCGCTCGGCACGCAGGGCAGCCAGCTCCTCGCGCTCGCGACGGGCCTCTTCCCGAGCCTCGCGGCGGGCCTTCTCAGCGCGGAGCTCTTCCAACTCAGCGCGCTCCTCGTCGGACAATGGTTGGGACTCAAGCTCGGCCATGGTATAGCCCTTTCTTTTAAAAAAAGCCGCCGACACAATGTCAGCGGCTTATCAAATCCAAGGGTGGAGACGAAGGGAGTCGAACCCTCGGCCTCTGCCATGCGACGGCAGCGCTCTCCCAACTGAGCTACGTCCCCAGGACAAGTCGATATTTTACCTACGGCTCGCCAACTGTCAACGCCCAATAACCAGTCTTTTTGGGGCGCGGCTATTTTGGCAACTTTTCGAACAGGCGATCCTCTCGATGATTTTTTATCCCCGTCCCAGAAAAATCATCGACGAACGCACTACTTTGCGCTGGTAAGAACACCGGTGGTGTCGAAGGCCGGGGTGAAGCTCTCGTCTACCGCGCCGCCCTCTTGCCAGAACATCGTCGTAAAACCCAGGTCGTCGGCATGGTCGAGCACCTGCTCGTACTCCTCACGCGTCACGGCGCGTGCCAGGTCGCCGCCCTGCTCGCGCATGAGCGCATTGGGCGTGTACTGGTTCATAACCGAGATCGGCACGTCGCCCACCGTCTGCCACACCAGGTCCAGCACGCGACACGAATCGTCTGCATGCCCCGGAAGCACCAGGTGACGCACGATCATGCCACGCTTCATAAGCCCGTCCTCGTCCACCAACTCTCCCCCGCGGCGCTCGATCTCGCGCGCCATCTGGGCCAGACCCGACACGGCCACACGCGGGTAATCCTTTATATGGGAGAGCGACTGCGCAAGCCCGGCATCGGCATATTTAAAGTCGGTGAGCCACACATCGACCAGGTCGCCCAGCGCCGCCACGGCACTCGCGCGCTCGTAACCACTCGTGTTGTAGACGATTGGGATAACCAGTCCGCGCGCCCGTGCCGCGGCAATCGCGGCAGGCAACAGGTGCGCATAGTGCGTCGCCGTCACCAAATTGATGTTGTTGGCACCCTGGTCCTGCAGTTCCAGCATAATCTCGACCAGGCGCTCAGGCGAAATCTCAAGGCCAAAATTGCCGGTCGAGATCTCGTGGTTCTGGCAGTAGATACATTTGAGCGAGCAGCCGCTAAAGAAGATCGTGCCCGAACCGGCCTCGCCCGAGATAGGCGGCTCCTCCCACATATGAAGCGCGGCGCGGGCCACCTTGAGCGTGTCGTTAGCACCGCAGACGCCGTGCGCGCCCTCATCGCGCGCCGCACCGCAACGGCGCGGACACAAATGGCAGGCGGGCGAAAAAAGTTCGGTCAACGACGTCGGCATAAAACCATGCTCCAAAACAACGATTCAGCAGCTCAAACGTAAAGGGATCAACCCCACAGACGGCTCGAGCCCAAGGCGCCGTAATCGTCCGACACGATTTTTGTAATGTCAAGACTGGAATCGATAAAGTGCCGCTTTATGATGTAGGTATTCCGCCCCCCGCGGAGCAACTGGGTGAACCGTCGCGTTTATTTAGGGAGCCCACACAGTCGTACCTAGTACAGGTATCCTTCGTTGTTAAGGACGCTGGAACAGTCGATGAGGGCACCCACCTGTTTTAGGTGGGTTCATTTTCGTAACGTGGGGGGTGGTTTTCTTTTGCCGAAAATCACCATTACAGTCCATATGGATCACCGCCGGCATCCCGACAAGCCATCGACAACATCCCAATATCTGGTAAGCGCGTGATTATCGCTGCGTGCAATTCCATGCACCCCCCTTGGTCGAGTATTATGGTTCGGCTATGCCCTTTGCGCATGGCGTTCTTCTGACCTTTTCCTTCGACGCTTGGCGGTTTTTAGATTCATGGCTTCATCCCCGAGCTACATACCGTACCTATGCGTGGCAGCGGCGGCCTTTATCACGACCTTCCTCGCGGTGCCCCTGGTCAAGCGCTTGGCAATCAAGCTCGACGCCGTCGACTATCCTTCTAAGCGCCGCATCAACACCAAGCCCATCCCGCGTTTGGGCGGAACGGCGGTGTTTTTGGGCCTGGTCGTCGCCTGCACTGTGCAAATCCTAGGCACCTGGTACCTGGGTTGGCCGCCCGTTTTGGTGCCCCACCCCCGTCTGCACATCAGCTACCCCATACTTGCGCTTTCTTTTACCGTTATCTTTGCGACCGGCGCTATCGACGACGTCTTCCAGCTCACGCCCAAGCAAAAGCTGGCCGGACAGGTCCTCGCCGCGCTTATCGCCTGCATGGGCGGCCTGCGGATCGGCGTCATCGTCAACCCGTTTGCTCCCGGCGAGATCATGCTCGGATGGCTCGCCTACCCCATTACCGTGATCTATCTGGTGGCATTCACCAACATCATTAACCTCATCGACGGCCTCGACGGCTTGGCCACGGGCATCTGCGGCATCGCGTCGTTCACCATGTTTTCGATGGCCGTTCTCTCGGGCCGCATCGACGCCGCCGCGCTCTCCATTGCGCTCTTTGGCGCCTGTCTGGCCTTTTTGCGCTACAACTTCAACCCCGCAAGCATCTTCTTGGGCGACTCGGGGTCGCTGCTTCTGGGCTTTGCGCTGGGCTCCATCTCGCTGCTCAACGTGAGCCGCACCGCCGCACTCACCTCGCTTATCATCCCGCTCATCGTTGCCGGCGTGCCCATCATCGACACGTTTAGCGCCATTGTGCGCCGCAAGCGCGCCCACATTAGCATCGGGCAGGCCGACAAGGGCCACATCCACCACCGCCTGATCCAAGAAGGCTACAACCAAAAACAGGCCGTGCTGCTCATCTATGCCTGGTGCATCATGCTTTCGGCCGGCGCCGCCGCGATTAACCAGGTCGAAGTGCCCATGCGCGTGCTCATCTTTACCGTGCTCGCCATTGGCTCGGCGGCCTTCGCCAAGCATCTACATCTATTTGAGCCCGTGCTGCTCCACCATTACAACAAGCGCACGCACGAAGATGAGCTGGTCACCCCCGACGACCCCGCTTTTAAGCAGGAGGAGCAGGCAGCCGAGGAGCGCAAAGAAGAGCGCCACCACAAGCTCTAGGGCAAGCTGCCGAGGATGTGCCAAGGCACCGTTGGCCAAGCGCGGCCACGCCGCGCCCATCGCACAAGCCACCCCTCTCCGCCCCTCGCCTACTTACGCCCCGCCCCTCCAATAAACGCGTTATCATCAAAACCTGCGAACGAACGTTAGGAGCAATCATGCCAAACGAGAACAGCTACGAAGTCGCGCTGCAAAAGAGCAACGCCATTCGCGAGGGCTTGGCAAAGACGCCCGAGAAGTTCACCATGCTCACCGGCGACCGCCCGACCGGACGCTTGCACCTGGGTCACTACTTCGGCACCCTCAAGGGCCGTGTTGAACTGCAGAACATGGGCGCCAAGACCAGCGTGCTCATCGCCGACTACCAGGTCATCACCGACCGCGACACCACCGAGCATATCCAGGACAACGTGTACAACATGGTCATGGACTACCTTGCCTGCGGCATCGACCCCGACAAGACCATGATCTACGCGCACTCCGCCGTGCCCGCCGCGAACCAGCTCATGCTGCCGTTCCTGTCGCTGGTGTCCGAGGCCGAGCTAGCGCGCAACCCCACGGTCAAGGCCGAGATGGAGGCATCGGGCCACGAGCTCACCGGCCTTCTACTCACCTACCCGGTGCACCAGGCCTGCGACATTCTGTTCTGCAAGGGCAACGTGGTGCCGGTCGGTCGCGACCAGCTGCCGCACATCGAGCTCACCCGCACCATCGCTCGCCGCTTTAACAACCGCTATGGCAAGGTATTTCCCGAGGTCGAAGCGCTGCTGTCCGAGACCCCGCTGCTGCCCGGCCTTGACGGTCGCAAGATGAGCAAGAGCTACGGCAACGCCATCAATATCTCGATGACCGCCGAGGAGACGGCCAAGCGCATCAAGAAGAGCCAGACCGACTCCGAGCGTATGATCACGTTTGATCCCGAGAACCGCCCCGGTGTGTCCGGCCTGCTTTCGACCGCTGCCATCTGCACTGGTCGTTCCGAGGTCGAGATTGCCGAGGAGATTGGCATGGGCGGCTCTGGCCAGCTCAAGAAATACGTGACCGAGGCCGTCAACGAGTACTTCGCCCCGATCCGTGAGCGTCGTCAGCGCTACGAGAACGACCTGGATTACGTCAAGGACGTGCTGCACGAGGGCAATCGCCGCGCCAACGAGATCGCCGAGCAGACCCTGGCCGAGGTTCAGGACGCCATGGGCATGGTGTACTAGGCAAAGCGCTTTCGCACAACATAGACGGTGAGGCTGACCCCTCACCGAAACAGGAACAGGCCCGCTGGCAACTAACTGCCAGCGGGCCTGTTCCCGAAGTACACCGTTGAATCGCACAGAGGGGAGGGATGCGAATCAAACTCAACAGGGCAGGCTTTTTCATCGCCTATTGCCTGCTCCGTTGCTGAAACCAATATAGTTCACCATGGTTTACTTTCTGGCGAGAATATACGCCAACACATCGTCTCCATAAGTTAACCCCGGTAAACCTACAACGTAAAACCACCGCAAAGGGGACAGGCACCTTTGTGGTGGTTTTGGCCATGGCGGAGCTGTTAGAGTCCGGCAGGCCAGCGACAGGCGCCCAGATCGACGTGCATGGGATCGGTAAACGTCACGCCCTCCCCCATTAAGAGCTCACGCTGAGCATCGGGGCCGCCAAAAGCAAAACCCTCGCATATGCGCCCGTCGGCAAACACCACGCGGTGACAGGGAATCTCGCCGGGGCGCGGATTGCTGTGCAACGCAAACCCCACGTACCGCGCGCTTCGTGGACGACCGGCAAGCAGCGCCACCTGACCATACGTGGCGACCATCCCCTCAGGGATCTGCTCGACTACCTCGTACACCCGCTCAAAAAAGCCCTCAGACGCCATTGCTCGCTCCCTTCCACCCTGAAAAGCATAAACCACCGCAAAGGGGACAGGCACCTTTGTGGTGGTTTATGGCAGGTCGGTTAGTTGGCGGGCTGGAAGAAGGCTACGGCTACGGCGCCGGGGCCTACGTGGGTGCCGATGGTGGCGCCGATGGTGTGAACGGGCAGTTCGCCCTCGGTGTGGCCAGCCCACAGCGCCGCGCTGTCCTCGACATACTTCTTGAGCACCGCATCCGAAAGGCCCGTATAGCCCAGTGCCAGCGGCATGGAAAAGTCGATGCCGCCTGCCTTTTCGACCTTTTGGTTCAGCAGGTTGCGGCCGTTCTTGGAACCGCGCGCCTTGCCCAGCTGCACGATAAGGCCGTCCTCGACAGCCACCACGGGCTTTACGTTGAGCAGCGTGCCCACGGCGCCGGCCGCAGCAGACAGGCGACCGCCGCGCACCAGGTACTCCAGCGTCTCGAGCAGGCCGATAACCGCCACACGGTCGCGCACGGCCTCGACAGCCGCCGCGATCTGAGCTGCACTGTGGCCCTCGTCCACCAAGCGCAGCGCGTACTCGACCAGGACGCGCTCGCCCAGGGTGACGTTGTTGCTGTCTACCACGAACACGTCGCCACCTGGCGCCTCGGCAAGTGCGGTACGGGCACTCTGATTGGTGCCTGATAGCTTAGCGCCCACGGTAATAATCACCGCCTCGTCGCCGGCCTCGCGCGCTTCGGCAATCGCCTGCGAAAACGCATACGGGTTGACCTGGCCGGTCTTGGGCAGCTCATCGCGCTCCACGAGCATCTCGTAAAAGCGCTGGTGATCGATGTCGATGCCATCCATGTACACATCGGTGCCAAAGGTGACGGACAGCGGCAAAACGGCCAGTGCTGGGTGCTCGGCCGGCGACATATCGCTTGCGGAATCGGTAATAATGCGGACGGACATAGCGAATCCTTTCTTGCGCAGGTCCCGCGCAGGGAATTTTGACAGCAAGGCCCCGGCACGGTATACGCGCTCAAACGGGACGATACAATTGTTGGCTGAAAGCTAGCGCCAGCGCGGCTCTAGATCTCGCGTAGAGTGTTGAGAATCGTACGCAGCGACGCGTACATCTGCTCACGCTGCTCCACGCCCATGGCCTTACCGGTGGTGTCGAGCACTTCGCGAATGATGCGATCGGCCTCGCTCATGCTCTCGCCGCCCAGGGCAGTCAGGCGCACCGGGGCACGGTACTTGACGGCCGCATCACCCGAATCATCGACCTCGACGTAGCCGCCCTCCTCCAGGTGTGCCAGTGTGCGCGAAACGGCGGCACGGGTAACGCCGGCCATGCGGGCGAGGTCGGCGCCAGTCAGGCCGTCCTTGCTGCGCTCGAGATAGTACAGGCACATGACGTCGGAGCCCTTGAGGCCCAGCCTTGCACCTTCGGACGTCTTGATGCGCTGAATCTCCTTGTAGAGGCCGCTGATCAGTCCGACAAAGTCCTCAAAACGTGTCTCGTCGTTCCACTGCATGGTGACGACCGCCTTTCGCTTACATGATGCTAACGGGTAAACATCTTAGACGCACGTCCGAGCCCCCGTACCCAAACATCCCATTTGTTAACCCATCAACATAAAAACCACCACAAAGGGACAGGCACCTTTGTGGTGGTTTGGGGCATCAATAGGTTCTAGGCGCCGCTACAGCTCCACGCAGGGATTGTCGCGGGTTACAAGCGTCTTAACGACAACCGTCGCTCCCAGATAGCGCTCAAGCAGCTCGGCCAAGCGATCGATGGCGGCCTGGCAATCCCCCATCCGCTCGGGCTCCACGCACTCAATCGCCAGGAACGCATCGGCCGAATCGTCGGACAGGGCCGTTCGAACGCCGTCGCGCCAGTTCCAGCAACGGCACACGGCGCCCGCATCATCGATGTAGGCGAGCTCGCCAGGCAGCGTCGGATCGTCCGCCTCCTCGCCAAGTGGCAAGAACGCGTCGCCGCCGTCGGTCACCGCCAGGCGCAGATTGCCCTCAATAGCATGCAAATCCTCACCGCCAACGGGCAGCGCATAAGTCAACGAAATCGTGTTGTAGATATCCACCGCCGGCGTGATGTGGCCGACCGGCTTGCCTTTGAGCACGCGCTTGAGCAGGTTCTCAACTGAGCAACGCGCGCCCTTTTTAGTCTTGAACAGCCGGTACGCGTCACGCCAGGCCTTAACCGGCGCATTCTCGCTGATGGTATCACTCGTCAGGTGACGCTCCGCATCGATATTGGCGCGGTCGAGCAACGCGGCAATCGCATCCACGTCCTCCTGGGAAATCTGCGCCGCGGGCTTCATGCCCTTTACGACCACAACGCCGATAGCCGCCTGCGGAAACAGCTCCCAAAACGAATCCTCGGCAACGAAACTCTTCATATGCTCTCCCTTCATAGCGTGCGCCCGAGCCCGGGCGCCTAAACAAAAAGCGCCCTCACAGCGGCCACCTTCAAAGTCCTACTGTGCCGCCACAAGAGCGCTTACGCTGCCCCCATCCGGAGAAGGGGGCGATATGTCAGGCGTATTGTAACCTGAGTCATCCGCCCAAGCAAAACCACCACAAAGGTGCCTGTCCCCTTTGTGGTGGTTTTGGGTCTGAGGCGACGCTAGTGGCGGAGTCCCAGCAGGCCGCGGCCGCGATGACGGGCCTCGGCGGGCACCTGGGCGTGCGGGCCGGCGGCTTTGACGGACTCGGGCAGGTGCGAGTACTTCTTCTCGAAGTTCTCCTCGAACATCACCGCCAGGTTGTGCGCGGCCTCGTCGTAGCGCGCAGTGCTCTGCCAGTACTGGCGCGGCACCAGGATACCGTCGGGCACACCGTGGCACGTCGTGGGAATGTCGACATTAAAGATGTCGTCGTGCACAAACTCGCTGTCCTCGATGGTACCGTCGAGGGCGCGAGCGACCAGTGAGCGCGTATAGGCAAGCTCGATGCGATGACCCACGCCGTAGCCGCCGCCAATCCAGCCGGTGTTGACCAGGTAGACGCGCGTGCGGCCGTCGGCGATGCGCTCGCCGAGCATCTTAGCGTAGACCATGGGGTCGAGCGGCATAAACGGCTCGCCAAACAGCGAGGAGAACGTGGGCGTGGGCTCGGTGACGCCGACCTCGGTGCCGGGGACCTTGGCGGTGAAGCCCGTCACAAAGTGGTACATGGCGGCGTCGGCCGTCAGGCGCGAGATGGGCGGCAACACGCCAAAGGCGTCGCAGGTCAAAAACAGCACGACGCTCGGGGTGGTGCCCATGCCCTTGGTCCACGCGTTGGGGATATGCTCGACGGGGTAGGCCACGCGCGTATTGTGCGTGATCGAGACGTCGTCGTAGTTAGGCTTGCGATTCTCATCGAGTACCACGTTTTCACAGATGGCGCCAAAGCGAACGGCGTTGAAAATCTCGGGCTCGTGGAACGCATCCAGGCCCTCGCACTTGGCGTAGCAGCCGCCCTCGACGTTAAAGATGCCCATGTCGGACCAGCCGTGCTCGTCGTCGCCGATCAGCAGGCGCGTGGGGTTGGCCGAAAGCGTGGTCTTGCCGGTGCCGGACAGGCCAAAGAACACCGCGGTCTCGTGCGTGACGGGATCCATGCTGGCCGAGCAATGCATGGGCAGTACGTCGTCCTCGACGGGCAGCAGGTAATTCATGACGCTGAAGATGGACTTTTTGATCTCGCCGGAGTAGCCGGTACCCGCGACCAGAATCACACGCTCCTGAAAATTGATGACCACCGCGGCGCTGGAATTAAGGCCTTTGATGGCGGGATCGCACTGGTAGCCCGGCGCTGCGAGCACGCAGAAGTCCGGCTCGCCGGTGCGTGCGATTTCGCGGGCAAGCGGGCGGGCGAGCATCTGCTTAATAAAGAGCGCCTGGCTGGCACGCTCACAGGCGACGAGCAGGCGGCGTGTGTGGTTACGATCGGCGCCGGCCATGCCGCGGGTGACGAACACGTCGCGCTCGTTGAGATAGTCGACGATGCCGGCTTTGATGACCTCGTAGCTTTCGACGGACAGCGGGCGGTTGACGGCGCCCCAGGCAATCTTGTCGTGCACGTCGGGCGTGTCGGCGATAAAGCGGTCGTTGGGCGAACGTCCAGTACGCTCCCCCGTCTCGATCACCAGTGCGCCGTTGGAGGCCATGCGGCCTTCGTTGCGACGGATGGCATGCTCGACGAGCTCGGCTGCCGGCAGGTCAACCAGCAGGCGGGGCTGGTTCTCGGCGGGGTCTTCGACCAGCGTAATGCCAAAGTTGGACAGAACTTCTGCAGGGGTAACACCAGGCATGGGGCCTCCTTTAAAAGCGCGACACGTGGACGCGGCACGCACTTTACTCACGTAAAGCCCGTTGTACCCGATATGTAAAAACGTTTTTGCGGCAATGGTGAAGCGCCCGCCCAACGGTCAAAAATCGCAGACAAGCGGCCTAGTCATTGGGGACGTTCTTAAATGACCAGTCGTTGGGGACACCCTTGAACAGGCAACAGCCAAGGAGTGTCCCCGGATGCCGGCACTTAGGGACGTTCCCAAAGTGCCGGCACATAAGGAACGTCCCTAAGTGCCGACTACCGAATGGCGCCGCCGAAAATATTGAACAATCCGTTCAAAAACACGAGCGAACACCGTCGCGTCTATACTAGAGCGCAGCAATAGAAAGGACCCCACTTTGAGCATCACGCCCCTCGATAGCATTCGCCGCGCCATCGCCCGCCGCAACGGCATCTCCAACCCCGCTGCATCGAGAGACGGCGCCGCGAAGGCCCAGGGCGGTCGCATCGAGAACGGCCTCTTCCCCGCCTCGCACACTGCCGAGGAACTCGCACGCATCCAGGAGCTGAGTCATCGCAACGCCGGCGGCCCCGACAGCAGCCAGGCCACGCGCCGTCGCCGCGAGCGCGATCGCCAGCCCGGCCCCATCCACCGCATGGTCAACGCTTGGTGGAACCGTCTGCTAGGCGCCGTCTACGGCGGCGGGTTCTCCACGCAAGAGGCTGAATACGAAGAGCACGCCACCCGCCGCGATTACCTTTGGAACACTCTCGGCACCGCCGTGTGGGGCTTGGCGTTTCCGCTGCTCACCATCGTGTCCACACAGCTCGTGGGCGCCGAAGAAGCAGGCAAATTCTCCATCGCCTTCGTCACCGGCACGCTCATCATGATCGCATGCAACTACGGCGTGCGCAATTTCCAGGTCTCAGACATCGACGAAAAGACGTCCTTTGCCTCCTACCAGCTCAACCGCTGGCTTTGCGGAGCGCTCGCCCTAGGCTGTGGCCTCATGTACAGCAGCGCCCGCGGCTATGACGCGCAGATGGCGACGATCGGCCTGGGCGTCTACCTGTATAAGGTGATCGACGGCGTGGCGGACGTGTACGAGGGCCGCCTGCAGCAGGCCGATAAACTCTACCTGGCCGGCATGAGCCAAACGCTACGCTCCGTCGGCGTCATCGTGGTCTTTAGCGTGGCGCTGTTCCTTACGCGTAACATGCCCATCGCGGCCATGGCCATGGGCATCGCCGCGATCGCCTCGCTCGTGCTGGTCACCGCGCCGCTCGCCCTGCTCGAGACCGAAAAATCGCGCCGCGTGAGCCTTCGCGAGGTCGGCCACCTGTTTGTCCAGTGCGCTCCACTCTTTGGTGCACTGTTCTTGTTCAACCTCATCGAGAGCATGCCCAAGTTTGTGATGGAAGGCACGCTGGCATACAAATATCAGCTGTACTTTAATGCCCTGTTCTTTCCGGCGCAGGCTATTTTGCTGAGCATTGGATTTATCTATAAACCGCAGCTCCTGCGCTTGTCGAGCATTTGGGCTAATCCTCGCAAGCGTCGTCGCTTTGACCTGATTATTGTTGCCGTTATGGCGCTGATCGTGGTCATCACCGGCGCGTGCGCCGCATTTATGGCAGGTCCCGGTATTCCCCTCATGAGCTTTATGTACGGCCTCAGCTTTGAGCGCTACCGTACGCTGGCGCTGCTGATGGTCGTCGCCGGCGGCGTCACCGCGGCCATCGACTTTATCTACGCCATCATCACGGTGCTGCGCCACGCTGGAGACGTCACCAAGATCTACCTGATCTGCTTCGCCGTAAGCGTGGTGCTGCCGGTGATCTTGATTAAGCTGCTGGGTCTGATGGGCGCTGTGGTGAGCCACCTAGCCATCATGGCCCTACTCCTGGTGCTACTGATTATCGAGTACGCCCACATCCGCCAACGCATCGAACGCGACCGCAACCCATACGGCGCCTAATTAGCTGACCGGTCACCGGAATTTGCGATGGAATCACCCCGTCTGGGGTCTCGTTGCGGACAATATTCATCACGCAAAACTAAGTGAGTAGACTTTTACCGAATCCCCGACCACACCAACAGAGCACAAGTCTGTGACCTGCGGTTTTATTGAGGCAAATATGTTGGGTGCTCGGCATTTCCAAAAAAGTCTACTCACTTAGCCGGCGGGCAGCCAAATGATTATTTAATCCCCGTCCCAGAGAAATCAATTAGCGGGCAGAAGGGCAAAAGAAGTCAAAAAAACCCTTCCCAAATTAGCTACCACTTGCACCGATTATTCACCCGGGTTGATGTTCGCGTAGAACTCGGCCCCGTCGTCCAGGCGCAGGATGCCCACGCGGCCGAACTCGGAGCCGGTGGCGGCGGCGCAGTCGATGTCGATGCGATCGGGAACACCAGCAGTGTCCTCGCCGCCCAAGCGCACGATCTGCCCGCGTCCCGATTCCTCATCGAGCCCCGCCAGACCACCGACCTCGCAATAGCGCCCAAGCGATACCGTGGGTGTGTGACCGCTCACCACGACCGGGCCCTTGCCCTCGGCAGAAAGCAGCCCGGTCGACGCATCCCAATAGCCATGACGAATCCACAGCAGGTCATCGGACGACTGCACCGCGAGCATCTGCTGCAGCAGCTCGCGATCGGCACCCACCGCTCCAACGCCATCGGCACAATCGACGCCATGCTCAAGCAAAAACGCCCGCGCCGCCTCGGTCTCAATACCGGCATGTACCAGCAGATACGGGCGCTCCTCGGTCTCGACCACCGCGTAGAGCGGCAGCGCGGCCATCCATCGCACGAGCTCCTCGTATGCCTCAAATTCCATGTCGTTGAGCTGCTCACGCGTCGTCCAGCCACCGTTGATATCCCAGGTCTCGGCATCGAGCGGATCCTGGCCAATGATGGCATCGAGCATGATCTGCTCGTGATTACCCTTGAGCACGCGGGCGTTGGGCAGCGAGCGCACGAGCTTAATAACGCCGACCGGATCGGACCCGCGATCGATCATGTCGCCCAACACGTACAGCGTGTCGTCGGACGTCAACGAGATCTTAGACAGGGCCTCGTCAAGCGCACGCACGTGCCCGTGAGCATCAGATGTCACATAGATCGCCATGGTACGCCTCTCTTTGCATTGCGGCCGAAGCCCGGCGCCGCAACTAAAACTTCAAGTTGAACTTAAACGTTACCCATTGTACTCCGTTGCAATAAAGCTGGAAAGGGTTTCCGAGCAGAGGCAAAGACGGCAGCCGTCTATGACGATATCGCGCGCGCCCGCAATCCAACCCCATAAACCCACCATCTTTGGGTACAAATATCCGCAGACAACTGACCGTGCCACGCCAACCACCCAGGAGCGGACACCATCCATGAACCAGATCCTTCTCTTTATCGGCCTTGTCATCATTTTGTGCCTGACCATCAAACCCGTCGGCAAAAAGCTCCCCTTCCCCACCCTGCTCATCTTTATCGCGCTGGGTATGCTGTTGGGCGTCAACGGCCCGGCGCACATCGACTTTAGCGACTACGCACTCACCGAAACCGTCTGCAGCACGGCGTTGCTGTTCATCATGTTCTACGGCGGCTTTAACACCAACATCGACCGCGCCAAGCCCGTCGCCGTGCCCGCGGTGCTGCTGAGCACGCTCGGCGTCGTCATCACTGCCGGCATCACCGGCGTATTCGCCCACTTTGTGCTGGGCTTCGACTGGATCGGCGGCCTGCTGCTGGGATCGGTCGTGGCGTCCACCGACGCGGCCAGCGTCTTTAGCGTTCTGCGCGAGCACAGCCTTTCGCTGAGGGGCGGCACCGACTCGCTGCTCGAGGTCGAATCGGGCTCCAACGACCCCGTCGCCTACATGCTCACCGCCGTGCTCGCCACACTCGCGGCCGGCGGCGACATCAACATTCCCGCACTGCTGGCCAAGCAGATTATCCTGGGCACGGGCCTGGGTCTTGCAATCGGCTGGGCGGCGGGCCGCCTGATTGAACGCGCGCACGCAACGGCCGAGGGCGCGCAGACCATCTTTTTGTTCGCCGTGGCGATCGTCGCTTACGCGTTACCAAGCTATCTGGGCGGCAACGGCTTTTTGGCTGTATACCTGGCCGGCATTGTGCTGGGTGCCAGCGACATCACCGGCAAGGTCGAGATGGCGCACTTCTTTGACACTCTCACCGAGATGGCCGAGATGACCATCTTCTTTTTGCTGGGCCTGCTCGTTACACCCGCACGCCTGCCGCAAATGCTGCTACCGGGCCTGGCGCTCATGGCGTTTATGCTCTTCGTGAGCCGCCCCATCGCCGTGGGCATGCTGCTGGCGCCGTTTAGGACGAACCCTCGCCAGGTTGCGCTCGTAAGCTGGGCGGGCCTGCGCGGCGCGGCTTCGGTCGTGTTTAGCCTCTTTGCCGTGGTGACCGGCGTTCCCGGCGGTCACGACCTGTTTGACCTGGTGTTTGTGATTGCCGTGTCGAGCATTGTGGTGCAGGGCTCGCTGCTGCCGGCGGTGGCAAAGAAGCTCAATATGATCGATGCGACCGGCGACGTGCGCCGCACCTTTAATGACTACCGCGACGAAGACGGCATGTCGTTCGTCAAGCTCAAGGTAGGCGCTGGACATCCGTTTGCCGGACGCTCGCTCGCCGACATTGGCAGCGCGACGGATATGCTCGTGGTCCTGGTGCTGCGCGACGGGGCGTACCCGGTACTGCCCAACGGCGATACCGTGATCCAGGAAGGCGATCTTCTGGTGATGGCCGCCCCAACATTCGAAGAGCGTGCCGAGGTTACACTGCGCGAGGTCACCGTGACTCCCCACGGTCGCCTGGCCGGTCAGCGCCTGCGCGACGTGCCGCAAGGCAAGCATCCGTTTATTGTGGTGATGCTCAAACGCGACGGCCAAACGATCATCCCAGACGGCAACACCCTCATATACGCCGGCGACGAAGCCGTCATTGCCACACTGGCGTCGTAGCGGGCAGGAGGTAGCTAATTTGCGGCGAAGAGATCAAGCGCCTAGAGAACCTCATGTCTTCGCTCGCAGATTTGGATTTGCCTGAGGAGTAAGGTCACCTCTCCCCCATGTAACCATCCTGTAAATCATAGCGGCGCAGTCGAGTTTTACCGTGATGCGGTCGCGCCTGGCGCTCCACTGTGCTAAAGTATCCCGAACGTTCAAACGACTACGAGGGAGACTAGAAGATGGCACGTGTGCACAACTTCTCAGCTGGCCCGGCCGCGCTGCCTACAAGCGTGCTCGCCGAGATCGCCGACGAGATGATGGACTACCGCGGTTGCGGCATGTCCGTGCTCGAGATGAGCCATCGATCTAGCATGTACCAGCAGATCATCGACGACGCCGAGGCAACACTGCGCCGTCTGCTGAGCATCCCCGACAACTACCGCGTCCTGTTTTTGCAGGGCGGCGCCACGCTGCAGTTTGCGGGCATCCCCATGAACCTCATGCGCCGCGGCCGCGCCGGCTACATCGTGACCGGCAACTTTGCCAACAAGGCATACAAGGAGGCCGCCAAGTACGGCGAGGCCGTGCTGCTCGCGAGCTCCGAGAACACCAATTTCGACCGCATACCCACCATGGCCGACATCAACGCGCGCATTGCCACCGAGGCCGCAGGCGACGGGCTCGACTACGTCTACATCTGCCAGAACAACACTATCTTTGGCACCATGTACCACGAGCTGCCCAACTGCGGCGACGTACCGCTGGTCGCCGATGTCTCGAGCTGCTTTTTGTCGCAGCCGCTCGACGTCGAACGCTACGGGCTCATCTACGCCGGCGCTCAGAAAAACGCCGGCGCCGCGGGTGTGACCGTGGTCATCGTGCGCGACGACCTCATCGCAGATGGCCCCGCTTTTGCGCAGACGCCGCAGTACATGGACCTTAAGACCCAGGCCGCCAAGGGCTCCATGCTCAACACGCCCAACACCTTTGGCATCTACGTGTGCGGCAAGGTGTTCCATTGGGTCGAGGAGACCGGCGGACTTGCCGCCATGGCCGAGCGCAACTGGGCCAAGGCCAACCTGCTCTACGACCTGCTCGAGCACAGCGAGCTGTTCCATGGCACCACGCAGGCCGACAGCCGCTCCATCGCCAATGTCACCTTCCGCACCGGCGACGCCGAACTCGACGCGGCCTTTGTCGCAGGCGCGGCCGAGCACCAGATTCAAAACGTCAAGGGCCATCGTCTGGTAGGCGGCATGCGCGCCAGCGTCTACAACGCCGTAACCATGGAAGACGTGCAGGCACTGGCCTCGTACATGAAGGACTTCGAAACGCAGCGTAGTTTGAGCCCGCGATCTAACTAGCCCGCAACGCGCGGGCCGACCAGCCACTTCAAACCACCTGTTTAAACCAAACCTGCTAAGGAGTTTTTCATGCGCAAGATTAAGACCATCGACGACATCACCAAGGACGGCAAAGTCGAGTTTGGCGAGGGCTACGAATTTGTGAGCACCGCCGAGGAGGCCGACGCCATCCTGATGCGCTCGACTGACCTGCACGGCTACGAGCTGCCCGAGGGCATCCGCGCCATCGCCCGCTGCGGCGCCGGCGTCAACAACATCCCCGTCGAGGAGTACGCCAAGAAGGGCGTCGTCGTCTTTAACTCCCCCGGTGCCAACAGCAACGCCGTTAAGGAGCTCGTCCTAGGCATGCTGGTGCTCTCGAGCCGCGGCGTGGTGCAATCGATGAACTGGGTGCGCGACAACGCCGACGACCCCGAGATCCAGGTCGATGCCGAGAAAGCCAAGAAGGCCTTTGTGGGCCGCGAGCTCAAGGGCAAGCGCATCGGCGTCATCGGTCTGGGCAACGTAGGCTCCAAGGTCGCCAACGCCTGCGTCGACCTGGGCATGGACGTCTACGGCTACGATCCGTTCATTTCCGTTGAGCACGCGTGGGTGCTGAGCCGCGAGGTGCAGCGCGTGGGCACGCTCGAAGATCTCTGCCGCGGCTGTGATTACCTCACGGTGCACGTGCCCAGCAAGGCCGACACCATCGGCATGATCAGCACCGAGCAGATCAACCTGCTGGCCCCGGACGCCGTGCTCATCAACTACGCACGCGAGACCATCATTGACGAGGACGCCGTTGACGCCGCCCTGCGCGAGGGCAAGCTCAGCTGGTTTAGCTGCGACTTTGCCACGCCCAAGACCGTCAAGATGCCCAATACGTTTATCACCACGCACTCGGGCGCAGGCACCGGCGAGGCCGAGGCCAACTGCGCCGACATGGCCATCAGCGAGCTCAAGGATTACCTGGAGAACGGCAACATCGCACACAGCGTCAACTACCCCGCCTGCAGCATGGGCAAGGCGCGCGCCGCAAGCCGCATCGCCTGCCTGCACGCCAACGTGCCCAACATGATCGGCCAGATCACGGCCATCCTAGCCAAGGACAACGCCAACGTGCAGCGTATGACCAACGAGTCCGCTGGCGAGAACGCCTACACCATGTTCGACACCGACGAGCACCTGGACAGCAGCACCATCGAGGCGCTCAAGCAGATTCCGTCGATGTATCGCGTGCGCGTAATCAAATAGCGCCGGCTGATCTGACGGGCAGTTCCCCATGTGGCCTGCCCGTCACTGACATCGAATGCCCGCGGGGGCGCCTTTCGCACGAGAGGCGCCCCCGTTTTTGTGAGTACTCCATTAAATGCACTGAGCCGCTTCTTGGCATACAATCTGTATGTTGACCTAACTATCTGTGAGGTGCCTATGGTTGATACAGATTTTGCCTGGCGGCTTACGCAAGGGCTCGTGCGGATCGACAGTTCCGACCCAGGTGCGTATGAGGGCGAGATTGAACGCTATATCAAAGCGTTGGTTGAGGAACGGTTGGCGCAGCTGAGCCATCCGGTACTCGATGCCGTGCAGGTTGAGGAACTCGAGGTGCTGCCCGGGCGCCGCAACCTTATGGTCACCGTGCCGGGACTGAGCGACGAGCCACGGCTCGTCTATATCTGCCATATGGATACCGTTACACTGGGCGATGGCTGGGACGCGGACATTCCGCCGCTCGGAGCGATCGTGCGCAACGATAAACTCTATGGCCGCGGTGCCTGCGATATGAAGGGTGGCCTGGCCTGCGCCATTGCCGCACTGGTCCATACGCTCGAGCGCGTGGCGGCAGAAGGCAAGCTGCCCCGCCGTGGCTTCTCACTCATTTGCTCGGTCGACGAGGAGGACTTTATGCGCGGCTCAGAGGCCACGATCGATGCTGGCTGGGTCGGCTCGCGTGAATGGGTGCTGGACACCGAGCCCACCGACGGACAGATCCAGGTGGCGCACAAGGGGCGTACGTGGTTCGAGATTGAAATGACTGGCGTGACGGCGCATGCGAGCCAGCCCTGGAAGGGCGCGGATGCCGTCGCTGCCATGGCCGAGGTCGTGTGTTCGCTCCGTCGCGCGTTTATGGCGCTGCCCGCGCACGATGAGCTGGGGCCTTCGACCATCACGTTTGGCCAAATCGAGGGCGGATATCGCCCCTACGTCGTACCCGACCGCGCCAAAGTCTGGGTCGACATGCGCCTGACCCCGCCGACCGATACGGCCGCCGCGACGCGCATGGTAGAGCAGGCCATCGCCGTCGCCGAAGCCGCCGTTCCCGGTTGCCATGGCAGCTACACCGTAACGGGCGACCGCCCCGCCATCGAGCGCGACCCGAACTCTCCCCTTCTAGCAGCGCTCAAGCGTGCCGCCGATGACGAGACGGACGCGGACACGACCGTCGGCTTCTTTACCGGCTACACCGACACCGCCGTCATTGCCGGCAAGACAGGTAACCGCAATTGCATGAGCTACGGTCCCGGGTCGCTCGCGCTCGCGCACAAGCCCAACGAATATGTGCCCCACGCCGATATCGTTCGTTGTCAGCAGGTGCTAATCGCGCTCGCCGATAACGTGCTCTGGGACGCGAGCGGCCAAGTTGGGGCATAATAAGCCGCGAACAAACCGACTCGTGCGTTAGGACCGCCCATGAAAGCACTTCCGTTTCCCTGCATCCGCCCGGCTCAGGACCGCGTGCTCGAGGCGCTGCCTGCAATGGGCAGCATCCTGAGCGGCAACGATGCTCTGCGCGGAGCCATTGCCGATGGCCTGATGCTCAAGGACCCGGGTGCGGCGTATTACGTGTACGAATGCTCGGGCGAGCCGGGACGTGTGACGGGTGTCGTGGCGATCTGCCCGACGAGTGTACTTGCGGGCGGCAAGGGCGATGCCAGCGCCGACGTGGCCGCCGCCGCGCGCGCGATCGCCGAGCTCAAGGTGCAGCCGCGCCCCGTATCGCTCGCCTACGAGGCCTCGCCCGTCATGGATATCATCCTGGGCGCCGCCAAAGAGGGCGCGTCGCTCTACGCCGTCACCGACCCCGCGGGCATTACGCACCGCGCGTGGGAGGTCAAGCGCGAGGACGCCGTCGGGGCCATCCGCGCCATGCTCGACCAAGCACCGGAGCCGGCACTGGCCGACGACCCCGCCTACGCCGCCGCTCTGACCGGGGCGTCGCAGCTGCTGGCCGATGAGGCCCGTGTCGCCAGAACGTACACCGGCAAGGAGCCGTTCAACTTTACCGTTGCCGTGCTCTTCCCCGCCGCGCAGGTCAGCGGCGCCGCGCCGCAGGTTCCGACAGGTCTGCTCACGCACCAGGTCGCGCGGTTCTAGCAAGACCAGACCGCCCGGCACAAAAATCGGCAGCTCAACAAACAGGGGGCGGAGATGCAGCAGGTACATGCATCTCCGCCCCTTTTGCGTCGAGAAATTAGCCGGCGACCCGTGCCGCCGCGCTCGCGTTATCCGCGCTGCGGACCCGCAGTAGCCACGAGCGGTTCAAGCCCCAGCTCGCGCGCGTAGTCTTCCTGCGTAAAGACTTCGACCAGTTCAAACGTATCGGCCGCATCGTCAAACGCAAAATGCAGCACTGAGCAGTTGCCCGGCACGCGTTCGCGCTCGTCGGCCGCCGCGCCCCGCACGTGGTCCAAAAACTCCTTGATAGCCGAACCGTGGCTCACCGCGAGCACGCACTCGTGGTCCGGACGTCGCATAAGATCGGTTATCGTCGCCGCCATGCGCTCGCGCACCTGCATCTGGCCCTCGCCGCCAAACTGACGATAGAAATCTCGCCACGGGCGCTCGGGCATAAGCATCACGCGCTCGGCCTCAAAGTCGCCAAAGAACCACTCACGCAGACCGTCCAGGCGCTCGTACGCCAAGCCCGGCCACAGGTTGGCGATAGTCTGCTCGGTGCGATGAAGTGTGGAGGTGTAGGCATGATCGGGTTCAATGCCGCGCGCACGTAAGAACATGCCGGCACGCGCCGCCTGGTCGCATCCCTGCTGCGTGAGCGGCGAGTCACTCCAACCCTGAATAATGCGCTTAAGGTTGAATATTGTCTGCCCATGACGAACCAGATACAGGTCTTTATTCATAGGGGTCCTTTCGTTCGTTACCAATCAAGGAGCGAAAACGCACCGTCGCAATAGCCAAAATGAAGCACGGCACCGTTGTCGGGTAGCTCTCCCCTGCCAGTCACATACTCAAGAAACTCCTGGCAGGAAGAGCCGTGGGAGACTGCCAGCACACAGTCGTGCTGCGGCCTGGCCATGATGTGGGACAGCGCCGCGACCATGCGCGACTGGAGCTCGCCTTCAGACTCGCCACCAAAGGCCACCGGATAATCACCCCAGGGCTGCGGCGGCATCTCGCGATTTGATGTACCCTCCAGCGAGCCCAAATGCCACTCGCGCAGGTCATCGACCAGCTCTATCGAGCAGCCCTCACCAGCAATTAGCTCAGCCGTATGCCGCGCCCGGCCCAACGGCGAGGAATACACACGGTCAAAGGTCACGCCACGCGCCTCAAACGCCGCGCGCGTCGCCAGCGCCTGCTCGCGCCCGCGCGCCGTAAGCGGCGAATCGTGCCCACCCTGCAAAATGTTCTGCACATTGAGCTCAGTCTGCCCATGCCGCACCAAATACAAATCTGCCACACGTCCTCCCCTCGCACCACCGCAAAGGGGACAGGTACCTTTGTGGTGGTTTACCGCCGGATCACACCGCGGTGACGCTCAGCTACACCAGTACGTCGGCAAGCGGGCGCTTGGGTACGTGGTGCACCTGCGCCTCGTCGCGCCAGTAATTAATTGAGCCGTCGGGGTTGGAATCGATCGCATCGATCACCTGCGTCTCGGCCGGAACGCCAAACGCCATGATCAGCTTGAGCTCATACTTGTCGCTATCGAGCCCCATGGCATCGATCGCGTGGGGCGTAAAGGCCTTGAACATGCAGGCAGCCACCTCGGGCGTGGCGCTGCGGGCGGCGAGCATCATCGTCTGCGCGGCAATGCCCGTGTCGACCTCAGTAATAGGAGCGGCGGGCTTACCCGGAACGGCGCGCTCGGCAAGAATCGCGATGTAGCCGGTCGGGCGCTCGCCCTCATCGGGACCCGGCCAGTCCTTAAGTGCGCCGGCCCATGCGAGCTCGTCAAATACACGCGCGCAGTCCTCTGCACCGCTTACCACATGAAAACGCAGACGCTGAGCATTGGCACCACAGGGAGTCAGGTGCGCCAGCTCCGCCAGCTCAAGCAAAAGCTCACGCGGCACGCGCATGGACTCGTCAAAGCGACGGCACGTGCGGGCGCAGCGAACCAACGCATCAAACGCGTCCAAGCCGAGCTTTTCGCAACCCTGCTTTGCCATCGACTCAGCGCTTACCGGCGCTGCGGGAACTGCTTCGTTCATAGGGACCCCCAATTTCGGGCAATTGTTCTTAGGAAAATCTAACCTAAAACGTAGGCAATAACGAACAGGGCTGCAATGTTCTACACCTGTTGAATAGAAAATCGCGACGTGGGGAACAACGGAAACAATTCGGGGCCTTTGGGTTACGTTTCGCCCTCCCCGACCCATACGCCAGCGCCTTTAGGCGATACTGGTTGTAACGATCAAGGCTTACGCCGCACGGAAAGGAGACATTATGGGCATCTTTAAGAACGATGACCAAAAATCGAGCCAGTTTGGATTTGACGAGAAAAGCATGGCAGGCAAGGCCGTCAAGGCCGTGCGCTGGATTTACGCCATCACGGGCGTCTTGGCGCTCGTCGCCGGCATCGCACTGCTGTTTGCGCCCGCCAAGTCCCTCGTCTTCCTAACGACCGTCTTGGGCTTCTACTTTGTGATCACGGCCGCGATCAGGCTGTTTACCGCTGTTTTCGAGCCACTGCTGCCCACCGGCTGGCGCGTGACGAGCATCATCTCCAACCTACTCATTATCTTGGGCGGCGTCATAATCCTGCGCAACCAGGCCTTCTCGACCGCGACGCTCACCACGATGGTGGTTATCGTGGCCGGCTTTGGCTGGATTGTCGAAGGTGTCATGTCCATTCTGGAGTCCGAGCTTTCGTCCAACCGTGCCCTCGCCATCCTGAGCGGTGCACTCTCCATCATCGCCGGCATGTTCGTGTTTATCTATCCGCTGTGGTCGGCCAAGATGCTCGTCATCTTTAGCGGCGCCGCGCTGCTGGTGTTTGGCGTAACGCTGATTGTTCGTGCTATTCAATTTGGCAAACTGGTGCACTAGATGCCGCGAACGCTCTTTATTGATGCCGACGCCTGCCCGGTCACGCGCGAGTCGATTGACTGCGCGCGGCGGGCGGGCGTCGCCGTTGTTATCGCCGGCAACAGCACGCAAAACTTGGAACGGCACATTCGCCGCGACGACCCGCGCGATGCCGAGCACGCGCGACGCGGCTTTTGGGTCACGACGCTCGATGTGAGCGTGGGCGCCGACAGCGCCGACTTTGCCATTGTCGAACGCCTGCAGGCGGGCGACGTAGTCGTGACGCAGGACATTGGCTTGGCGAGCATGGTGCTCGGCCGCGATGCCGCCGCAATCGGTGTGCGCGGGCGCGTCTACGACAAGGCGACCATCGACATGCAACTGTTTATTCGCCACGAGGAAAAGAAGGTGCGCCGCGCCGGCGGACGCACTCGCGGACCGGCGGCATTTACCAGCGAAGACCGCGCTCGCTTTAAGCGCAACCTCACCGAGCTGCTGCGCTAACCAAGGTAGATTTTTGGGACATGTCCGGAAATCTGCTTTTTTGCTTTGGCGATTGACACGCATCCAACGCCCAGGTCATGGCGGTAGATTTTACGGCATGCCCCAGTTTTTACGGCATGCCCCAAGCATCTACTTAGAGGCCAAAGGCAGAAAGGATAAGACCCCAGCCCGCACCGATGACGTACATCATGATCAGGAACAGGACGTTTTCGCGGGCGCTGCGGTTGGTGCGGAACAGCACCAGGTAGCCCACACCTGCAGAGATGAGCGTGCCGGCGAGCATCGGGGCCAGCTGCAGCGCGCCTTCCAGGTACAGTTGCGTGATGACGACGCTGGCCGAGCAGTTGGGAATCAGGCCGACGAGTGCCGAGCCCAGGACCGCAAGCGTCTCGTTGCCGCGCAGGAACTGCTCGATTGCGGACTCGCCGAACGACTCGAGCACGGCGACCAGAATCAGCGTCACCAGAAAAATGAATACCGAGACCTGCACGGTGTGCGAAATCGCGCTGCGTATGATCGACAGGACAGGCGCCCCTTCGTGGGAGTGGGAGTGACCGTGGCCATCATGGTGTTCATGCTCGCCCTCATGACCGTGATCGTGGCCATGTCCGTGGTCGTGCTCGTCCTCGTCTTCATCACAACCGCAATGGTCGCGCTCGCACAGCTCGTGGATGTGGTCGGCGCTCACGCCCGCCTCGGCCACCTCGTCGATGATGTCACCGCCAGTGTGGTCGTCGTGCGCGCAGTTCACGTGGGCCGGGTTGGCCGCGGTTCCCAGCACGGTGCGGCGAATCGCCGCATGCGCGCGAGCGTTACGACGCAGGCCGCGAATGGCGGCGTCCACGATAAAGCCCGTGACCAGCGCGATCAGTGCCTTCGAAGCCAAAAGCATCGCCATGGTCTGCACGGGCACCTGCTCGGCGAGCAACAGCGGCAGCATCTCATCGGAGGTCGAAAGGAACACCGCCACCAACGTACCCAAGGTCACGACACGACCGGCATACAGCGTGGCCGCCATTGCCGAAAAGCCGCACTGCGGCACCATGCCCAGCAACGAGCCAACCACGGGGCCGGCGGCTCCGGCACGCTTGATGGCGCCGTTAACGCGGTTGCCCGCAACATGTTCGAGCGTCTCGAGGGCCAGATACGTCACCAACAAAAACGGCACCAGCGAGAGCGTGTCCTTGCCGGCGTCGAGCAGAATATCAATCAACAAACCCATGACGGATGGAACCTTTCGTGTCTTTCGGCAGCATTGTAAAAGTCCTAGCGGTCAACTAGGGTATTGTAGTTATCCTAGGCGCGATGCCAATAGTTGCCCATGGTAAACTATCATCTCGCCACATCTTAATGACTCAAAGCCGCACGACGCGGCCCATCCAAGGAGCAGTTATATGAACGTTTCACAAGCACTCGAATACGAGCGCCAGCCGTTTATTCCCATGTTTATCTATGGCGATCATGGCGCCATGGAGTCCGAGCGCCAGAAGGGCGAAGAGGCCCTTAAGGTGCTCGAAACCGAGTACTTTACCGCCGAGGGCGACCCCAGCTTCGACTTTGCCACCGTGCGCGACCTGGCTGACCGCAACCGCGACCTGTGCGACCAGATTGGCGAGGCGCGCCTGCGCAACGTGACGCCCGCGACGCTTTCGCGCGGTCTGTCCGACGCCGACACCTGCGCCGCCATCGGCAAGATGCAAAAGCGCACCGCCGCGTCCGTCATGCGCGAGATCCGCGGCGACCGCGACGCGCTCGGCGTGGCGTACGCCCGCAAGCCTATCCAAGGCACAGTGCTCGGCATCGACATCGAGACCACCGGCCGTGCACCCGAGCGCGGCTACATCATCAACGTGGGCTGGGAGATCATGGAGCTCACCAGCGACGCCGTCCCGCACGACGCCGAGGCACACTACTGCGGCCTGCCCGATATCTACCGCGGCGAGGATGTGCCGCTGTCGAATATCCACCACATCACCTGGGACGACATCGACGGCAAAACGCCCTTCCGCGAGAACAAAGAGCTGCAAAAGCAGCTGCTCAAGCTTATGAAGAAGTACCCGTACATGGCACACAACGCCGCCTTTGAGGACAGCTGGTTCAAGATCCACCTGGACGGCTACGCCGAGGCACGCCGCGCCGGCAAGATCATCGTCATCGATTCGCGCCAGATCTGCCGCAGCTTGGACGCCGACGTGCGCTCGCTCCCCCGCGAGTCCGCGCCCGCCGCGCTCGAGAACTGGGCGCGCCGCCGTGGCACCCTCGCCGCCGACGCCAACGAGCAGCATCTGGGCCTGGACGACACCGACCTCATGCTCCGCACCGTCCAAGCCGAGTTCAACCTCAAGAACCTGTTTGACAAGTAGAAACGTCTACGACAAACTCCGGCGTAGATCACGGGCGGCCTCGCAGCGGGAAACCCCGCAGCGGGGCCGCCCTACGTTCCACAAATAAACCTGCCATCACAAATTCTGAACACTCATTGCGAACGATTTCGGCCAATTCCCGACACGTAATTCGTTGTCGGATGGTGATGCATCACTATCAAATGTGCAGCAATTGAGTATTTCTATGCTATAGCCGAGCTGCGAAAACGTTTATTTAGGGCATACCAACTCATAATTGCGTCAAGCTTTTGGACAGCATTTGGTTAGACCTCTAAAACGGCTTTTCCACTCAGCGCCGTCAACACGGCATTAGCTGACACGATATATACCATGAGTATCGTATTGTCACATACCACTGCAAAAGCGGTCTACCAGGCCGCGCATTCGGTGTCTGCGAAAGGCATCGAGTCCTGTAACCCTACCGCGATTTACGAATCATGTCCCACCGTAACGCTCCTTGACGCAGCCGCAGAATGGCTCACCAAACATGATGTTTCCCTCGATGCAAATGATTGCCTCGAGGTGATGGTGTTTCATCGCAGGAATGCGCGCTATGCAATGAACTGTCAATGCCACGTGTCTTCAAAACGATTCTCGAACTCACGCTTTATAGAGCTCAAAGATGGCATCTTCATTGTTGGCGTTGAGCTTTGTGCACTTCAGGCCGCCACCTATCTTTCTTTTCGCGAACTAGTGGAGTACTACTTTGAACTGTGCGGCGCTTATTCCCTTGGAACCGACTCTTCCACCTCCTATACCGAGCGTTTCGCGCTCACCTCGACCGAGAGGTTAAAGCAGTTCTTTAATTCCATTACCAGATGCGACGGTCTGGCCCTTGCCCGAAAGGCGATCCAATGTGTACGCGACGGATGCCGGTCTCCCATGGAAACGGCATTTGTCATGATGCTAACGCTGCCCAAAAGCGAAGGAGGGCTTGGTATTAAGGGAATTGAGACCGATTACGAGGTGCAGGTCACCACTGCCGCAAAGAATCTCACGAGACGCAAAAAGTTCTTTATGGATGCGTATCTAAAGAAATCTCGCACAGACATTGAATACAACGGTTTTTATCATGACGCGGAAGAAGACCGCGCCATCGATGAGGAGCGCAAGAATGCACTTGCGTCCATAGGGTACGGAATCATCACCGTCAGCCGTTATTCCTTTATGCATGCCAACTCTTTTGTTAGGGTCATGGAAGCAATCCAGCGGAAAGAGGGCGTACGCCCCTCGCGTCTGCCAAAAGACTTTCAAATCATGCAAGAGGACCTGAGACAGTTTGTGCTCAGAAGGTTTATAGAAGAGAAAAAGCAAATTCAGAAGCAGCTTCGCCAGGATTCCGAAGAGCGTCAACGAATCGACCTCGAAAAAGCAACGCTCGAAGGCATCACGCTGGATGACCCGACAATTAATGAAGTTCTGGCAATCGATGACATGCAGACCGTCGAATCCGACAGCCCATCATTTGCCCAAACAAGCAGCCTCGCGCCCGAGGGCAGGATCTTCGGGGCCGGAAGCTAGACCGGCTAACAAGGTGGGTACCCTAGCGATGTGCAAAATTGCGAGTATTCAGCAGGGTCGGGTGTCTATCACCCTCGAGTGGATCCAAATGTGGAGCGAAATCACTCTTGCGTGAGAGCGTTAGGCAACATTTGAGGAAGAACTCATCGGATTAACACCCTAAGATAACTCTTGAACTGCATTATATGACCTGCAATAAATTAGCGGACCCCCTATAGTTGCAGAATACTCCATTTTTTGCACGGCACGAGGGTACCCACCTTGGCATCGACTATCAAAAAACGCTCAGTCCGGGATCTCGTCCACTATTCCCCATCATTTTGTACAACGAATTACCTGAACGTCATTGACATATGAACATGCACTCATATAATCGAAAGTAAATTATATGAGCGCATGTTCATATGAAAGGATATTGCAATGAGCATCCGCGTTGATGAAACGAAACTCGACATCGAGGCCACCGAACCCGCGATCCCGACCACCTGCTCGCCCGAGGACCTTCCCGACGAGGAGCTTCTCTACGACCTCGCCGACCTGTTCAAGGTCTTCAGCGACACCACGCGCATCAAGATCCTCTATGCCCTCATGGGCCGCGAGCTCTGCGTGGCAGACATCGCCGAAGCGACCGAAACCTCGCAGTCCGCGGTGTCGCACCAGCTGCGCACACTCAAGCAGTCGCACCTGGTTAAATTCCGGCGCGACGGGCGCAATATCCTCTACTCGCTCGCCGACGACCACGTCTACACCATGCTCAACCAAGGCATGAGCCACATCTGCGAATAGCGACCAACCACGGTACCAGCGCGGCCTGCACCCAAGCCGCAAATACAGAGAAAGGAACCCACCATGAAAAAGCAGTTTAAACTCGACGAGATCGACTGCGCCAACTGCGCGCGTGAGCTTCAGGACGAGCTGGCCAAGCTCGAGGGCGTCAAATCCGTGTCCGTCAACTTTATGACCCAGAAGCTGACGCTCGAGGCTGATGATGCTGAGTTCGACGAGGTGCTCAACCGCGTTGTAGAGTTTACGGCCGACGCCGAGCCGGACTGCGAGATCATTCTCTAGCCCAGGTTTACGCCAACCTGCAAGGCCGCGATTGCCGCGGCCTTTGCTCGCGAAATTATATGAGCGAGTGTTCATACATTCAAATGGGAGGTTTAAATCATGGCAGCCGCCGATCCCACAAAGAAAAAGAAGAAGCGCAAGAAGAAAGAGTCCCTTGAGCATAAGCGTAACCGCATCCTGGTAGCACTGGGCATTTTTGCGGTGGTGTACGCCCTCGACGAGCTCGGTGCCCTTACCGCCGCATTCGGCACCCCGGGTAACGTCTACGCCAGCTTCGTGCTGTTCCTGGTGCCGTTCCTAATTGCCGGCTACGACGTGCTGCAAAAGGCATTCAATAACATCCGCCGCGGCAAGGCCTTCGACGAGAGTTTCCTTATGGCAGTCGCGACCATCGGCGCGTTTGCCATGGTGCTCTTCCCCGATACCGACCCGCACATGGCCGAAGGCGCCGCCGTCATGCTGTTCTACCAGGTCGGCGAGCTGTTCCAGGCATACGCCGTGGGCAAGAGCCGCAAATCGATCAGTGCAATGATGGACATCGCGCCCGACTACGCCAACGTCGAGCAACCCGACGGCACACTCGAGCAGGTCTTCCCCGATGACATCACCGTCGGCACCGTCATCGTCGTCAAGCCCGGCGAGCGCGTGCCCATCGACGGCGTCATCGTCGAAGGCGAGACACAGCTCGACACCGCCGCCCTTACCGGCGAATCGATCCCCCGCCCGGCCAAAACCGGAGACGATATCATCAGCGGCTGCATCAACATGACGGGTCTCATCCACGTGCGCACCCTCAAGCCATTTGGCGAGTCCACCGTCGCGCGCGTCCTGGAGCTCGTGGAAAACGCCAGCGAAAAGAAGGCGCGTACCGAGAACTTCATCACACGCTTTGCCCGCGTTTACACGCCCGCCGTCACCGGCGCGGCCGCGGTACTCGCGCTCGGCGGCGGCTTGGTCACCGGCGCCTGGTCCGACTGGATCCTGCGCGGCCTGACCTTCCTGGTCGTCAGCTGCCCGTGCGCGCTCGTGATCAGCGTCCCGCTCAGCTTCTTTGGCGGCATCGGCGGCGCATCCAAGCTGGGCGTCCTCATCAAGGGCTCCAACTACCTCGAGACGCTCGCCGATGTGGACACCGTCGTCTTCGACAAAACCGGCACGCTCACCAACGGCTCGTTTTCGGTTGTGGCGGTACACCCCGAGGCCGGCTATACCGAGCAGTCGCTGCTCGAAGTCGCGGCCCTTGCCGAGTCGTTTTCCGATCATCCCATCGCGCGGTCCATACGTGCCGCCTACCAGGGTGAGCTCGACCAGAATCGCGTGAGCGACTCCGCCAATGTCGCGGGTCACGGTTTCACGGCAACCATCGACGGTAAGCGCGTCGTCGTCGGCAATGCCAAGATGCTTGCTGCAGCCGGTATCGACGCCCCCAATTGCGAGGTCGTCGGTACGATCCTCCACGTGCTCGTCGATGGCATCTATGCCGGCCACATTGTAATTGCCGACACTGTCAAGGCCGATGCGGAGCAAACGATTCGCGACCTGCACGCCGCCGGAGTCAAACGCACCGTCATGCTCACGGGCGACCGCGAGGAGGTTGCGGCGTCTGTGGCAAAGCAACTCGGTCTCGACGAGTTCCATGCGCAGCTGTTGCCGAGCGATAAGGTCGAGCGCGTCGAGGCATTGCTGGCAGTCGAATCGGGCAAGGGCAAGCTCGCCTTTGTGGGCGACGGCATCAACGACGCACCCGTGCTCACCCGCGCAGACGTTGGCATCGCCATGGGCGCCATGGGTTCCGACGCCGCAATTGAGGCTGCCGACGTCGTGCTGATGGACGACAAGCCTTCCAACATTTCCCGCGCTATCCGCGTGGCGCGCAAGACCATGACGATTGTTTGGCAGAACATCATCTTTGCGCTGGGCATTAAGCTGCTGATTCTGGTGCTCGCGGCGCTCGGCATCGCCAACATGTGGCTCGCCGTCTTTGGCGACGTGGGCGTGGCGATCATCGCCATCCTGAACGCCATGCGCGCGATGGGTGTCAAGAACCTGTAGCGTCCGTAGTCCCTCCGGCCGGGGTCGGGCTTGATTTTGAAAACGTCCTCGACCAATGAAGTGCCCCCGTTCTGCTCCTACGGAGCTACGAACGGGGGCACTTCTGGTCTGACGCTCCTATTTGGCAAGGTGTTTTTTAGAATCCATTTTGCGCTCGGCCTCGAAGGCTTGCCTGTCCCAATCGAGC
>CABRDE010000029.1:0-77992 GCA_902469665.1 uncultured Collinsella sp. | reverse complement strand
TAAGATTGAAGGGCCTGACCCCGGAGGAGTTCCGGAATCAGGCCCTCGCGGCCTAGTCGCTATTTAGGGCGTCCAAGATTTGGGGCGCAGTTCATTGTTGTCATGTCCGGGCTTTTGTGTTTAGCGCCTTTTTGTTTGGAGACAATGAAATTAGCAAGAACGTAAAGCTAGGAGGCGCTATGTGTACGAGTATTCGATTCACCGATAATTCTGGCCACATGTATCTGGGCCGCAATCTCGACTGGAGCTTTGACTACGGCCAACAGGTTCGCGTGATGCCGCGCGGGTTTCACATTCCGTATTCGTTTATCGACGACGCGACAGCGGCGCACGCGGTGATCGGTATGTGCATCGATTACAAGAACTACCCTATGTTTTTCGATTGCGGCAACGATGCGGGCCTCGCCGTGGCGGGTCTCAATTTCCCGGGTTATGCCGAGTATGCCGAGGATCCTGTCGACGGCAAGACCAATATCGCGGCCTATGAGTTCCCCCTGTGGGTGGCAGCGACGTTCTCGACGGTCGATGAGGTCGAGGCCGCGCTGCGCGACACGGTGATTGTCGCCAAATCTGCCGGAGAGGGGCTGGGCGTGTCGCTGCTCCATTGGATTATCGGCGACAGCCAACGCAGCATCGTGGTCGAGATGATGGCTGACGGCCTGCATGTATACGACGATCCGGTCGACACCCTTGCCAACCAGCCGACCTTCCCGTGGCACATGGAAAACCTGCGCACCTATATCACCGCCACAAGCGATTTTCCGCAGACGGCGACATGGCGTGGCGCCGAGCTCAAGCCCTATGGAGCCGGTGCCGGCATGCGCGGCATTCCGGGCGATTGCTATTCGCCGAGCCGTTTTGTAAAGGCGGCGTACCTCAATGCCAATTACCCGCAAAAGGAGAGCGAGACCGAAAACGTCGTTCGCATGTTCCGCTCGCTCGAGGGCGTGGTGATGATCGAGGGAGCGTCCAGGATGGGCGATGGCAAGTTCGAGAAGACTATCTACACCGGATGCTTTAGCGCGCGCACGGGCAATTATTACTACGCGATGTATGGGGATCCGTCGATTCGCTACGTGAGCCTGATGGATGCCGAGGGCGCGAGCCCCGATAGGCTCGTGGTTCCCGAGCCGCGCCGTTCGTAGCCGATAGCTTTACCGCAATGCAAAGCGGCCCTGCATCTCCCGTGAGGTGCAGGGCCGCTGTCGTTGATTTGTGACGTCGCTAGAAGTTGGCGTCGTTGAGTTGTTCACTCTCGAGGCCGTCGAGCTGTTGCTGTTCGGGCGTATCGGCGACGCTCTCGAGCAGCTCGGTGGGATCGATGTTCATGTCCCTACCGGCCTCGTTGCCGTTGACCAAGTCGTCCGAGAAGATGTCGACTTCCATTTCCTCGGCCTCTTCAATCTGAACCTCGAGCGGCACCTGGGTGCGCACGAGCTTAACGACCGGGCGCATGCGGGCAAACAGCGGCACGTACTCGATGATGATGGCCGAGTTCTCAAGACCGTACCAGCGTGCCGGGCTTCCGCAGGCGCGGCGGACGGCGTACTTGATGGCCATCACGCGGTGGTCATTGCGGTTGATGTCCGTTTCGGGGGCGAGCATCTTGCGCAGCATGCAAAAACGGAAGTCGCCCACGTTGCCGCGCGTCTCGTAGATGGAGTAGGTGTGGTGCTGCGGCGGCAGCTCGCCCGAAGCCATCAGATCGCCAACGATCTGACGCAGATAGGCGTTGATGCGCTGGTTGACCTTAAAGCCCAGGTCCAGGCGAACGCGGAAGAGGAAGTCCGTGCCAAAGGTCTCGACGGAATACTCGTGCGTATAGGGCTCGTCGGTAACGTGTACGTTGATGAACCAATACGCCTTGGCGCGCTTGGGATGTTTATCCAGGATGGAATAGAGCACGTCGCGGTCGAGCGTGAGCGGATCGGGGCTGTTGGTGAGGAACACCAGATTGTCGGCGAGCACGGGATAGGTCTCGTCGTTGCGCAGGCGGTTGAGCTGATCGATGTACTTGGAGACGGGCAACAGAATCGTCTGCGTGCGCTCGATGGCGGTGCCACGGCGCCACACGTACATAAGGCCAAACAGCAGTGCGGCCAGGAAGATCATCACATAGCCGCCGTCAAAGAACATGGTGAGGCACGAGGCGAAGAAGCACAGCTCAATGGCACCGAAGAGCAGGGCGAAGACGCAGGCGCCCAGCTTGTGCTTGAGAATGCCAGCGATATAGCTCGTCAAAAGCGTCGTGGTCATGAGCATGGTCACGGTAATGGCGAGGCCGTAGGCGCTCTCCATGCGCTCGGAGTTTTGGAACAGCAGCACGATGAAGATGCAGCCGACCCACATGATGTTGTTGACGAGCGGAATATAGAGCTGGCCCTTGGTGTCGCTGGGGTAGTGGATGCGCAGATGCGGCATAAGGTTGAGGCGCGTTGCCTCGGATACCAGCGAGAACGAGCCGGTGATGAGCGCCTGCGAGGCAATGATGGCCGCCACGGCCGAAAGCACGATGGCAAAGGGGCGCAGGGGCTTGGGAAGCATCATATAGAACGGGTTGACGATATCCATTGCGAGCATTTGGGGATTGGAGTTGTTGGCGAGCAGCCAAGCTCCCTGGCCCAGATAGTTAAGGATGAGGGCCGCCTTAACAAACGGCCAGGATGCGTAGATGTTGGCCTTGCCCACGTGGCCCATGTCTGAATAGAGCGCCTCGGCGCCGGTCGTCGACAGGAAGACGAAGCCGAGCACCATGATGCCCGAGTGGTTGATGGGCGAGAACAGGAACATGATGCCACGGATGGGGTTGAGCGCGCGTAGGATGGACAGGTTGCCGAGCATGTTGAACAGGCCGGCGCCAGCCAAGAACAGGAACCACAGCGTCATAAGCGGGCCGAACAGCTTGCCGATTGACGAGGTGCCGGCGCGCTGCATGGCAAATAGACCGCAGATAATGATGATGGTGATGATGATCACATTGGTCTGACCGTCACCCAATAGCGCGTGGCCCCACTCGATGGTACGCAGGCCCTCAATGGCTGTGGTGACCGTGACCGCGGGGGTGAGGATGCCGTCGGCGAGCAGCGCCGCGCCGCCGATCATGGCGGGGAGAATCAGCCATGGCGCCACCTTGCGCACGAGACTGAACAGGGCGAAGATGCCGCCTTCGTTGTGGTTGTCGGCCTTCATGGCGATTACCACGTACTTGACCGTGGTCACGAGCGTCATGGTCCAGATGACGAGCGAAAGCGCGCCCAGGATCATGTCCTCGCTGACGGTACCGATGCCGCCGTTGTTGGCGACGATTGATTTCATGGTGTACATGGGGCTCGTGCCGATGTCGCCATAGACGACGCCGAGCGTTACGAGCAGCATGCCAGCGGAGAGGGGGATGGCTCCGTGCCCGCCTTGACCACGCTGGTCTTGGGGGTTTGCCTCCAGTTTGTTGTGTGCCACGTGGACTCCCTTAGACATCCGGTTGTCTGTCTAGGACAGATAATCTTTATGCCGTCTTTATACATACAAGAGCAGTTTGGCACATCAGGTTATTTTAGACAATAATCCCCAGCTGGGGATTATTTATGTACGTAGGTAGCATTTCAAAACAGGGGCTTTTAAGCACGTGCTGTCTGGGCTATGCTAGCCTTGGCGCTTGCGCGTTTGCCGGCGAGTTCGCAAAAAATCGCGCCGCCGATGATAAGCGCGGCACCCATCAGACGGACCGGTGTTATGGCTTCGCCCAAAAGGACGGCGGAGAACACGACCGCCGAAAGCGGCTCGAGGTAGCCGACAACGGCGACGGTCTGCACAGGCAGTTTGGCGACGGCGCTAAAGTAGAGCAGGCAACCAATGCCGGTGTTGACGACGCCGAGCATGACGACGGCGCGCCAATCGATGCCTGCGGCGACGCCGGCGGACAGGAATGAGGGTGCACCCTGCGTGATGAGCGTGAGGACCAGCGCGGTCACAAAGGCGGCACTCACCTGGAGCGTGGAGTTCTCGAGGCCTTCGATGTGTGGCGCGCCCTTGCTAGCGATGACCATCAGCGCATAGCAAAATGCCGAGGCGATGCCGCAGGCGATACCTGCAATGGGCATATTGCCGCCTAGACCTTGCGCTGCAATGAGAAAAGCACCGCAAGCAACGGCGATAAAGCCGGCGATTTTGCCGCCGGTCAGCTTTTCGCCAAAGATGAGCGGGGAGAGTGCCATGACAATGATGGGGCCGCAGTAGTACAGCAGCGAGGATACGCCGACGCCGATCGTCTGGTAGGCGCGGAACAGAAAAATCCAGCTGGCGCCCAGCGCAGCTCCCGAGAGGAGAAGGGCTGCGGCTTCGCGGGGGCGAGATGGCGCCTGCAACTTATGGCGTTGGGTGATGGCGAGAATGGTGACAAGCGAGAGTGCGCCCAAAAACGTGCGTAGTAGCACGATATCCGAGCTCGGCAGCGCGATGGCAGCGGCGATGATGCCGTTGAAGCCAAACAATAGCAATGCTGCTAAGTACGTAAACAGTCCGTTGTTCATGCGCTGACATCCCCTCTATATCCGAACATGTTCACTATGGGTGAACTGGCTTTAGAAGAAAAGCGAATATAATGCATGGAAAACATGACAAAAACTCATGCAAAGGTGGAAGCGTGTCGTGGAAACGAATATTCAAAAGATGCAGGTGCTGCTGGAGACCGTGCGTGCCGGAAGCTTTACGCGCGCTGCCGAGCGCCTAAGCTATTCGCAGTCTGGCGTGAGCCGCATGGTGGCCGACCTTGAGGCGGATTGGGGTTTTAAGGTGCTTGGCCGCAGCCGTGAGGGCGTGGTGCTTTCTGCTGACGGGCGGCAGGTCATGCCGGCAGTCGAGGCGCTCTGCGAGGAATTCACTCGCTTGCAGCGACGGGTGGATGAGATGCGGGGGCTCATGCGCGGCAAAATCTGCATCGGTACGTTTTCGAGTGTGGCGACCCACGTGCTGCCGCCGGTGATTGCGCGGTTTCGCGCCGATCATCCAGACGTTGATTACGAGTTGTTGATGGGCGACTATTCAGAGATCGAACAATGGGTGGCAGAGGGCCGCTGCGATCTGGGCTTTATTCCGCGCGAACCACGCGGCGCCGGCATGGCGTCGCGGCCGTTGGTGCAAGACGAGCTGATGGCCGTGGTGCCAGCGGACTCCTCGCTTGCCACCGCGGAGGTCGTTTCCCTTGCCGATTTGGCCAACGAGCAGTTTATTCTGCTGGAACGCGGCAGCGACGACGAGATTACGCCGCTGTTTCGCCGCGCGGGCCTGGTAGTGCGCTCTAAGCTGTCGACCTGGGATGATTATGCGATAATGGCCATGGTCGAGGACGGTTTGGGCGTGAGCATTCTTCCGGCGCTCATCTTGCGGCGCTGCCAGTTCGATGTCGCCGTGCGCCCGCTCGAAGGGCATCCCCATCGGCAGATCAACGCCATATACCGCACCGCTGACGTTTCGCTTGCGGCGGCTCGTTTCCTTGAATATCTCTAAAAGCGCGTACCTGTTGTCTACTTTGGGACAATTCTCGAGGCTCGGTACATTTTCTTGTGAAATTGAACTTTCGGATAATGTGCCGCGCTATACTGCTGCCTAAATTGAACTTTGGTTCAATTCGTGTTCTATAAATTGAACTTTGCCAGCAAGGAGGTTCTAGTGGCCCAAGAGACGTTCAGCGATCGCCTGCGACAGGCTATGTCCGATCGCGATGTTCGACAGTCGGACGTGATTCGTGCATCGGAGATGCTCGGCAAAAAACTCGGCAAGAGTCAGATGAGCCAATATGTGAGCGGCAAGACGATCCCGCGGCGCGATGTGGCTGAGCTGCTCGCCCGTATTTTGGAGGTCGATGTTACCTGGCTGCTTGCCGGCGACGCCGATCAAGGCGAGGCATCATCACCCCGCAACGATTCCAGGTCCGAACCCCATCCCTCAGCTCAAATTGCAAGGAGCACCACCATGCGTACTTTTTCTAAATCCACCAAACTCGACAACGTCCTGTATGACGTGCGCGGTCCCGTCGTCGACGAGGCCGCCCGTATGGAGGACGAGGGCGAGCGCATCCTCAAGCTCAATATCGGCAACCCGGCGCCCTTCGGTTTCCGCACGCCCGATGAGGTCATCAAGGACATGCGCCAGCAGCTGCCCGACTGCGAAGGCTATTCCAACTCGCGTGGCCTGTTCTCCGCGCGCAAGGCGATCATGCAGTATTCGCAGATCAAGGGCCTGCCCAACGTTCAGATGGAGCATATCTACACGGGCAACGGTGTGTCCGAGCTCATTCAGCTTTCGATGAACGCGCTGCTCGACAACGGCGACGAGATTCTGATCCCCAGCCCCGACTATCCGCTCTGGACGGCGTGCGCAACCCTTGCCGGCGGTCATCCCGTACATTATCTGTGCGATGAGCAGGCGGATTGGTATCCCGACTTGGAGGATATGGAGTCCAAGATTACGAGCGCGACCAAAGCCCTCGTCATCATCAACCCCAACAACCCTACGGGTTCCGTCTATCCGCGCGAGGTGCTCGAGGGCATCGTCGAGATTGCACGCAGGCATCAGCTGATGATCTTTGCCGATGAGATCTACGACCGCCTGTGCATGGACGGCTACGAGCACGTCTCGATTGCCTCGCTCGCCCCCGACCTGCCCTGCGTCACCTTTAGCGGCCTTTCCAAGTCGCACATGATCGCGGGCTATCGTATTGGCTGGATGGTGCTTTCGGGCAACCAGCGCTGCATGAGCGACTTCATCATGGGCGTCAACATGCTCTCTAACATGCGCCTGTGCTCCAACGTGCCGGCCCAGTCGATCGTCCAGACGGCACTCGGTGGCCATCAGTCCGTCAACGACTACATCCGTCCCGGCGGCCGCGTCTACGAGCAGCGCAACTTTGTGTATGAGGCGCTCAACAAGATCGACGGCATCTCGGTGGTTAAGCCGCGTGCGGCGTTCTACATCTTCCCCAAGATGGATGTTAAAAAGTTCAACATCACCGATGACGAGCAGTTCGCCCTTGACCTGCTGCACGAGAAGAAGATCCTGATCACGCGCGGCGGCGGCTTCAACTGGGCTGAGCCCGACCACTTCCGCATCGTGTACCTGCCGCGCATGGAAGTACTCAAAGAGTCCCTTGAAGACCTCGCCGACTTCTTTGACCATTACCGCCAAAGCTAGTGGGATAGAAGCTCCGCACTATGAAAAGCTCCCTCCAGTTGTTTTGCTGCAGGGAGCTTTCTTGAATCGGCGGAACTAGATCACTATCCCAGTGCAGTGGTCGATTTCGTGTTGGATGATTTCGGCGGTGTAGCCCGAGAAGTTTTTGATGCGGTGGACGAAGTCCTCGTCCAAATACTCAACCTTAATGCGGCGATAGCGGGTACAGGGGCGCTCGCCGATCAGCGAGAGGCATCCTTCGCTCGTCTGATAGGCATTGACCTGCTCAAGAATTTGAGGGTTGTACATCAGGAGTGTCCTGTTGCCGTCCTTTACGCAGATGATGCGCTTGCGCACACCGATCATGTTGGCGGCGAGCCCCACGCACTCGTGCTCATGCTCGTGGAGTGTATCCAGGAGATCCTGCCCGGTCACGGCATCGTCGGGTCCCGCGTCTTCGGAAGGCAGGCGCAAAAAGAACTCGGATTTCATGATGGGCTTAATCATGGCGGGCTCCTCATGTCTTATGCTTTCGTGGACTTTTAATAATAGCGCGGAAGGAAAGCTGCGCGTCCGCGTTACAATCTTTCAACGTTGGACCATGTTGCCAGATTCGTCGTGTACGGCGTCTGGCGTAAGTCTAGGGCTCATTTTTCGCCCTGGACTGTTCCTCTGGGGCGATGCGACTGTCGTTCCAAGAGGAAGGAAATGCATGGGGAGCAAATCTCAGCAACAAGTTCAAGCAACGCCATCGGCCACTGCGGCGATTCTCGTCGTTATGTATATTGCGGCCTTTGTTGCCGCGTTTAACGAGAACATCATTAACGTGGCGTTGCACGACATTATGGCGGCCTTTTCGGTGAGTGCCACCACGGCGCAGTGACTCGTCTCGGGCTACATGATTGTGACGTCGATCTTTACGGCCATCATGGCCTTCCTGTCCGGCCGTTTCTCGACGCGCAAGCTGTTGTTTTTCGCATGCGGATGTATGGTCGCCGGCGAAGTCCTGTGTCTGATCGCTCCGTCGTTTAGCGTTTTGCTGCCAAGCCGTATTTTGCAGGCTGCGGGATCGGGCATCTTGTTTCCGCTCATGATGAACGTGGTGCTGTCTTGCGCCCCGCGCGAGAAGCTCGGTCTGTATCTGAGTCTGGGCGGTGCCTGCATTACGCTAGGGCCGGCGTTTGGACCCGTGATCAGCGGTCTTATGTGCACGTTGTTTGGCTGGAGGGCGGTATTCGTAGTGCCGCTGGTGGGCGGCGTTGTGGTCGCTGCGGCGGGCGTAAAGCTTGTTCAGAATGTCGGAGAGCGCTCGAACACCACGCTTGACATTCTGTCGGTTGTTTTGCTCGCTGCCGGCATTACGGCGTTTGTGTATTCCGTGGGTGAGTTCTCGACCAATCTGATTGCCGGTGTCGTGGCGCTTTTCGCTGCCGTTGTGCTGCTCGGCCTGTTTGCGGCCCGCCAGCTCAAGCTCGAGCATCCGGTGCTTAACGTGCGTCCCATGGCGAGCGTTCGTTTTTGGCCTGCGTGCTTGCTTGTGGTGGTGTCGATGATGACGACGTTCTCGATGAGCGTTTTGTTGCCGCTCTATTTTGAGGGCGCATACGGCATGACCGCACTTATTGCGGGCCTGCTCATTTTGCCGGCGATTGCCTGCAACGCCGTGACCTCGATTGTGGGCGGACGTGTGATGGACGCCCGTGGCGCATGGCCGCTGCTGCCGGTCGGCTTTGCCCTGATTGCCGTGGGACAGACTGCCATCTCGATGACGGCGGCAAGCATGAACATCGGCGTCGTCGTTGCGCTGACCGTTGTGGTGTATGCCGGAGTCGGTTTGGTGCTGAGCCCCTCGCAAACGGCTGGTTTGGAGACGCTGCCTGCCGCTGAACATCCTCACGGAACGGCATTGCTTAACACGTGGAACATGATTGCCGCATCGTTTGGCCCGTCGCTGTTTATCGGTCTGCTCTCGAGTTCTGCGGCGGCTGCCAGCGTCGCTGGCGCTGCGATCGACGTTGCCCAGGCGATTGGATTTGCAGCTGCCGTGCGTGTGGCGGCTGTAATTGCCGTGGTCGGGTTCGTGGCGTCGCTGGTGTACGCTCATCGCGAGTCGCACATGTCGCATTAATGTGTGCACATAGATTCTGCAGCTAGATTGGATGGCGACACCATAAACTAATGGACGTTTTGCCGAGAGGCATGAATGTTTAAAGCGCAAAGAGTGCGCGACGGGCCCCGCGAATGGGGCGATGATGCCCGAGAGGGCCAAGAAGGAGTCTCATGTCTGAGAACGAAGAGATCATGAACGAGACCGAGAACGAGACCATGGCTGCCGAGGTCGAGGCAGTCGAGACCATGGAGACCGAAGCTGCCGAGGTTGAGGCTGCTGACGAGGTTTCCGCCGAGGAGGAGGCCGAGGTTGTCAAGGCCGCCGTTGATTACGATGACGAAGAGCTGATGGACAAGATGCAGAAGGCCGCCCGCCTGCTGCGTAGCCGTCGCTTTGCTATTTCCAAGGAGGAGGAGGCCAAGGCCGAGCGCATGGCGAACATCGAGCGCGCCATCAAGCTTCTTGACCTCAAGCCCAAGATGGAGCAGAAGGAAATGTCCGACCTGCTGGGCATGCGCCTCCGTGAGCTCGATGGCCTGATGGCCGAGGCCGAGGCTGCCGATCTGGTCGGTCGCATCGACGACGCCGAGGGCGATATGCGCAAGATCGTCGTCTTCGCTGCCGAGGATGCCGCTGAGGGCCTGGTCGAGCTTGCCAACAAGAAGGAGAAGCTCCTGCCCGAGCTTTCTTACGAGGAGGCCACCGAGCTGATGGCCGCTCTCGATAAGGTTATCGCTCCGCTCGTCGCCATGGGCCTGGACGAGGATCGCGGTCCTCGCGGCGGCCGTGACGACCGTGGTGGCCGTGGCGGCGACCGTGGCGGTCGCGGCGGCTTTGGCGATCGTGGTGGCCGTGGCGGCGACTGTGGCGGTCGCGGTGGCGATCGCGGTGGCCGCGGCGGCTTTGGTGACCGTGGCGGCGACCGTGGCGGTCGCGGCGGCTTTGGTGGCAACCGTGGTGGCTATGGCGATCGCGGTGGCAACCGTGGCGGCTTTGGCGGCAACCGTGGTAACGACCGCGGCGGTCGCGGTGGCGATCGTGGCGGCCGCAACGGCGGCGGCTTCCGCGGCAACCGTTTTTAGTTGGGTTACGCGGTTTTACCAAACCGCGTAACTAGTTGACGCTGCGCGCCCACCAGAGCGACAACTTGTCATTCAAAGAGGACGGCATGACCAGAAGGTCTATGCCGTCCTCTTTTCATGCCAATTTGTTCGCTCTGGTGGGCGCTCGCTGTCGGTGCCAAAACATCGACATTGCCATGATCCAGACCTGCTAAAAGATAGTCGTTGGGGACGTTCTTGTTTGACTAGTCATTCAAGAACGTCCCCAACGACTACATAGCATGAGAGTGGATAATCTCCCAGTTTGGGCTCGCATTCAGGCTCAAAGTGGGAGATTATCCACTCTCGTTTCTGTTCTGCCTACATTTGTAGGAACAGTTCGTGGAGGCGGGTGTCTTCGTCGAGTTCGGGGTGGAAGGTTACGCCGAGCTGGTTGTCTTGGCGGGCGGCGACGATGCGGCCATCGACTTCGGCCAGGGCCTCGGCATCGCCGTGCACCTCAACGATGCGGGGCGCGCGGATAAACGTCAGCGGCACTTCACCGTCGATGCCGGCTACCTGCCCCTTGGTTCGAAAGCTGCCGAGCTGCCTGCCGTAGGCATTGCGCTCGACGAGCACATCCATGGTTGCCAGGCGCGGCGTCCCCTTATCGTCGTGGGCGGCAAGGTCGCGCGCCAACAGAATCAAGCCGGCGCAGGTGCCCAGGACGGGCATGCCTTCAGCGATACGGGCACGAAGCTCCTCGAGCATGCCGAGCTCGGCAAGCAGCTTCCCTTGAACGGTGGACTCGCCGCCGGGAAGTACCAGACGGTCAAAGTCCTGCTTCAAATCAGCCGCCTGCCTCAGCTCAATACAGTGTGCGCCAAGCCCGGATAGTCTTGCCTCGTGCTCGGCAAAAGCGCCTTGGACCGCCAGCACGGCGACCGTTTGGTCTGCATAATCGCTCATATGCGATCCTTTCTGCTGGACTAGCGCCCGCGCTCTTCCATGATAATCTCGATCTCGTCGGCGTTGATGCCCACCATGGCCTCGCCCAGGTCCTCTGAAAGCTCGGCAATGAGCTTGGCATCGGTGAAGTTTGCCACGGCCTTGACGATGGCGGCTGCGCGCTTGGCGGGGTCGCCGCTCTTAAAGATGCCCGAGCCGACAAACACGCCTTCGGCGCCCAGCTGCATCATCAGCGCGGCGTCGGCGGGGGTCGCTACGCCGCCGGCGGCAAAGTTCACGACGGGAAGCTTACCCGTGGCATGGACCTCGCGCACCAGCTCGACCGGAACCTGCAGTTGCTTGGCTGCCTCAAAGAGCTCGTCGTTGCGCAGGGCAACAACGTCACGGATCTGCTTTTGGATCTTGCGCATGTGACGCACGGCCTGAACGACGTCGCCCGTACCCGGCTCACCCTTGGTGCGAATCATCGTGGCGCCTTCGGCAACACGGCGCAGCGCCTCGCCCAGATCACGGGCGCCGCAGACAAACGGCACGTCAAACTGGGTCTTGTCGATGTGATAGACGTCATCGGCAGGGGAGAGAACCTCGGACTCATCGATGTAGTCGATCTCGATGGCCTGCAGGACCTGCGCCTCGACGATGTGACCGATGCGGCACTTGGCCATGACGGGGATGGAGACGGCCTCCTGGATGCCCTTGATCATCTTGGGGTCGCTCATGCGCGAGACGCCGCCTGCGGCACGGATGTCGGCCGGGATGCGCTCGAGGGCCATGACGGCGCAGGCGCCTGCCTCCTCGGCGATGCGTGCCTGCTCGGGCGTGGTAACGTCCATGATGACGCCGCCCTTGAGCATCTGCGCGAGCTCGCGATTGAGTTTGACGCGATCGGCCTTGCTGTTCTGTTCTGCCATGGTTGCTCCCTTGGTTGGCATGTGCATTGCTTGACGGAACATCCTATCGGGGAGCTGGGTATGACAAAATACTCAGTTTTCGAGATAATTACAAGGTCAGACTAATACCAGATTGAATGACTTAATAAGGTCAGGTGATAGGCTCATGCTTGACTACAATTTGGAAAAACGCGGCGAAGCATCGCTCTATGAGTATGTTTACCAGCAAATTCGAGATGATATCGTAGCTGGACGCATTGTGGCGGGTGATCATTTGCCGTCTAAGCGCGCCTTTGCCAGTCATCTGGGAATCAGTGTTATTACCATCGAGAATGCATATAGCCAGTTACTCGCTGAGGGCTATATTTGCTCAATGCCACGTCGTGGCTACTACGCTTGCGAGCTTCCGGATGCACCGGTTTTGGCTTCGGCTGCGGAGGGCATCGACCGAGATGCCGTCTCTGTGGGCCCCAGCGTGCATGATGTCAACGGACAGGTCGAGCGATTCGATGCGCTTTCTCCTTCTGCTTTGGAGGCGGCGCGGCTTTGGCAAAGCGCGCTACGGGCGACGCTGGCATCCGAAGACGAGCGCGAAATCTTTTCGCCCGCACCGGCGCAGGGCACTGCTCGGCTGCGACGCGCAATTGCTCACCATCTGCACGGGACAAGGGGTATGAATGTCGACCCCAACAACATCGTTATCGGTGCGGGCGCCCAGCTGCTCGATACCATGTTGGTTCAGTTGCTTGGCGCGGACAAGGTGTATGCGGTTGAGGATCCGGGCTATTTGCGTCTGACGCGCATCTATCAGGCTATGGGCTGCAAAGTTCGACATATCCCGTTGGATGATGAGGGCGTGGACTTGAGCACTCTGCAGAAAAGCGGGACCGATGTCCTTCACCTGATGCCGTCCCATCAGTATCCGACCGGTCTTGTGACGAGCATTGCGCGTCGCTATGCGCTTCTGAGCTGGGCCGCTGAGCGACCAGGTCGGTATCTCATCGAAGATGACTTTGATTGTGAGTTTCGCCTTGCCGGGAAGCCGATTCCCGCGCTCGCGTCGATTGATGCCGCCCAGTCGGTTATCTACACCAACACGTTTTCGAAGAGCCTTTCATCGGCGTTGCGTCTAGCGTACATGGTGCTGCCCGATGAGCTGATGGAGCGGTTTAGGTGCAACCTTGGTTTCTATGCCTCGTCGGTGAGTTCTGTCGACCAGGTCGCTTTGGCTCGTTTGCTGGAATCGGGTGATTACGAGCGGCATGTGAGCCGCGTGCGCGTTCGTGCTCGTGAGGCGCGTGATGGCCTGATGGCGCTTGTGCGGAAAGCGTTTCCGGCAGGGGAGGTCTCGATCGAGCAGGCAGATGCGGGCCTTTACTGTACCGTTGCCCTGTCCGAGGACGGGGCTGGGGAGAGTTTCGCGAAGGCTCTTGCTGACGCTCGTATTTCCTATGTCAACATCGCCGATTGCCTGTGGACGGGTGATCGGGCTTCGACTAAGAACGCTCCATCTCGCGTCCTTATTCAATACGACGACCTGAGCCCTCAGTCACTCATTGTTCTTCAAGAACGGCTGCAATAAGCCCACGAAAAAGGCCCGAACCATGTGGTCCGGGCCTTATAAAAGCTAGAGAATATCTCTCAAGCGGTTGGCTTAGCCAAAGTAGCGCTTAAGCAGGCCGGCAAAAGCTTTGCCGTGGCGGGCCTCGTCACGAGCCATCTCGTGCACGGTGTCGTGGATGGCATCGAGGCCAGCGGCCTTGGCGCGCTTAGCAAGATCGGTCTTGCCGGCGGTGGCGCCGTTCTCGGCCTCAACGCGCATCTCGAGGTTCTTCTTGGTGGAGTCGGTCACGACCTCGCCCAGGAGCTCAGCGAACTTGGCGGCGTGCTCGGCCTCCTCGTGGGCGGCCTTCTCCCAGTACAGGCCGATCTCGGGATAACCCTCGCGATGGGCGACGCGAGCCATGGCCAGGTACATACCGACCTCGGAGCACTCGCCCTCAAAGTTGGCGCGCAGGTCGGCAACGATGTCCTCGGAGACGCCCTCCATCTTGGCGACGCCCACGACGTGCTCGGCAGCCCACTCGAGCTGACCCTCCTCCTGCTCCAGGAAACGAGAACCGGGAACGCCGCACTGGGGGCACTTGAAGTCCTCGGGCAGCTGGTCGCCGTCGAACTCTTCCACATAACCGCAAACGGGGCAAACAAACTTCATGATTCGATCCTTTCGATCGATGGCGATTGTGCGCTCGTCCGGTCCCGTAAGGGCCCTCTCCGGACGTGCGTCTTGACGAGTTCTATTATCCATAAATGCAACCAAATGTGAAGCCTATTAGGAATGATTTTTAATAAAACAATTTCGAGATATGAAGATGTTGATTGATTAACGATTGGCAGGCCGTCTTTGACCGCCGCTGAGTACAATCGGGCGAGCAAATGTTGACCTATCAACAAATGAAGGAGTTTCCTTTATGCATCTAGCCCGTCGTGCCTGGTGCCGAACATATCAGACGGTTTTTCGCATTGCATTGCCGATCCTGCCCTATACCGAGCCGCGCATTTTAGAGCATGCCGAGGATGTGCCCGCGGTGCTTCAAAAGCGCTCGATCCAGAAGGTCCTTATCGTGACGGATCCCGGCATTGCCCGTCTGGGGCTCACGGCACCGCTCGAGACGGCGCTCGCATCCAGGGGGATTGGCGTTACGGTCTATGCCGAAACGCGTGCGAACCCCACGGTCTCAAACGTGGAGGAAGCGGCGTCCCTGTACCGAGAGAGTGCCTGCCGGGCCATTATCGGCTTTGGCGGAGGATCGGCCATGGACTGTGCCAAGGGCGTGGGCGCACGCATCGCGCAGCCAAGCAAGCCCATCAACAAGATGCGCGGCCTGCTGCGGATTCATCGTCGCCTGCCGCTGCTCATCGCCGTTCCCACTGCCGCCGGTACGGGAAGCGAAGTCACGCTTGCGGCGGTAATTACCGATGACGAGACGCACTACAAATACCCTATTAACGACTTTGTGCTCATCCCGCGCTTTGCGGTGCACGACCCCGAGTTTACGTGCGGCTTGCCCGCCTCCATTACGGGGCAGACGGGCATGGACGCCCTGACGCATGCCGTTGAGGCCTTTATCGGGCGAAGCACCACGCCCTATACGCGTAAGATGGCGCGTCAGGCGGTCCAGCTCATCCATGACAATTTGCTCGAGGCCTATGAGCATGGCGATAACATGCGTGCGCGTCGCAATATGCTTTCGGCGGCGTATAAGGCGGGTGTTGCCTTTACGCGCTCCTATGTTGGATACGTTCATGCCATCGCACACAGCCTGGGCGGACGTTACGGGATTCCGCACGGCTTGGCCAACGCGATCATCCTGCCGCACATGCTTCGCGCTTATGGTGACGCCGCCGCCCCCAAGCTTGCCGATCTTGCTCGCATGGCGGGCATTGCGCCGGCTACCGCGCAGGACAGTCTTGCGGCCGAGGCCTTTATCGATTGGGTCGACCGCATGAACGAGGCCCTGGGAATCCCCAAATATGTTTTGGGCATTCGCCGCTCTGACATTCCCGAGATGGCGGCGCATGCCGATGCCGAGGCCAATCCGCTATACCCCGTTCCGCTTCTAATGGACCGCTTGGAGCTCGAGCATATGTACGAAGTCGTTGCAGGTGGTATGTTTGAGGACGAGAATTAGGAGGGTCCATGAACACCGAGGAAATTGCGCGCATCGTCGGCGATCAGCGCGCCTACTTTAAGACGCACGCCACGTTTGATGTCGATGCTCGACGTCGCGCGCTCGTGAGTTTACGCGATGCGGTGCGGGCCCACGAGGCCGATATCGCCCATGCGCTCAAGACCGATTTGGGGAAGTCGCATGACGAGGCCTATATGTGCGAGATTGGTACGTCGCTTTCCGAGATTCGACATCAGATCGCTCACGTGGCTCGATGGAGTCGTCCGCGCCTGCGTCCGTGCGATCTCGCTAACGCCGTGAGCGTGTGCAAAACGCAAGCCGTGCCCTATGGCGTCACACTCATCATGGCTCCGTGGAACTACCCGTTTTTGCTGACGCTCGAGCCGCTCGCCGGCGCCCTTGCCGCGGGCAATACCGTGGTCATCAAGCCGAGTGCCTATGCTCCGGCATCGAGCGCGGTGCTCAAGCAAATCTGTGAAGAGGCATTTGATCCGTGCCTGGTGACGGTTGTCGAGGGCGGGCGCGCCGAAAACGAAGCGCTGCTCGATGAGTGCTGGGACAAGATCTTCTTTACCGGTAGCGTTCCGGTCGGCAAGCTCGTCATGGAGCGTGCAAGTAAAAACCTTACGCCCGTGACGCTTGAGCTGGGCGGAAAGAGTCCCTGTATCGTGGATGCGACGGCAAACTTGAAGGTCGCGGCACGGCGTATCGCCTTTGGTAAATGGCTCAACGTGGGGCAGACCTGCGTGGCGCCCGACTATCTGCTGGTCGATGCACGCGTGCACGATGAGCTGTTGGGCCTCATCAAGGAGGAGGTTCGCCGCATGTTTGGCGAGCATCCGCTCGATAACGAGGATTACGGGCATATCATCAACGCCAAGCATTTTGGGCGCGTGCGCGGGCTGATCGACTCCGACAAGGTTGTGCTGGGAGGTACCGCGCGCGAGGCTTCGCTCAAGATCGAGCCGACGATTTTGGACGGCGTGTCCCCCGATGACGCCGTGATGCAGGAGGAGATTTTCGGCCCCATCTTGCCGGTGCTGACGTTTGAGAGCCTGGATGAGGCCGAGGCGTTCATCACGAATCGCCCGACGCCGCTGGCCCTGTATATCTTTAGTCGGGATCGTGCGGTTCAGCAACGCTTTGTGCGCTACGTGCCCTTTGGCGGCGGCTGCGTCAACGACACGATCATGCACTTGGCTACGAGCCATATGGGCTTTGGCGGCATGGGGGCGAGCGGTATGGGGCAGTACCATGGACGCGAGAGCTTCGATACGTTTAGCCACAAGAAGAGCATCGTGAACAAGGCAACGTGGCTGGACGTGCCATTCCGCTATGCTCCTTACGCAAGCTGGAAGCACAAGTTCGTGCGCATGTTTGTGCATTAGAAAAGGGCGCAGGTAATACGAACAAGTGTTCCTATTACCTGCATTTTGCGTTAGACTACTGTTATGGAGCACGGATGGGCCAACTCCCTTTAGAAGGGATTTGGTATGAACGTAAGCGATGTTATTTCGTTATTGGCGTTGTTGATTGCGGCTATCGAACTCGGTCTGTTTATCGGCCGAATGAAATAGCCGCCCCCGCGTAAGCGAAGACGGCCACTTCTCACGATGAAAACGTGTATCGGAGTTGGCAAGACCCGCGGCAACGGGTGCCATCCGTGTTCCTATCTTATCTGCAAGCGTTCTGTCGCGCAAGCGTTGAGGCAAACGATTGAAGGACGCAGACAGGATGTATTTGTGTCCGCACGGGACCGTAGACTTCTCAATAAGGTTACACACCGGTTTATCCGGCCGTTAGAGGAGCTGCTATGTACGAGCCTTCACGTGTTCTTCTGTCATTTCACATTGCAGGATTTCAGTATGCCGATGGCGCCTTGGTCCTGGGCGATCTTAAAGCGGGCGATAAACTGACACTGTGTGCCGAGCGCGATAATCCCCATGACCCCGAGGCAGTTGCGATCTACTATGGCAAGACCAAACTTGGCTACGTTCCGGGAAACGAGGTCGGCCCACTGTCCTTGATGATGTATTACGGCCATGAGGACGTATTTGAGGCCCGCGTGCAACAGGTTGCTCCCGAACGCAGCCCGTGGCATCAGGTGCGCGTTGGACTCTACGTGGTGGATGCTCGCTAATCGGTAAGGGAGGCGGCCATGTTTGACGACGATGACCTGTTCGATTTAACGGATGATCCGTTTGAGTGGGATATGCTACTCGATGACGATGAGCTGGAGCAGGATCGCAAAAAGCAAAAGGATAAGAACGCCCAGGGCAAAGGTTCGAATAAAAAGGACAAGCGCCGCCGCGGACTGTTCGGCGGGCTCTTTGGCTAACCGCCACATCGCTGCGTCTGTATACTTAGCACGAGTTGAACACGTTGCGAAATGAGGGCATAGACGATGATGTGGTTTACCGCCGACCTGCACCTGGGCGATACGAATATCTTGCACGACATGGATCGACCGTTTTGCTCGGTCGAGGAGATGAACCGCAAGGTCATCAATGCCATCAATGAGTGCGTGGCGGCGGACGACCGTCTCTATATTCTGGGTGATTTTACTTATCGTTTGCCCCTGGCGGAGGCGGTGCGCCTGCGCGAACGCATCGAATGCCAGAACGTAACGCTCATCCGTGGTAACCATGACGGCGACTGGGAAGATCCAGCTGCGCCCCAAATCTGGGATGACGTGCGCGATTATCTGGAAGTCGCTCCCGGTTACGCCAAAGGCCATCGCCTGGTAATGAGCCACTACCCCATGCTCAGCTGGAATGGAAAGGCGCGTGGCGCTATCATGCTGCACGGGCATATCCACAGCAGGGGAGACCGCACCAACGCGCGCAACCGCGATCGCGAACGCCCGATCCTGCGCTATGACGTTGGCCTTGATGCCAACGACTACAGACCCGTAAGCCGCGATCAAATCCTGGGCTTCTTTGGACTGTAATTCTCGAACCACCACAAAGGGGGCAGGCACCTTTGTGGTGGTTCTGGCGCCGTTGCCATTATGGCGGCGGCGCCTTTTTTGTCCGCGCGGCGCGGTAGAGTGTAGTCGGTTGAAATTTGCGTCCATCGAGGAGCTGCTATGAACGAGATTAAGTGCCCGCATTGCGGCGAAGTTTTTAAGGTCGATGCGTCCGGCTATGCGGATATCGTCAAACAAGTGCGCGATGCCGAGTTCTCGCGCGACCTGGATGAGCGTGTGAAGGCAGTCCAGCGCGAGGGCGAGCAGGCGCTGGAACTTGAGCGCTCGCGTTCGACGGCCGCCTTGCAAAAGGCAGAGTCTCAGCGCAATGCTCAGCTTGTCGAGCAGAAGAATGCTGCAGCTCGGCAGTTGGCACAAGAGGTTGCCAAGCGCGATGCTGAGCTTGCTGAGCTGCGTGCCAAGCTCGAGGGCGCTGCCACAGAGCGCGAGAGTGCAAGCCAGCGCGCGGCGGTTGAGGCCCGTGCCGACGCTCAAAAGGAGAATGCCGAGCTTCAGCGCGAGATTGACAATTTGCGTGCGCAGCTGGGACGCAAGGATGACGAAGCCAAGCTTGCCGAGGCTTCGGCGCGCAATGCTGCTCAAAACGATTTGGCTGCACGTGATGCCCAGATTGCCGAGCTGCAGGCCAGGCTTGCCGCGGCGGACAAGGCCCAGGAGATGGCGCTTGCCGCCGCTGCGGCCGAGTCGCAGCGTGAGATCGATGCTGCTCGCGGCGAGGCTGAGCGCACGCTTGCTGACTATCGCGCGAAGGTACAAGAGAAGTTTTCCGCCGCAAAGTCTCAGTCTGAGCAGGAGGCCGAGGGCCTGCGTGCGCAGCTGCGCGAACAGGAGCTGACGGCCAAAATGAACCTATCGGAGGCGGTCGCCGCGGCAGAGCGTGAGCGTGACGAGGCACGTGCCAAACTGACGAGCGAGCTGGCGGTGCGCGATTCGCGCGAGGAACAGGCCAGAGCAGCGCACGAGCTCGAGCTTGCGCAGGCCAAGCGCGTGAGCGACGAGTTGATTCGCTACAAGGACGAAGAGATTGAGCGCCTTAAGGACATGAAGGTTCGCCTGTCCACCAAGATGGTGGGCGAGTCGCTCGAGCAGCACTGCGAGACCGAGTTTAACCGCCTACGCATGACGGCGTTTCCTAACGCGTACTTTGAGAAAGATAACGATGCGTCCGAGGGCACCAAGGGCGACTTTATCTTCCGCGAGTGCGACGCGAGCGGCAACGAGGTCATTTCGATTATGTTCGAGATGAAAAACGAGAACGACGAGACCGCGACCAAGCACAAGAACGAGGACTTCTTTAAGAAGCTCGACCACGATCGTCGCCAGAAGGGCTGCGAGTATGCGGTGCTCTGCACCCTGCTGGAGCCCGAGAGCGAGCTCTATAACGCAGGGATAGTCGACGTGAGCTATCGCTATGAGAAGATGTACGTGATCCGTCCGCAGTTCTTCATTCCCATGATCACGCTTCTTCGCAACGCTGCCATGGGTTCGCTGCGCTATAAGCAGGAGTTGGCGGAGTACAAGCAGCAGAACATCGACGTCACGAACTTCGAAGCCAAGATGGAGAAGTTCAAGAATGATTTCGGTCGCAACTACGAGATCGCGAGCCGCAAGTTTCAAACGGCGATCGATGAGATCGACAAGACGATTAGCCATCTGCAGAAAACCAAGGAGGCGTTGCTGTCCTCCGAGAACAATCTGCGCCTAGCCAACAAGAAGGCCGACGATCTTACCATTCGCAAGCTCACGTGGGGCAACAAGACCATGAAGGCGGCGTTTGACGAGGCGCGCGGGGCTGCGACAGAGACAAACGATGAGCCCGCCGAGGCGGATTCATATGAGGTCGAGGATGCCGAGTAAGGCATAGCATATAGTGCAAAAGCGGGGCCGCTGGCGATGTTGCCAACGGCCCCGTTCCATTCCGTTTCAGCATGTTCGGCTAGTCCTCGAGCAGGTCCTCGATAAAGCCGACGCGGTAGTTTTTGAAGATGACCTCGCCGCCGTCTTGCGTGGCGTCCAGATCGACATCGCCCATGATGCCAAAGTCGTGGTCGCCATCCTCGTCGGCAAAGATCTGGTGCACGTGCCACACGTGCGCGGTCTTCTCGTCGGACTCGTCGATGGAAAACATTGCGGCGCTGCGGGCATCTCCGTCAGTGAGGATTTCCTCATGCTGCTCGTGGTAAGCGTCGAGTGCTTTTTGCCAGCGGATCTCGCTCATGCCCCAGTCCTCATCGAGCTCGCCCAAGTCGCGAACGTGCTCGCGGGCGGCAAGGGTCACGCGGCGGAAGAGCGCGTTGCGCACCAACAGCGTGCAGCCGCGACGGTCCGCAACGACCTCGTCGATGCCCTGCGGCGGTGCGGCGTCGAGTGCAGCGGGGTTGCCGGCGTTCTCCCACTCGTCCACCAGGCTCGAGTCGACCGAGCGCACCACAAAGCCGAGCCACGAAATGATGTCACGCAAGCGCTCATCGCGCTTCTCAATGGGAACGGTGCGATCGAGGGAACGGTAGGCCTCGGCTAGGTAGCGCAGCAGAATGCCCTCGGAGCGGGCGATGCCGAGCTTTTGGATATAGCCCTTAAAGTCGCTCGCGCTCTCCAACATGTCGCGCAGGACGCTCTTGGGCGAGAGCTGGTAGTCGTTGGCCCAAGGTACTTCCTGGCAGTACTTGTCGAAGGCGGCATCGAGCAAGTCCTCGAGCGGCTTTTCGTAGGTGACGTCCTGGATGCGCTCCAGGCGTTCCTCATATTCGACGCCGTCAGCCTTCATTTCGGCCATCGCGCGGTCGCGCGCGGCGCGCTCCTGTGCGCGCAGCACCTGCTTGGGATCCTCGAGCGTTGCCTCGACCATCGAGATCAGATCCATGGTATAGGTCTCGCTCTCGGGGTCGAGCAGCTCCAGCGCGGCAAGCAAAAACGGCGAGAGCGGCTGGTCGAGCGCAAAGTCCTCGGGCAGATCGACCGTCAGCGCATAGTCGATGTCTGGTGCGGCGTCAACCGGAGCGTCAGGCGCGGGCGGCACCTCGGTGCGAACGACGACGCCGGAATCGATGAGCGTGGCGAAGATCTCGTCGGCGCGAACCTCGAGCTTGGCCTTTTCCTCGGGGGTCTGCAGGCTTGTCTCGATGAGGTCGTGTACGCGGGCACGGGCGTCGCCGCCCTGCTCGACCACGCTAATCACCATGGAGTGCGTGATGCGCAGGCGCGGCTTGAGCGTTTCGGGCTGCGTCTCGATCAGGCGCTCAAAGGTCTGCTTGTTCCAGGGGACAAAGCCCTCGGGGGCCTTTTTCTTTTTAATCTTACGGAGCTTCCTTGGGTCGTCGCCCGCTTTGGCCATAAGTTTGGCATTTTCGATCTCGTGCTCGGGTGCCTCGGCAATCACCATGCCCTCGGTATCGAAGCCCGAACGGCCGGCGCGACCGGCAATTTGATGGAACTCGCGGGCGCGCAGACGACGCATCTTGTAGCCATCGAACTTGGTGAGCGCGGTGAGCACCACGGTATGGATGGGTACGTTGATGCCGACGCCGAGCGTATCGGTGCCGCAAATGACGGGCAGCAGGCCCTGCTGCGCCAGGCGCTCGACCAGGAGGCGATAGCGCGGCAGCATACCGGCGTGGTGCACGCCGACGCCGCAGCCGAGCAAACGCTTGAGGATCTTACCGAAGGCCGTCGAGAAGCTCGTGCCCTTGGCTGCCTCCTTGATGGCCTCGCGCTGCTCCTTGCTGGCAATGCCAAAGTTGGCGAGGGATTGCGCCGTCGCAAGTGCGGCATCCTGGCTAAAGTGCACGATGTAGAGCGGGGCCTCGCCGCGGCGCATCGCGAGCTCGACGGTGCCTTCGAGCGAGGTCGTCACGTAGTCGTAGCTCAACGGCACGGGGCGTGGGGCATCGACGACCAAGTCGCAGGTAGCGCCGGTGTGCTCCTCGAGTGAAGCGGCGATGGCAGTGACATCGCCGAGCGTGGCGCTCATGAGCATGAATTGTGTGTGAGGCAGGGTGAGCAGCGGCACCTGCCAGGCCCAACCGCGATCGGGGTCGGCAAAGTAGTGGAACTCGTCCATGGCGACGCAGCCAACATCGGCATCTTCGCCCTCGCGCAGTGCGTCGTTGGCAAGGATCTCTGCCGTGCAGCAGATGACAGGCGCCTTGGTGTTGATGTGCGTGTCGCCGGTGATCATACCGACGTTATCGCGGCCGAGCACTTGTACCAGATCGAAAAACTTCTCACTGACCAGAGCCTTGATAGGAGCCGTATAGTAGCAGCGCTTGCCCTGCGCCATGCCCATAAAGAGCATGCCCAGCGCGACAAGCGACTTGCCCGATCCGGTCGGTGTTCCCAAAATGACATGGTCACCGGCGGCTAGATCCATGAGGGCCTCTTCCTGGTGGTCCCACAGCTCAATACCGCGATTGCTCGTCCATTCAAAGAAGCGTTCGAAGGCCTGGTCGGGCGTGAGCCACGGTTCGGGCTCACTGCCGTCCTCGGGCTCCCACCAGGTGGGGGAGAGCGCGCCGAGCGAGCCAAACTCGGCTTCGGTTCCCGTGCCGCCCGAGAATGAGCTGGCGGCCCCGGCGCCGGAAACGGTGCTGGCGGAAGTATCTGTCGTGGTCTGTGCCATGTGGTTGCTTTCTCTCGCGTTTGTCCGCCAACTATTATGGCGTAGCGGCGGCGCGGGGTGCTAGCGCGCGAGAAAATGCAGGAAATGGGCGTTCTGCCCAGCTGTTTGGTGCAGTTGCCAGCTAAGTGAGTAGACTTTTTGCGATATCGCGAGCACATGGCTTTTGCGCAAGGGATCTACCTGCGGTTTTAGTTTTCGTTATGCGGGTTGTGCTTGGCTATTGCAAAAAAGTCTACTCACTTAGGTTTGAGGGTCGTTTGCTGGCGCCTATTTGCGCTTGTTTGCGCTTGTTTGCTGACGCCGCGACCATCAGAAGCCCCCTAGGACTCCTGCGGCAGGCGCTTCTTGCCTTTGCGGGCACGGTTTTTAAAGTTCTCGACGGCCTCTTCCATGCCGAGAGGCACGTAGGTGAGCTCATCGAGGTTGTCGGGCAGGTAGCAGGCAAGGCTTTGCTCCTGTGCTCGGCCTGCCGCGAGCTGTTCATCGCTGGGTTGCGCGCCGGGTGTGGCGCAAATGCCATAGACAGCGGCACCCATCTCGCGCGTGCGGCACTCGTACTCGGTCTCGGGATGCTCGGGATGGTCGCGACGTACGTCGTCACTTACCCAAAGCGTGTCGTAGCCGGCCGCGGCAAACTGCCCCAGGGCGTAGTCGCGCAATGGCTTGCTGTCGGTTCGCAGCGTGACGGTGGCGCCGGCTGCAAAGAGCGGGCGGTAGAGCATCAGATGGTCGACATGGACGAGTCGTTTTTTGGCGTATTTGGCCTTGGGCTGCGGCGTGGGAAAGTTGATGGTGATGGCATCGAGCTCGCCTGCGGCAAACAGCTGCGGCAGCGATGCGGCGCCTCGGGGCAGGACGAGTGCGTTGGTCAGTTCCTGCTCGCAGATTTTCTGTGCGGTATAGGCGATGCAGATGGGTTCCTGGTCCATGCCGATAAAGAGCGTGTCGGGCTCACGGCGAGCGCGCTCAACCAGATAGGTGCCCTTGCCACAGCCAAGATCCAGGTGAAGGTGCTCGAAGGGCTTGCCGCCTGCGGGCGCACAGGCCTCGCGCCAATCTCCGGCATAGGCCTCGGGGTTCGTCTCGATCGCATCGGCGTAGCGCTCCAGGCGCTCTTCGAGCACAAAGTTCTTAGGCGTGCGAACGTGGACGGCTCCCATGAGGCTCCTTGGTCATAAATATGGAACGCGTAGCTGCGCGTTCCGTCAATGGGTTGAAAAAGGGTGGGCATAGCTTGCCCGAAAGATGCGGTGCGGTTCGGCGGCGAGTCGCCGATACCTACAGACGCTTGAGAATCACATAACGGTTGAGCTCTCCGCTGCGACCGTCGGCATGGAAACGCTCAAGCTCGCGCACGGGGACCTCGCCGCTCTTGTAGAACGTACGGACGCCGCGCACCAGGTCGGTGATCTGCTGATCGTCAAAGTGATGGCAATAGCGGTAGGCGTGGCGGTCGTTTTGCCAGCCAATGAGGTGGTCGCCGGCTTCAAACTGCGCTGAATCGTATCCCTCAAACGGCGGGGTGAGCTCGGCGCGGGCTTCGGCTCGAACGGCCTTGCGCGCCATGCGCTCGTCGTTCATAAACTCCCAAAAGCTGATGGCGATGATGCCGCCTGGGCGCGTCTGGCGCACCAGGGCGTCGAGCACGCGTACACGGTACTCGCACGACGGCACATGGTGCATAAAGCCAAAGCAGACCGAGATGTCGGCGAGCGGGGCGTCGAAAAGCACGTCGGGCGTCTCGGCGGGGTTGAGCTTCATAAGGGCATCGAGCACGTCGAGTTCCTGGAAGTGTAGGTTGGGAATGCGCAGGGCGTGGCCACGTGCATCGATGGCCAGGTCTTGGCACGAGTCGACGCCATAGAACTCAAACGGGCAGCTGGCGTCTGCCGAGGGGTTTGCGCCATCGACGCCCTTGGCGGCAAGTGCGCCGCCGGCGGCAAAGTTTTCGAATCGCATATTGCCGCAGGCGAGATCGAAGACGCGGACGGGATGCTCGATTGTGGCGACGTCGAGCTGTTCGAGCGCGATGTCCATGGTGCGCACCCAGCCGGGCCACGGGGCCTGGCGCGTATCGGAAAAGGAGGCGGAGTGCTCGCGATAGAACGTGTTGTTGAGCTGGATGAGCGATGAGGCGAAATCGCGGTTCACGGCGCGGAACTCCCTCCGTTGGCGGTGCGGAATAAACAGTACGACCATACTACCGTTAACGCCGCAACGGGGACAACCGAGCTGCGGGTCATTGCTTTGTTTGGACACATTTCCGCAGCTCATATGTGCCCGCAACCGCCGGTTGTCAAAAATCTCACTAGAATAGGTGGCATGCTTTTGGCAGTGGCGGATAGATTTTTAACTGTGCAAGGCGCCTTAAGAACAAAAAACGGTCCGGCGGCACGGCTGGCATCACATAGGAGGAACCATGAATGTAGAAACTGCGCAGCGGCTCGCCGACCTTCGCCGCGGCAAGGGTTTTAGCCAAGAAGGGCTGGCGCGAAAGCTGGGACTGTCGCGCCAGGCGGTCAGTAAATGGGAGCGTGCGGAGAGCTCGCCCGATACCGAGAACCTGATCTCGCTCGCCAAGCTCTATGGCGTGAGCCTGGACGAGCTGCTCAATCCGAGCGACGAGATCGAGGACGATATCGAGTTTGAGAACGAGGACCGCGCCCGTCAGCGCGAGGCCGAGGCAGCAGAGCGTGCGCGTACCCACGAGGCGGCGGCGCGCGCTACCGAGGCGGCAACGCAGGCGAGTGATGCTGCGGCCAAGGCGGCGCAGGCGGCGAGCTGGAGTGCGCAGGCCGCCAATGCCGCTACGGCACAGGCGACGAGTGGCGGCGCAGTTGGCTCGACTCCGGTGAAGGGCCCGTTCCAGTCGTTCCCGTATTGGGCCGTGTGCTGGCTGCTGTTCTTTTTGCTGATGTTCCTGTTTGGTGCCGGCCCCTTTGCCGCGCTGATCTTCTTTACGATCCCTATCTATCACTGGGTGGCACGTGCGCTCGATGGTGATTGGGCGCGTGGGGATATCCAGGTTGGTCCGGCGCCGGTGGCGGCTAAGGCTCGGGTGCAGGACGTTCCTGCCGCTGTTGATGCTGGCGTGGCTACCGCGACTACCGCTGACCCGATCGCCAAAGAGGGTGATGAATGATGAAGCTTTCGCATGAATCCAAGGTACGCTTGGGCGTTGGCATCGGGGCGTTTGTGCTTATTATCGGGCTTGTATTTGGTGCCTCGCGGCTATTGGCTCATTCCAATATGGTGCGAACGACCGCTATTCTATCCGGCGATTTGTCTGATTTTGACGATATGTTTGACGACGATGATCTCTTGGATAGCGGTAACTATTCTGCTCGGCCTCAACAGCTTTCGTGTACGACCTTTGATGCTGATGAGTTTCGCTACCTCGATTTCGATATCAATGCGGCTACGGTGGACGTCAAGGTTGTTGATGGCAACAAGGCTCGCGTTATCGAGCGGGGACGCGTTGCCAATGGTATGGATGCCTCCAAGGCCGCGACGCAGAACATCGCATCCGTCGAGGACTCGACGCTCAAGGTTTCTCAGTTTGGAAGTGATGACGGTAAGGCAATTGACCGCTCGGTTACGGTTGAACTGCCGCGCCGTGTTGCCGAACATCTGAAGGGAATCAACGCGCACGTGGGCTCGGGTGATCTGCAGATTGCCGGTGTCACCTGTGATGGTTTCGACCTTTTCCTGGGTGCGGGAGATGTAGAGTTTGCGGGCAGCGTGACTGATGCGCTTAGTGCAGAGGTCGGGTCGGGCGATGTAACGTTCGAGCTCTACCAGGCCCCCGCGAAGTCGATGGACGTGAGTGTGGGCTCGGGCGATGTGGAGATGACGGTTCCGAACTCTACGGGCTTTAAGGCGAGCCTCACCTTGGGCAGCGGCGACTTCGAGAGCGATTTCCTTCCGCTTGACTACGACGGCGAGACCATTTTGAATCTTGAATTCGATAATGGCGATAAGTCCGCCACGTATCGTTTTGAGGTTGGTTCGGGCGACATGTCATTTGATTCAGAGTGACGGGCGGTTATCGAAGACTTATACACCATAGCTGCGCTGTTTGATGGAGGCGCCGGAGCCGTGACGGGCTCCGGCGCCTTTGCCTTTACAATGGGGTCATGGAACAGATTATCTTGAACATACTCGAGGCTCTGCGTCGCGGCGAGACCGTGGACGACAAAGCGCTCGTCAAACTGATACATGCCGAGGCGCGCCGTGAGGGTGCCGACAAACGCGATTTGGCCAAGCGTCGTCTGCTGCCGTTCTACCAGCGGGTAAAACGTGAGGAGCCGGCTCGTTGGGCTGGGCGGAATGTCGATGCCGAGCTGGAACGTCGACTGCTGCAGGTGCTGCGTATGAAGCCTCGTCGCACGGCCTCGGGCGTGGCGACCATTACCGTCATCACCAAGCCCTGGCCGTGCTCGGGCGATTGCCTGTTTTGCCCCAACGATCTGCGAATGCCTAAAAGCTATCTGCATGCCGAGCCGGCATGCGCCCGTGCAGAGCAAAATTGCTTTGACCCGTATCTGCAGGTGAGCGCTCGTCTGACCGCGCTTTCGCAGATGGGGCATGCGACCGACAAGATAGAGCTCATCGTGCTCGGTGGCACCTGGAGCGACTATCCGCAAGGGTACCAGACATGGTTTATGTCGGAACTTTTCCGTGCGCTCAATGACGATGCCGTGGCTGGTGTGGCGGCTAACCCCATGTTGGCGCGTCCGGGCATCAGCCGTGCCGAGGCGGGGCGCTTGCTCGATGACGCTCCCGCCGATGCCCTGCCGCCGGTGGTAACAGAGCGCCGCGAGCGCTATCGGGCTGCCGGCATTGCGACCGACGAGGCCGAGCTTGCGAGCGGCGTTGCCGACGAGCAGGGGCGTGTGGATGCTGCCGTGGGCGGCTATAACCGCGCGGTGCGTCGTCTGTACGGTCCCGGTACGCCGTGGGGCGAGGTCGCCGAGTGGCAGACGGCCACGATGGAGGAGCTTGAACGTCAGCAGCGCATCAACGAGACGGCGAAGCATCGCGTGGTGGGCCTCGTGATCGAGACGCGTCCCGATGCCGTGACGCCACAGGCCCTCACGCTCATCCGCCGCCTGGGTTGCACCAAGATTCAGATGGGCATCCAGAGCCTCGACCAGCATTTGCTCGATATCAACGAGCGTCGCATTTCGGTGGCGCAGATCGAGCGGGCGTTTTCGCTTGCGCGCCTGTTTGGCTTTAAGATCCACGCGCATTTTATGCTTAACCTGCTGGGCGCCACGCCGGAGGGAGACAAGCGCGACTACGAGCGCTTTATGACCGAGGGGGCCTTTATGCCCGACGAGGTCAAGGTCTACCCGTGCGCGCTCATCGAGGACTCGCGTCTGGTGAGCTGTTACGAGCGTGGCGAGTGGCGCCCTTATACCGAGGAAGAACTGCTCGATGTGTTGGCCGACGACATCGTGGTGACGCCGGCGTTCTGCCGTATCAGCCGCATGATTCGCGACTTTAGCTCCGACGACATTATGGTGGGCAACAAGAAACCCAACCTGCGTCAGCTCGTTGAGAACCGCCTGGCTGCTCGGGGTGACGGTGCAACGGTACGTGAGATTCGCTATCGCGAGATCAGCACGGCGGGTGCCGACTTGGATGAGTTGACCCTTGACGAGGAAGTGGCGTACGAGACGCCGGTGACGCACGAGCGCTTTTTGCAGTGGGTGACGCCGCGGGGCAAGATCGCGGGCTTTTTGCGCCTGTCGCTGCCCGACCATTCGTTTGTTGCCGCGCATGCGGACGAGTTGCCGACGACGCCGGACGAGGCGATGATTCGCGAGGTGCACGTGTATGGCATGGCGGCACGCGTGGGCGACCAGGGCCAGGCGGCGCAGCATCACGGGTTGGGGCGTTTGCTCGTAGAGCGTGCGTGCGAGATCGCCCGGGATGCCGGCTATGCGCGCATCAACGTGATCAGCGCGATTGGTACGCGCGAGTACTATCGCCATTTGGGTTTTTATGACCACGGACTCTATCTGCAAAAGGAGCTCTAGATGAACAAGCCGAGTGTTTCTGCTGGTGTCGTTGCCGGCGTTGCTCTGGGAGCCGCGGCGCTTGGTGCGGCCGCCGTCGCTGTTCGTGCTGCCTGTCTGCAGGTTGCGCGAACCCGCAATGGGTTGGCGCGTGTGAAACGCGTGCACGATGAGGGCGGCGATGAGATTCGCGTGTTGGTGCAAGGCGGCGTCTACCAAAGCGCAAGCTACGTCGGCGAGCGTTGGGCAGAGCCCGTCTTTGCGTACTATCGTGCATTTGACGATGTGTTTGAGGCCGAGGACGCAATGCGTGATGCTTACGGGCATGGTATCGACCGTATGCTCATGCTGGGTGGCGGCGGGTTTGCCTATCCCAAGTTCGCTCTGATGTCGCACGAGAGCTTGCGCATGGACGTCATTGAGTACGATGCCGAGATTACGCGTCTGGCACGTCGTTGGTTCTATCTGGACGAACTGGAGCGCACGGTGGGCGACCGCTTGCGGGTGATTACCGCCGAGGCTCGCTCGTATCTGGGCGTGACGAGCGTGGGCCATCGTCGCTACGACGTGGTCGTGAGCGATTGCTTTGGCGGTGCCGAGCCCGTGCGCGAGCTGGCGACGGTTGAGGCGTTGCGTTTAGTGTGGGGCAGCCTAAATGTCGGCGGCGTCTACGTTGCCAATATCGTGAGCGCAAACGAGGGGAGCGACGTGACGTTCCTGCGCGACTGCGCTGCCACGGCACTCGAGGTATTCGCCCACGCCTGGGTGGTCCCATGTGGCGATGCGGAGTTCGGCGGCGAGGAAAACTACCTGCTCATCGCCAGCGACGGCGACTACGCCTTTGCCGAAGCCGTGCCCTTCGACGCCGACTTCCTTGGCACCGTCCTTCACGACAAGTAAATCTCCCCGTCCCAAAAAGACTGGTCTTAGGCGTGGTCGCGCCAGCTGAGGACGCGCTGCTTCATGCCCTCGATGTCGAGCACGCCTTCGGCGAAGCCTTTGCGCACGAGCTCTTCGGGAACGAACTCATCGTAACGATCAAAGTAAGGCACCTCGCCGGGATAGACGAGCTCGATGGGATCGAAGTCCTTCTCGGCCTCGGCGGCGAGCACCTCAAAGAACGTCTCCTCGTCGGCCTTCATCTTAAACTGCATAAAGTACGGGCGTGATGGGTCGAGTCCGTGAAGGCCCAACTCCGCGGCACATTTAATCTTGAGCATGCGCTCGAGGGCCAAAAAGGCGTAGCTGCCCAGCCAGGGGAAGAGCACCCAGGTATCGCCGCCCAGGTTAATGAGCGGTTTAGTTCCCGCGCCCGAAATCTCGGCCGTATGACGAGCCTGCGCCAAGCGGGCCCGCGCGTTACCCATAAGGTACGGATACGCCGCGTGCTCGTTGAGCGCCTTGCGCATGCGCTCGAGTACGTGTGTATTGATGTCGCCGGGGCAGTCGCCAAAGTAGGCCGGCACCCGGCCCTTGACCTGCGTGGCAAAGACGGTGTGGCGCTTCCAGTCCACTTCCTCGACAATCCAGCAGTGTCCGGCGATGGCGATGCGCTCACCGGGCGGTGGCGGATTGACGATCGTGCCCAACTCGGCCGACTCGCTGCGAACGGTGAACTCCTCGTTTTCCTGGAACACAGCGTAGAACTTAAAGTTGTTAATGATGCGCTCGCCCGCGAGACCCACGATGAGCCCGCCACCCTCGGTGACTTGGATATGGTCGATCTTAATGAGGTGACGCAGCAGTACGCGATAGTCATCGGCCGAGATGCGATGGAAATAGCTGAGCGTGAGCACGCGCTGGGCAAGCTCTGCCGGCGTGAGCTCTCCGGTGCTGGCAAGCGTCGACATGGTCTGGTGATAGAGCAGGCTGTAGGGGAGTCGATCGAGCTCGGGCGGCTCGACCCACTTTTCCTCGCGATAGAGTTGTACGAGCGCGATGCCCTGCAAGAGCTTCCACGGAATGGTCTCGGGCATCATCGTGCGCGGCTCGGGCTCTTCCTCGCGCATGACAAACCACATCTCGGGCGGAAGATCGCGGCGTCCCGTGCGGCCCATTCGCTGCAAAAAGGAGCTGACGGTAAACGGTGCATCGATCTGGAACGCGCGCTCCAGGCGACCGATATCAATGCCGAGCTCCAGCGTGGAGGTGGTGACGGTTGTCTGCGCCTGTTCCTCGTCGCGCATGAGCTCCTCGGCGGTCTCGCGTAGCGATGCCGAGAGGTTGCCATGATGGATAAGGAAGCGGTCGGGCTCGTGTCGACTCTCGCAGTAGCTGCGCAGCATGGAGCATACGGCCTCTGCCTCCTCGCGCGAGTTGGCAAAGACCAGGCACTTGCGGCCGCGCGTATGTTCGAAGATGTAGCCCATGCCGGGGTCGGCGTTGTCTGGTGCCGTGTCGGTGGGGTTGAGTAATGCCTGTTCGGGTGCTTGGGGGATGTCGACTTCGCCCTCGGGGGCTGAGGAAGTTTGGCGGTCCTTGGGAGCGGCCTTGCCCCGTGCCCGCTCACGACGTTGACGGCGCTCCTCCTGTGTGAGCTGTCCGCTGTGGCGCATGTCTTGGGCGCCGGCGGGCAGCGCCGCAGATGCCGCCGCCTCGATGCGCTCGCACGCGAGTACTTCGGCCTCTTGAGGACCCGAGCTCTCGAATCCTCGCTGCTGCGCCTGGGGGCCCGAGTTGTAGAAGTGCTCCATGGAGATGCGCCACACGCGGCGCGGTTCTTCAAAGCGGGGGATAACGCAGTCGCGCCCCGTTCCCTGTGAGAGAAAAGCACCCGTGCGCTCGGGGTCGCCGATGGTGGCCGAAAGGCCAATGCGTCGAGGCTGCACGCCGGCCATGCGCGAGAGCCGCTCGATAAGGCAGAGCGTTTGCCCGCCGCGGTCGCCGCGCATGAGCGAGTGGACCTCATCGATGACCACGTAGCGCAGGTCGCAAAACATGCGCGGGATCGCCATGTGCTTATGGATTAGGAGCGCTTCGAGTGACTCGGGCGTAATCTGCAAGATGCCGCTCGGTTTTTTGATGAGCTTAGCCTTGTGCGACTGCGAGACATCGCCATGCCAGTGCCAGACAGGGATATCGGCCTCTTCGCAGAGGTCGTTGAGGCGGACGAACTGATCATTGATGAGCGCTTTGAGGGGGCCGATGTAGAGGGCGCCCACGCTTGCGGGCGGGTTCTCCCAAAACTCGGTCAGGATGGGAAAGAAGGCTGCCTCGGTTTTGCCGGAAGCTGTGGATGCCGTTAGGAGCACATTGTCTTGTGTGTTAAAGATGGCATCTGCCGCCGCAACCTGGATGGAGCGCAGACTCTCCCAATCGTGGGAGTAAATGAAATCCTGGACAAACGGGGCATATCGGTCAAAAGCGTTCATGGGACCTCCTCTCATCAACGGGCCAATCAACGCAACGGGCAACGGCTCGATATTTTGCAACATCGGCGTTTGCCCAGATAAAACCTGCCAAAATAAACCTGTCCCTTTTTGGCAGGTTAGATGGTGAACTCGGCGAAGTTGCGGTCGTCGTCTGCGGTGCCGGTGTCGTCTGTTGCAGCTGCCGGCGCCAGCGCGTCGCCACCGACGCTTTGCAGCAGCTCGGCCACGTTGGCATCGGGGTTTTGACACAGGATATCGAGCAGCTCGATAAAGTCACGAATGACTTCACGCGGCGTCAGATGTGTGTCGGCCCCCACGCGGCCAAACTCAATCTTGAGGAAGTCCACCAAGTCGTTCTCGGTAAGCGTGGGCGTCCAGCCAAAGTAGCCGGCATGGATCTGCATGAGCTTTTCGATGAGCACCAGCAGCTCCTCGTAGGTGAGCGGTTGCAGGCGGATGATGGGCGCGAGCATGTCTTTGAGATCATCGCGCGCAAAACGGCCTTGAGCGAGACGGCTGCGCAGGGCCTCGTAGGAAAAGACGCCGCGGCGGCGGTCTTCGATGGAGGTTGGCGTGCCGCCCATGATCATGCCCAGGTACTGCGCTTTACCCTGGAGCGTGTCGTTGTACATGGTCAGGATCTTCTCGTAGTTATATTGGCGCGTAATCGCGTTGGGAATCTTGTATAGATTCACGAGCTCGTCGATGAGCACCAGCATGCCCTTGTAGCCGCTGCAGACCAAAAAGCGCGCAATGAGCTTGACGTAGTCGTACCAGTCGTCATCGCTGATGATGGTCGAGGAGCCCAACTCGGCGCGTGCCTCACTCTTGGTGCGGTACTCGCCGCGAATCCATTTGGTCACGCGGCTCATGGCGTCTTCGTCGCCCTCGGATACGGCCGCGCGATAACGGCGGAGCATGCGGACAAAGTCAAAGCCGTGGACCATCTCTTCGAGTGGAGCGAGTTGGGCATTAACGGCAGACTCGTCGGCGTCGGCACACGAGGCGACCCAGCGATCCAGGATAAGGTTGAGCGCGCCGCCCTCGGGGCGCGTCTTGGTCGATATGTTGCGGATGAGCTCGCGATAGGTGGCGAGGCCCTGGCCCTGGCCGCCCTGTAGGCGGCGCTCAGGGGAAAGGTCGGCATCGGCGACCACGAAGCCCTCGCCCATGGCATGCGTTCGGATGGTCTGGAGCAAAAAGCTCTTGCCGGCGCCGTAGCGACCGACTAGGAAACGGAAGCTTGCGCCGCCATCGGCGATGAGGCTCAGGTCGGTGAGCAGAGCACGGATCTCGACCTCTCGCCCCACGGTGATATAGGGAAGGCCAATGCGCGGGACAACGCCGCCCTTGAGCGAGTTGAGAATGACGGCGGCAACGCGCTTGGGCACGCGGGGTGCCGCGGGTGCGGTATCACTCATGGTCTAGGTATCCTCTCACGTCTGCTTCGTAGTCCTCGATAATTTGCGGTCCTTCTGGGCCAAATTCAATAACGGTGTCGCCCACCAGGTCAAAGAGCGCTTCGTTGATGCTGTCGACGAGCATGTCTTCACTCTTGCCCGACTTTGCCACCGCCGATGCCGTCTGCGCTGCGTTTTGCTCGAGTAGTGCTCGAAGAAAGGCGTCTGCGGCGGGATCGAGTGCGGACGCAGTGTCGGCGGGCGTGGGCGCTGGTGCGAGGAGCGGGGCTACGACGCCAAACTGCTCGGTGGAGATGGTCGGCTCGCTAGCCTCGTCCTGCTGCATGGTCGTCGCGACTGGCTCGGCGATCGTGTCGGCCACGGGCTCGGCTTCCCGTCGTTCGGCAACTGCCGCCTCGACATCCGCAAGCGCGTCGTCCTCGCGCTCCTCGTCGATCAAAAGCGCCTCGCGCGTTTGTGCGGCGGCGCTCCGAATGTGCCCCAGCTGGCTCAGGTCGATATCGATCTTGACGGGCTGATGCGCGGCATCCCATGAAAGCCATGCCGTGATCTCGTCGTCGATAATCTTAGCCAGATATTTGGGAACCTTCTCTTCCTTAAGGGGATGGCCGGGATCCAGTGCCAAGCGCAGGCGCTGATCACAAGCGCGCATCATCTCGCCGAGCTTGCTGCTCTTTTGCCTGCTGCCGTGAATCCGCATGCATTCCCAAAAGCCATTCTGGCAGCGGTAGATGTGAATGGGGTCTAGGCGATATTCGCAGTCCTCGTGGCGCTCGGGCGCAAAGAACACGGCCGAGGCAAACATGGTGTAGGGCATGGCCGTCTCCTCCCCAAACAAGCTCGCTACGATGCCAGTCTTTCGGTGCGTGTCATAGTAGCGCGCCATACGGACATACACGGCGCATGCCACGTGGCGCAGGTCGCGATGGTGGGAACGGTCGAGCCGTGAGTTATTCAGGTTGTACGTCGAGAGTGCGTCGATGGCAGCCATGAGCCGCTCCTCATGCGCCTCATCGGGCGGAAGGGGAAGCGTGGGCTCGGAGGTCTTACGACGCGCAGGCGGCAGGTCCGACGGCGCCGGTGCGGGTACAAGGTCTTGCGCTGCGCGGCGCAGCTCGATGAGGGCGTTGTCGAATGCGACGGTTTTAGAGTCGCGAAGCAGCTTGGGGTCGAGCTCATGGAACACGGCGTAGTCCTGCAGCCACACGCGTGCGAACCGATCGATGCCGGGTTCAAAGGCGCGATAGGCATCCCAAAAGGCCTTGATCTTGCTAAAGCCATCGAGCGGGTCATCAACGCCAATGCCGCAGATCAATTCGTAAAGATAAAGAAAAGCAAACGAGGTCGATGTCTCCTCGATATTGCCGCGGCGCACTTGGGCACGCCAGGTAAAGTAGCCGCGCAACTGTCGATCGCTCATGGCATTGTAGGTGGGAAAGTACGACTTAAAGGTGCCGTTGTAGGGGCAATCGTCCTCGAAGTCGGCCATCAGCAGGCCTTGGCGGTAAAAGAGCTCCGCCTCCGATAGCCAACGTCCCGCGCCGCCTTTGGGATCCTCTTGCCAGCGTGATATCTCGCGCATCTTGCGGTACTGGTCGGGGAGGAAGTTCTGCATCTGACGACCGGTCTTGAGAATCGGCTCGTCAGCATAGATTTCGTTTGAGAAGCGGGCGGACTGATGGGTCCGGGCCTCGGCCATAATGCGCTCGATGAGCATCTTGACGTCCTGGTCGGCCACCGCCCTCTCCTCTCCCTATATGGTGTCGGTGACCTCATATCATAACACAGCATCAAACAGGTGTTCGAGATACCGCTATGTAGATAGATTTAGAACAAGAGGGCGTAGATGACCGCCACGACGACGGAGGGGAGCATATTGGCCGTGCGGAAGGTCTGAGGTCGAATAAGGTTAACGCCAACACAGAAGATGAGCATGGAGCCCACAAGCGAAAGGCTGTCGAGGGCTGCGGTGGTCATGATGGGGGAGAGTGCGCCGGCAAAAAGCGTGATCGTGCCCTGGAATACGGCAACGGGCAGGGCCGAGAAGATGCAGCCGCGGCCAAGCGAGGCCGTCATGGTGCAGACGATGATGCAGTCCAGCGCGCCCTTCAGGGCAAGCGTGGACCAGTCGCCGAGCAGGCCGTCCTGAATCGATCCTACGATGGCCATGGCGCCGATACACACGGTGAGCGATGCCGAGACAAAGGCGTTGGTGAACTCGTTGTCACCCTCGCTGCCGGTTTTGCGCTTGAGCCATTCGCCGAGGTTCTCGATGGCGGCCTCCAGGTTGATGGCCTCGCCGATGAGCGAACCGAGGGCAAATGAGACGATAAGCATGGTGGTGCCGGTGGTCGCCAACGTCTCTCCATCGATAACGAGCATCTTTTGCATGGTGCCGCCCAGGCCGATAAACAGAACGCACAACCCCGACGCCTTCATGAGCGTGTCTTGGATGCGGGGCGTAATGAAGCGCCCACCCATGAGGCCCAGCAGACCGCCCGCGATCAAAAGCGCGACGTTGATGATCGTTCCTAAACCCGGCATGAACCCTCCTGTAATTGATGCCAACGCGGCAATCGTAGCAGAACGGGGAGGGGAGTGCTCAGTATCCGAGCCAAGCGGCGGTTAGCGGTCTAGGACAGGACGGGGCTAAAGTCGAAGCGCAGCGTCATAAGGTGCTGCGGGGATGCGATGGCTGCGGCAATGATGTCGGCATCTCGTGCACGATCGAACCCTTCAAGTTCCATTTGATAGGGGAAGTCTTCTTGGATACCGATGCGACGCGGAACCAAAAGCTTGGTTCCGTCGAATTCTTCGGTTCGCGTTCCGTCTGCTGCAACGGAATAAAGGTGTAGCTTGGCGGTCGTTGTGGCATCAAGTGCCGAGATAGCTTGGATATCGTTCGATGCGCTCTTTGCTCCCACTGCTGTAAGTGCCGTAGGCGCGACGACTTCACCCGAAGGCAAAAAGACGAGCTCGACGGTATTGGGGAATGCGATGAGGATATTTTTGCGGCGGGGCGCATTGGCAGCGACTGGCTCAATGCTTGCGGCATCGACGGTTTCCGTGTGGTCGAGCGCAACCATCATGCAACAGTTGCCTTCGTCGACATCTGGGGGAGCGGCAAAGTCCAGGCCGTCTTTCGGTTGGGGATTGCCTAGTTCGGTGGCGGTGCCGCCTGGCTTCTCGAGAGGAGCCGTAGCGTTGTCTTCTGATGGCGCGTCGTCTGCATCGTCAACATGCGCCGGTGCGTCTGCGATCTCGTCTTTGGGGGATTTGTCATTATCGCTCGATATGGGAGCAGCAATCCCGACGGACCCCACTCCGTGCCATGTCATTTGGAGCAGCGCCGGATCGGCGAGAATGCGCTGCACGCCCGGCTCCTGGGTATCGATATTGATGGGGGCGGGTTCTGATCCGCGCGTGAGGTTAAGCGAGCCCTTCTGTCTATTGCCTTGAGCTTCTTGGTCATCCGCGTCGCCAGCGTAGAACAGCAAAGGCGCATCTCCTGTTGCGATGGCTTCGGTGTCCGCCTTGGTCAGTCGCAGCGATGCCGTAAAGGAGATGATGGGCTGCGCGCCATCGACATTCGAGGGAACGCAGCCCAGGTATACACCCCCTCCTTCTTCATAGGCTGCGCTGTCGAAGACGACCTTCGCCCCGTTCGCCGAGTCATCGACCGAGTCAATATCGATGCGCAGCTCTAGGTCGCATGGGTCGCCATCGGCGTCGACTGCAGCCGATTTCCATGTGCAGATGGCACAACCTGTCTGGGGGCCGTTCTTCTTGTCCGGTCGCTTGATATCCACGACTATCGAGTCGACCGTATTGCGGTGAAGGCATCCCGAGGTTCGGACCGTGGCGTGTGCGAGCGAAAAACGTTGGCAGGCGACGATACCCGACGAATTCGCCACGGGATTCAGAGCTTGCGGTAAGGAGTTTGCCGTGGCGGGCGTCGCCCAAGCGGCGAGAGGCATACCGCTCGCCAGTGCGCTGCAGAGCGCGGCAACGGGCAAAAGGTTTTTGGGTGCCATGGTTCTCCTATCTATTCCGCGTACTCCGGTCGTGCTTGGCTATTGGTTGCGTTTGATGTGCAGGCCAAAGGCACATCAGTCCTGCTCCCACCGTGGCGGCGCCTGCCGCAATGAGTTGCCGGGTGTCGCTCGTCTGAGCGAGCGGCTCGTGACGGCTGTCGCGATTAAGGCCCGAAAGGTCGACGGTCACTTCTGTGGCCGCCTGCGCTTGCTCTTGTTGAGCAAAGGCCATGGCAGGTGCGGACGCCAAGATGCCGACGATGGCGGCCAGTGCGATCGCCTTAGGACGTGGCGTGCGCACCGGGCTCGACCGTCCAGGTGATGCTTGCCACTTGATCTCCCGTACCGCCGGCGTGGTAGATGTCACGCGTGACGCGGGCGACGTGGCCGCTCACATTGAGCTTGATTTTGTCCGTTCCGTCGGCAATGCCCTCGTACTTCATGTCGAAGTTTGCGTCTTTGGAAAGATCGAGGCCCGTAGTTTGAGTCGCCGAGCTGGCGTCCTTTTCTGCCTTATCGGGGCCAACCTTAAAATCGATGGAGTTCTGGGCCGAGCCCGTCTTTGCGTCTGCAACGATTGTCCAGTCGTTCTTGGCCGTGACCTTCATGTTGGTGACGTGGATACCATATGCCGAGAGGTTGTCGATGGTAATCGTCTTGTCGGAGGGTCCTACAAGCGTTCCGTCGGCTTGGGCGGCAAAGGGGATGACCGTTGGCGCCTTAAACGAAACATTGCTAATGTCAGCCTTCACCGTCACATCGGTGGTTCCAACGCGCACCTCTGCCATGGCCGCCGTTGGCGCGGCGCCCATCGCAAGTGCGAGCGTAAGCCCTGCGCCCACGGCGAGTGCCCTGGCTCCGCTCAGGTTCATGGGTGTGTTCATAATCGATCCTTTCTACTCGTCACGGACTGTTTCCGTGATGGTTGGACGAATGGGGACAGGGTGCGGCCCCTGCGAGCGCGTCGGCCACTAGCCTTCTGCCTGGGCCACCCGCACTTTGACGCGCGTCGGATTGCCGTGGGTGTCGTAGGTCTTGGCATCGAGTGCCTGAATCTCGATATATGCCTCGCCTTCTTGGATATCGCCGGCGGGGCAGGTCTCAACCGTCTTGCCGGCTTCGACCACACCGGACTCATAGATGGTCTCGTCGTTTTGAATCACGCGGAAGCGCTGGGGAAACTTGTTGTCTTGGACGTTTTGCACGTTGACGCGCAACTTGCCGCCTTCCTGCAGCTGTGCGACCGGCGCGACCGAGATCGTCATCATGTTGTCGCGGACGATGGCGTCGAGCTCATCCTGGATTTCTTGGCGCGATTTACCCCCTGCCGCCGTGACCGAGGCGCCCGCTTCGGGCACGGGCTGCGACTGCCAGGCGTATAGCCCTACGGCGATGAGGGCGCAGACGATAGCCAGGCAGACAACGACGAGTTTCTTGCGACGTCCCAGCCCCGCAAGGCGGGACGGCTTCTTCGCACTCATGCGGCGTCCTTGGTGGTGTAGACACGCGCGAACGTGGACGGGTCCGCTCCAAAGAGCATGTGAAGCATCAGGCGGCGCGAGTAGATGAGCTCGTCGAAGTCGTGAGGGAGCTCGATGCTGTGGATACGCGCGATGTGGTGGGCGAGCGCCGAGAACGACTCGGGGTCGCAGATAACATCGGTGGTGACGTGGTAGACCGCCGTATCGGGGAACGCCTCTTCGTCGAAAGGCAGGAGATAGGGATCGTCGTCGACCTCGATGGCGACGCCGTACTGGGGCCAGTAATATGCCATGGGAACCTCCCTGCTTCTGGGGCCAAAACTTCCATTGGTTTTGGCTGTTGATGCCGACCGTATCAGTCGCTACTTGACCAATTTCTGACCAAATGCTTGACGGATTGACATCTCCGCAGGTAAAAGATGGTAAAAATTACTTCAACTTTTTTCGAGCGACAATTGCGTGGTCGCTGGCGGTAAGGCGACATGTGTCAAAAGCATCGTCTGCCGAGGAAACCTTGCCGCTTGCCGAATTGCACGAACGTAAAAATCGCCAATTATGGAGACGGTCTCGAACACGTCGACGAAACGATGCGGTAACATCTCCCTGCAAACACTGTAGTTAGCTAAAGGGGGAGTTCGCGTGTCGGCAACCATCAAACCCTTCACCGACGAGTTCGAAGAGTATGGCCGCGATGAGTCTCGCACATCGGGCGAGGCCTCGAGCATCTCGTTTCCGACAACGGAGGACGAGGTCCGCGCCATTTTGAAAAAGCTCCATGCCGAGCGTGTCCCGGTGACGGTTCAGGGCGCCCGGACCGGTCTTGCCGCCGGCGCCGTGCCTCATGGCGGTCACATTCTCAATACTTCCCGCATGAATCGCTACCTAGGCATTCGCCGCGATGAGCAGGGCCGCTTTCTTTTGCGTGTGGCGCCCGGCGTCGTGCTGTCTGAGCTGCGCAAGCAACTGGGCAAGAAAGTGCTGCCGACTGCCGGCTGGGACCAGGCATCGCTTGAGGCCTACGAGGAGTTCCAGGAAGCTCCCGAGCAATTCTTTCCTACCGATCCCACCGAGGCATCTGCCTGCCTGGGCGGCATGGCGGCATGCAACGCTTCCGGCGCCCGTAGCTACGCTTACGGCCCCATGCGCCCTCACGTCACGGGCCTTCATGTCGTGCTGACCGATGGCGACCTGCTCGAGCTTCACCGTGGCGAGGTTTTTGCACAGGGTCGTCGCCTTTCGCTCGTCACGGTGCAGGGCCGCACGCTCGAGCTCGACCTTCCCGACTACACCATGCCCAAGACCAAAAATGCTTCGGGCTATTTCGTTGCTGACGATATGGATGCCATCGATCTGTTTATCGGTGCGTGTGGCACACTCGGCGTCATCACCGAGCTCGAGATTGCCCTGCAGGCGGCGCCTGCGGTCGTTTGGGGCGTGAGCTGCTTCTTTGACAGCGAAGATAAGGCCGTGTCCTTCACCGATTCCGTGCGTCCCGTCCTGTCCCACGCGGCTGCCATCGAGTATTTCGATGCGGGCGCCCTGGATATCCTGCGTCGTCAGCGTGAGCAGTCGACCGCGTTCGCCTCGCTGCCGGCGCTCGACAAAGACGCCAAGGTCTGTGTCTACGTGGAGCTCGACTGCGACGACGAAGCCCAGGCGACTGAGGAGCTGTATCACTTGGGGTGGGTGCTAGAGCTTGCGGGCGGCAGCGACGATGCGACATGGGTCGCGCGCACCGAGGTCGATCGCGAGTGTCAGCGATTCTTCCGCCATGCGGTGCCCGAGAGCGTCAACATGCTCATCGACGAGCGTCGCCGCACGGATCCCACCATCACCAAACTGGGCTCGGACATGTCGGTGCCCAACGCGCGCTTGGCCGATGTCATCGCCCTTTATCGCCGCACGTTGGCCGAAAGTGGGCTTGAATCTGCCGCCTGGGGACATATCGGTAACAACCATCTGCATGTGAACATTCTGCCGCGCGATGCGCAGGATTACCGCCGCGGCGGAGAACTCTTTGCCCAGTGGGCTTCCGAGGTCACGGCCATGGGCGGCGCCGTCTCCGCCGAACACGGTGTCGGCAAGATCAAAGCGGGCTTCTTGGAGACGATGTACGGTCACGAGGCCATGGTCGAGTCGGCGCGGCTCAAGCTCCAGCTCGATCCTGCCGGGCAGCTGGGCCGCGGTAACCTGTTTTCGGAGAAGCTCTTGGATGAGCTCGTCCAGAAAGGGGGCGCGTGAAGATGAGCGATTTCCATATGGTGGTGTGCGTCAAGGCGGTGCCGGGCAGCACCGAGGTCAAGATGGACCCCAAGACCAATACCATCGTGCGCGATGGCAAACAGGCGGTCATTAATCCCTTTGACGCGAGCGCTTTGGAATGCGCGCTGGCGCTGAAGGACGACTTTATCGGCTTTGGCATGGACGTGCGCGTAACGGTGGTGTCGATGGGCATCCCCGCGACCGAATCGCTATTGCGCGACTGCATCGCCCGAGGCGCCGATGACGCACTGCTGCTGACCGACCGCGCCTTTGCAGGTGCCGATACCCTGGCAACCACCTATGCCCTCAAGTGCGGCATCGAGGCGCTCGACGAGGATTTCGACCTGCTCATCTGCGGCAAGATGGCGGTGGACGGCGATACGGCCCAGATTGGTCCCGAGCTTGCCGGTGCCTTTGAGATTCCCTGCGTGACCGACGTGAGCTGCGTGCAGAGCGCGGGCTTTACGACCTGTGGTTCACTGGCGCTTGTTCACGGCTGCGATGCCGGCGAGGAGACGGTCTATCTTGAGATGCCGTGCGCGATGACGACCGCCAAGGAGATTGGCCAACTGCGCATGCCGAGCATTGCCGGTATTCGTGCGGCCGAGGAGGCGGATGTACGCGTGGTCAACGCTGCCGACGTGCATGCCGACCCCGCGCGCTGCGGCCTTGCCGGCTCGCCGACACAGGTCGTGCGATCGTTTGTGCCCGACCGCGACCAAACGTGCGAGGCCGTTGAAGGAACGGCGTCCGAGCAGGCGGCAAAACTTGCCAAGATTATCGAGGGGATGGCATAGATGAGCGGACTGAGTATCGATAGCGAAGCCTGTATCGGCTGCGGTCGCTGCGTTCGCGCCTGTGCCTCGGGCGGCATCGTAGTGGAAGGCGAGCGGCCCAACCGTTGCGCCTGCGTAACCGATGGCTGTATCCTATGCGGCGGGTGCGTCGACGCCTGCCCTGTCAACGCTATCTCGATCGAGCGTGACGAGGCCGCTGGCGCGGTGGACCTTGATGCATATCGTGACATTTGGGTCTTCGTGCAGACCGACGAGCACGATACGGTGACTCCCGTTGCCTATGAGCTTATGGGCAAGGGCCGCGAGCTTGCCGATGCTCGTGGATGCCGTCTGGTGGCGCTGGTCGGTATGGGCCCCGAGGGCTCGCTTGGGGACCTCGAACTCCTGGTTTGTGCCGGCGCGGACGAGGTCCTGGTCTGTCGCGACGAGCGTCTGCGCCAGAACGATGCGGAGGTTTACGCCCGGCTGATCTGCGATTTGGTGGCAGAGCGCAAGCCCGAGGCCATTCTGTACGGTGCGACCGCCTTTGGCCGCGAACTGGCACCCGGCGTTGCCGTGCGCTTGCAGACGGGCCTTACGGCTGACTGCACCGTACTTTCGATGGATACGGAGACGGGGCTGCTGCAACAGACGCGTCCGGCGTTTGGCGGCAACCTGATGGCCACCATCGTCTGCCCCAATCATCGTCCTCAGATGGCAACGGTGCGTCCCGGCATCTTTAAGGCGCCCGACTTTGACTACGGCCGCTCCGGCACGATCACCCAGATACCACTTGCGGATGATGCTAAGGCTCGTGTCGAGATCTCGATTCCCGCCGAGGAGTGGGGGCAGCAGGCATCAATTGCCGATGCCGAGCGCCTGGTCGTGGTGGGTCGCGGCATTGGTTCCAAGAAAAACCTGTCGCTGATGCGAAGGCTCGCCGAGGCTCTGGGGGCCGAGCTTGGCTGCACGCGACCTGTCGTGGAGGCCGGCTGGTTGGAGTATCGCCACCAGATTGGCCAGACGGGCGTATCGGTTTCGCCCAAGCTTCTCGTGAGTATCGGTGTTTCGGGTGCCATCCAGCATCTTGCCGGCATCGGTGGGGCGGAGTGCATTATCGCCATCAACGAGGACCCGGATGCCCCCATCTTTGGTGCTGCCCAGTACAAGGTCGTCGGCGATGCCGTCGAGGTTGTCGAGGAGCTGCTGGCCCAGCTTGAGCGCTAGACGCGCGCCAGCCAGTCGCGCGTCTCGTCCTTTAGGCGCTCCCAGGTCGCTTGCGTGGCGGGATCGGTAAAGGGGCGCGTAATGCCAAAGGGCGCGTCGAGCAGGCGGTAGATATCGCCCCGCTCGCGCGCCAGCGCGCGGCTCGCTGGATAGACGAGCTCAAACATAAAGCAGATGAGTCCCACCAGGTAGTCTGCGGGCTCCTCGCGTTCATCGCGTGCGACGCAGCGGCGCTCGTCAAAGGCAGCGAGAGCCGGTGTCGAGAACCGGCTGGCGAGAAATGTGTCCTCATCAACCTTGAGGATAGTGTCGACGGTGCTGTCGGCGATGGTGCGCATAATGTCGATTTTGTCGCCATCGCGCACGATATCGCAGAAGCGCCGTGTACGCTCGTCGAGTTGTGCCGGCAGGCGAAAGTCGCTGTGATAGGCGATGCTCGCGCGGATGAGCTCGTCGTCCTCGTCGGTCTCGATAAAATCTCGGATGCTTGTTGTGGCAGGCGCGTCGTCGGGGTTCTCGCCAAAGAGGACCCCGACGCCCAACGCTGCGTGGCTCATACTCTCGGCGTCCTTAAAGGTGTCCCAGCGCCGCAACTGTTCAAAGCGTCCCATATCGTGTAACAGGCCGCAAAGCCAGGCTAGGTCAATATCTTCTGTCGACCAGCCCTGCTCGCGCGCCACGGCATCGCATGCCTCGGCAACGTGGTACGTATGCTCGATTTTGAGCGCGATACGTGGATTGGCGGCATCGTAAGCATCGGTATAGCGTTTGAAGGCCGCGGTCGCCCGGCCCCGATCGATAGCTGTCATAATGACTTCCTAAAAAGCTGTGTCTTTCGATCCGGTGGCAATTGTAGGTGAACTCGGTTGCCACCGGACGATGATTCTGTCGCGTCGTTGAATGCGGCTCGGAAATCTTGTCGGGACGAGGAACGCTATGGTGCTCAAAATCGTTAAAACCGTCTGGCCGGTGATGCTTACCTATGTTGCGATAGGCGCGCCGTGCGGAATGATTATGGCGCAGACGGGAATGGAGCCCTGGATGGTTTTTGCTCTGAGCAGCACGTTTGTGACGGGTAGCGGCCAGTATATGGTCTGCAACCTGTGGCTGGCAGGTGTGCCTGCGGCATCGATTGTCGCAAGTGTGGCCGCAATCTCCTCGCGCTTTGCACTTTATTCGGCATCGATCGCACCCCATCTGAGGGGTGCCTCGAAGCGTCAGACGCTGGCCGTTGCCGCGACGCTCACCGAGGAGGCATATGGCATCTCGCTTGCCAAGTTGGTTGAAGGGGAGGATTGGGGCCCGCACGAGTCCTTTGCGCTCAACGCGATCCTCATCGCAACATGGGGCGTTTCGTGTACGACGGGCGCCATCGTCGGCGCCGTTGTCGATGTCCCTACCGCTATTGCTGGTTTTGTCTGCACCTCGCTCTTTATCTGCCTGCTCTTTTCGCAGCGACTGTCGCGCGGCAATGTCGTGGCTGCCGCTATGGCTGCGGTGTCTGTCGCCATATGCAAGTTCTTGGGGTGGACGAATATCGCCGTGCCGACAAGCGTGCTCGTCGGCGTTGCCGCGGCGCTTGCGTGCGATGCTTTCGCCGAAGGAAGGGGCGCTCGCGATGCCCGTTAATGAGTTTTTGGTCCTGTGGCTGTCGTCATGGGCGGCTATCGCGTTTTTCCGCATTGCCCCGGCGTTTGCCTTGCGCGGGAGAACGCTGTCGCCCCGCGTTACCGAGGCCTTGGGTTATATTCCGCCCGCCGCCTTTGCGGCGCTGGTCGCTAACGATTTGATAAGCCCTGGCGCTTTTGACGCCGGCTTGTGGCAGGGCTTGATTCCCTGGATTGCGGCTGCCGGTGTCGTGGCGGTGGCAATCAAGACAAAGTCGATGTTGTGGTGCTGCGTCTCGGGCATCGTGTTCTATATCGTTTTGAGCCTTGTATAAAAGCAAGGGCGCGTTTAGCGTCCCGGCCCAACGAATCGAATTTCTCACCGAGCCGGTCTGCTTCTTCTGGTACCATGGTCAAACTTTACTGTAGCAAAGTGTGACGTGGGCTTTTGTTCTGCGTCAGCGGAAATGGGGGTTTCATGGCACAGGAAGCGACCGCCAACGAGCAAAAGAAATTCAAAGTCCCGCGCATCCCGGGTGACATCATGATCTACCCGATGATCGTCGGCCTTTTGCTGAATACTTTCTGCCCGCAGGTCTTCGAGATCGGCGGCTTCTTTACCGCCGCCTGCCGCGGCGGCTCCAACACCATCGTCGCCGCGATCCTGCTGTTTGTGGGCGCTGGCATCAGCTTTAAGTCCACGCCGGGCGCTATCAAGACCGGCATCGTCGTGCTGATTCCTAAGCTTGTGGTGGCAGCCGCGCTGGGCCTGGGCGTTGCGTATTTCTTTAACGACAACTTTTTGGGCCTGAGCTCGGTCTCAATCATCGGTGGCATCACGTTTTGCAACATGGCGCTCTATACGGGCATCATGGGCGAGTTTGGCGATGAGTCCGAGCAGGGCGCCGTCGGTATCCTGTTCTTTACGGCCGGCCCCGCCGTCACGATGATCATCCTCGGTGTCTCGGGTCTCGCCAACATCCCCGTCGGCACCATCATCGGATCCATCCTGCCGCTTGTTATCGGCATGGTTTTGGGCAACTTGTTCCCGTTTATCAAGAACCTGCTGGTTCCTGGCTCCAATCCTGCAATCGCCGTTATCGGATTTCAGCTCGGTGCGTCCATGAGCCTTTCGAGCTTTATCACCGGCGGTATTTCCGGTATCTTGCTGGGCCTCATCACGCTGTTTATCGTCGGTCCCATTACCTTTGCCTTCGAGCGCCTGTGTGGCGGCAACGGCAAGGCGGCCGTTGCCTGCTCCACTATCGCCGGCACGGCTATGACCACGCCGGTCGCCCTCGCCGAGGTCGCACCGCGTTATGCCGAGCTTGCACCCACTGCGTACGCCCAGATCGCCACCGCCGTCATCATCACGGCAGTCATGGCTCCGATCCTGACCGGCTGGGTCGATAAGAAGTTCTGCCACGGCAAAGAGGATCTGTCGCCTGTCGGTGTCGAGGCCATCGAGGAGGCCGTCGCGACCGACATCGACGGCGAGTAATCGTCGACGCGAGTCAATCAAGCCGGCGTGTGCAATTCGCGCCGTATAGGCGCCCGAACGAAAGCTGTCTTGCAGTGACGTTCGGGCGCGCTGCTATTATTCCCCTTACCCCTGCGGAGTAGGGGGTGTTTATTGCCCAGATTCTAATTGGGCGATTCTGGCCACTTGGATATTGAAGGGATGGCGTCTAGTGGTTAAGGCACTCAAGATTGAGATATTCCTGCTATGCATGATTGTTCTTATCGGGCTTGCCGCGCGAAGCCGTCGCTCCTTGTTCTCGAGTACCCAGCAGCTTCTGTTTAGCATGCTGGGCTACACGTCTGCTGCCTACATTTTCTTCGATATGATCTGGACGCTCTCGGACGGCGTGAGCACTCCTGTAGGCATCACGGCCAACTGGATTTCCAACGCGGTCTCGTTTTCGCTGTTCGCCATCGCGTGCCTCATTTGGTTTTTCTATTCCGAGACAGTGCAGGGCTCTCGCCTTTTGACCGCGCGCTATAGGGTGGCGCTCGTGACGTTGCCAACCGTATTGGTGGTCGTGCTGGCATTTACCAGCTACTGGACGCACACTATGTTCTATATCGATGCGCAGGGCGTATATCGTCGCGGAGCGCTTTATATGATTCAACCTATCGTTAGCTACTGCTACATCATATATACGTCTTTGCATGCTTTTATTCAGACTCGAAAAGTCGAAAGTCTGCAAAAGAAGGCCATTTATCGCACCCTCGCCTTTTTTGCGGTTCCCGCTCTGGTGGGCGGTGCCTTCCAGGTTTTGTTTTCGGTGCCGGGCCTTTGCGTCGGTATAACGCTGAGCATCCTGCTGCTCTACATCATCTACCAGGAGCAGCTGATCTCGACCGACCCGTTGACTGGCCTTAACAATCGCAACCGTTTTGAGACCTATATGCTGTCGCTCTTTTCAAATGTGGATCAGGCCGAAGATGTGTATCTGCTTATGATGGATGCCGACGGCTTTAAGCAGATTAACGACCGGTATGGACATGTGGAGGGCGATCATGCCCTCCAGGTCATATCTGCTACGCTCAAAGAGGTCTGCTCGGCGTCTGGTGGTTTTATCGCACGTTATGGCGGCGATGAGTTCGTGGTGCTCCAGAAGGCAGCAGCGGAACAGGACATCATAGACCTGTGTTCGGCGATTAACGACGAGCTCGCTCGTGCCGAGGTGCCGTATCTGTTGCGGATGTCCATCGGCTACGCACGGGTTGGTGATGGCGTTGATACCTGGCAAGACTTACTTCGCGCTGCGGATGCGGAGCTCTACCGCGTCAAGGCCGAGAAAAAGAAAGCCGGCGTCCAGATACGCTAGAAAAAAGGGCGCACGACCGTTGCGATGGTCGTGCGCTCTTTTTGCGTTTGCGGGGCCACCGGCCATAATGCCCAGGCGCGGTGCGGCAAGACGAGCGTCTGCCGCCGCGGCTCGGTACGAAATCAACGAGAACCAGTGTGCTCCATTAAGCTAAAGCGTGCGAACGCCCTCTCTAAAAAAGTGAGCTCGCTAGGCTTTTTTGGGTTTGTTGACGATGATGATGCCGCCGCAGACCAACAGCAGGGCAACGATGACGGTAACGGGGCTCGTGCCAGCGCCCTCGCCGAGCAGCAGCGCGCTCAGCAGCACACCAAAGACGGGGTTCATAAAACCAAAGACCGAGACGCGGCTGACGGGGTTGACGGCAAGCAGGCGCGACCACAGCGAGTAGGCGACCGCGGAGATAAGCGCCATGTAGATGATGAGCGCGATGGCGGGGGCAATCGCCGTGGGGGAGAGCGCGCCACCCATCAAAAAGCCGATGGCGGTAAGGACCAGGCCGCCGACCAAGAACTGCCACCCGGCAAGCAAGACGCCGTCGTGCTCACGCGAGAAGATACCGATCAGGCAAGTCGAAAGGGCACCCGCGACGGTGGAGGCCAGGATAAAGCCCTCGCCGTCGAGCGCAAAGCCAAAGGTGCCGTCCGCGCCCGAAAGGTTGACGAGCGCGACACCGGCAAAGCCCAGCACGCAGCCGAGCACCTTGGCCGCATCGAGCTTTTCGGTGCGAAACGCCAGGGCGGCAAAGAGGATGGCTAGGAAGTTGGCGCTGGCCTCGATGATGGAGCTCGACATGGCGCTGGCACGCGAGAGACCAAGGTAGAAAAAGAAGTACTGGCCGATGGTCTGGAAGAGCGACAAGATGCAGATGGGCTTGATGTCGCGAGCCTGCGGAACGAGCGGACGGCGCTGGGCCACGCTCATGCCAACAATGACCAGTATGCCGGCAAGGGTGAAGCGCAGACCCGCGAAGAGCAGCTGCGAGGCGCTGTCGTGCGCGGGTATGCCAAAGAGGCCGTAGCCGATCTTGATGCAGGGAAAGGCCGATCCCCAGAGCGCGCAGCAAACAAGACAGCCCAGGATGAGTCCGGGCAGGGTGGCGAGATACGGCTTGCGGCTTTTCATGATGTCCTTTCTACATGCGCGAAGCAAAAAAAGAACCCGCCACCGGATGTGTCGGTGGCGGGTGTTGTTACCCGAGGGGATTGTACCCGATGGGAACGTATTAAGCGAAGTAGGCTACGCCGCTCTCAAAGATCGGCATGAACTTGTCGCCGGGGACATGCTCGGGCACGTTGCGGTACAGGTTGTCGCCGCGACGCTCGGCATGGCCCATCTTGCCCAGGACGCGGCCGTCGGGGCTCGTGATGCCCTCGATGGCGAGTGCGGAGCCGTTGGGGTTGACGGAAAGATCCATGCTGGGCTTGCCGTCCTCGCCCACGTACTGCGTGGCGACCTGGCCGTTGGCAATCAGCTGAGCGAGCACCTCGTCATTGGCGACAAAGCGGCCCTCGCCGTGGCTGATGGCGACGGTGTAGGGGTCGTCGAGGCTGCACTGCGACAGCCACGGGGACAGGTTGGACGAGATGCGGGTGCGCACCAGGCGGCTCTGATGGCGACCGATGGTGTTGAACGTCAGCGTGGGCGCATCGGGCGTGGCGTCGACGATGTCACCGTAGGGCACCAGGCCGAGCTTGATCAGGGCCTGGAAGCCGTTGCAGATGCCCAGCATCAGGCCGTCGCGGGCCTTGAGCAGGTCACGGACTGCCTCGGTGACCTCGGGAGCGCGGAAGAACGCCGTGATGAACTTGGCAGAGCCGTCGGGCTCGTCACCGCCCGAGAAGCCGCCGGGGATCATGACGATCTGGCTTGCATGGATGCGGCGGGCAAGCTCGTGGGTGCTCTCGGCGACGGCCTCGGGCGTGAGATTGTTGATCACGAAGGTGTCGGCCTCGGCACCGGCGGCACGGAAGGCGCGGGCGCTGTCGTACTCGCAGTTGTTGCCGGGGAACACGGGGATGATCACGCGCGGGCGGGCGATCTTGGCGCCGCCGTACACGTGGATGTCCTTGGCGCGGAAGTCGATGGTCTCGACCTCGGGGGCCTCGCCGGCGCTGCGGTAGGCGAAGACGCCCTCGATGCCGCTCTCCCAGGCCTCCTGGAGCTCGGCGAGCTCGATGACCTCGGAGCCGGTGTCGATGACATAGCCCTCGACGGTGGTACCCAGGGGCTCGACGACAACGCCGTCGGCGACCTCGGGCAGCTCGGCGTCCTCGGCAAGCTCGACGATAAAGCTGCCGTAGAGCGGGGTGAAGAGGCTCTCCACGTCCACGTCCTCGGCAAGCTCGATACCGATCTGGTTGCCGACACACATCTTAAAGAGGCTCTCGGCGCCGCAGCCGTAGCCGGGCGTGGAGACGGCCAGGGCGTCGCCGGTAGCAGTGAGCGCCTCGACAGCGTCAAACGCGGCGAGCAGCTGCTGGGCGTCGGGACGGTAGTCCTCGCCGTAGGTGGCGGGGGCGATGCGGACGACGCGGTGCGTCAGGCCCTTGAACTCAGGGGAGACGGCGCGCGCCGCGCGGCCCACGGCCACAGCGAAGCTGATCAGAGTCGGCGGAACGTTGAGCTCGCCGGCCTCGTCCTCAAACGAGCCGCTCATGGAGTCCTTGCCGCCGATGGCACCGGCACCCAGGTCGACCTGGGCCATGAGGGCGCCCAGGACGGCTGCCGTGGGCTTGCCCCAGCGCTCGGCCTCGGTGCGCAGGCGCTCGAAGTACTCCTGGAAGGAGAGATAGGCGCGCTTGTGCTCAAAGCCGGCGGCCACGAGTTTGGCGATGGACTCGACCACGGACAGGTAGGCGCCAGCAAACTGGTCGGCTTCCATCAGGTAGGGGTTGAAGCCCCATGCCATGGCGCTTGCTGTGGTGGTCTCGCCGTCCACGGGGAATTTGGCGACCATGGCCGAGCTCGGGGTGAGCTGCGTCTTGCCGCCAAAGGGCATGAGCACGGTCGCGGCGCCGATGGTGGAGTCGAAGCGCTCGGAAAGGCCCTTGTTGGAAGCGACGTTGAGGTCGGTGACAAGCGAGGTCATGCGCTCGGCGAGCGTGGTGCCGGCCCAGCTGGGCTGCCACACGCTACGGGCGCACACGTGGGCGACCTGGTGCTTGGGTGCGCCGTTGGAGTTGAGGAACTCGCGGGACAGGTCGACAATGGCGACGCCGTTCCAAGCCATGCGCATGCGCGGCTCGGCGGTAACCTCGGCGATAACGGTCGCCTCCAGGTTCTCCTCGGCGGCGTAGCCCATGAACTCCTCGACGTCACTGTCGGCGACGGCGCAGGCCATACGCTCCTGGGACTCAGAGATGGCGAGCTCGGTGCCGTCCAGGCCGTCGTACTTCTTGGTCACGGTATCAAGGTCGACATACAGGCCGTCGGCAAGTTCGCCTACGGCGACCGAGACGCCGCCGGCGCCAAAGTCGTTGCAGCGCTTGATCAGGCGGCAGGCGTCGCCGCGGCGGAACAGACGCTGCAGCTTGCGCTCGACCGGGGCGTTGCCCTTCTGGACCTCGGCGCCCGAGGTCTCGATGGACTCGGTGTTCTGGGTCTTGGAGGAGCCGGTGGCACCGCCGATGCCGTCACGGCCGGTGCGGCCGCCCAGCAGGATGATCTTGTCGGTGGGGGCGGGGCACTCGCGGCGCACGTGGTTTGCCGGGGTAGCGCCCACGACGGCGCCGACCTCCATGCGCTTGGCCACGTAGCCGGGGTGATAGAGTTCGTTGACCTGGCCGGTGGCAAGGCCGATCTGGTTGCCGTAGCTGGAGTAGCCGGCGGCAGCGGTGGTCACGAGCTTGCGCTGCGGCAGCTTGCCCTCGAGCGTCTCGGACACGGGGACGGTGGGGTCGCCGGCGCCGGTGACACGCATGGCCTGGTACACGTAGCTGCGGCCCGAAAGCGGGTCGCGGATAGCGCCGCCCACGCAAGTGGCGGCACCGCCGAAGGGCTCGATCTCGGTCGGGTGGTTGTGGGTCTCGTTCTTAAACAGGAACAGCCAGTCCTGGTCCTCGCCATCGACATCGACCTTCACCTTGACGGTGCAGGCGTTGATCTCCTCGGACTCATCGACATCGGTCATGACGCCGGTCTTCTTGAGGTATTTAGCGCCGATGGTGCCCATGTCCATGAGGCAGACGGGCTTGGCGTCGCGACCGAGCTCGTGGCGCATCTCCATGTAGCGGTCGAAGGCCTGCTGCACCACAGCGTCGTCGATCGTCACGTCATCCAGGACGGTGCCGAAGGTGGTGTGGCGGCAGTGGTCGGACCAATAGGTGTCGATCACACGGATCTCGGTGATGGTGGGGTCGCGATCCTCATCGCGGAAGTACTGCTGGCAGAAGGCGATGTCCGCCTCGTCCATGGCAAGACCGCGCTCGGAAATAAAGGCGGCAAGGCCGGCCTCATCGAGCTTGCGGAAGCCGTCGAGCACTTCGACGGGCTGGGGCTCGGGGGTCTCCATGTGCAGCGTCTCGGGCAGGTCGAGCGAGGCGATGCGCGCCTCGACGGGGTTCACCACGTAGTGCTTGATGGCCTCGATGGCGGCTTCGTCCAGAGCACCCGAGATCATATAGACCTTGGCGGAGCGCACGGCGGGGCGCTCGCCCTGGCTGATGAGCTGCACGCACTCGCTGGCGGAGTCGGCGCGCTGGTCAAACTGGCCAGGCAGGAATTCGACGGCAAAGACGGCGCCATCGCTTGCGGGGAGCTCGTCGTAGGTCACATCGACCTGGGGCTCGCTAAAGACGGTCGGCACGCAGGAGCGGAAAAGCTCCTCGTCGATGCCCTCGACGTCGTAGCGGTTGATGATCCTCAGGGCCTCGATGCCCTTGATGCCGAGAATCTCGGTCAGCTCGCCCTTGAGCTGCTGAGCCTCGACGTCGAACCCGGGTTTCTTCTCCACGTAGATACGAGAGACCATTGGTTCCTGCCTTCCTGATCGGTTGGGCGTACGGTACGGTATGCGGCAGCGGTCGGTTTGCGGGGTCTGCCCTGCGGTCGCCTTGAGCCACATGTTTGTAAACCTCACTATGATACGACAGCTCGCGGCGCGTTGAGGACGGCGAGGGTGCTACAGTGAAGCGCAAACAAGAGAAAGGCATCACATGGCATTTGTTTCGCTCGCCATCATCGCGCTCGTGGCCTTTGCAAGCCCCTTCATCGCCTCGGCGATCCCCGGAAAACCCGTTCCCGAAACGGTCTTTTTGCTCGTGTTCGGCGCGGTGCTGGGACCTCATATGCTCGGCGTTATCCATGTAGATGCCGAGGTCTCGCTCGTGTCGGAGCTCGGTCTGGCCTTTTTGTTCCTGCTCGCCGGCTTTGAGATCGACCCTAAGAACATTACGGGTGTGGAGGGGCGCTACGGCTTGGCGACGTGGGCCGTCACGTTTGGTATCGCCTGGCTTGCCGTGCGCTTTACGCCGTGGTTCTCGGTCAGCCATTTCGACGGTATCGCCGTGACGCTCGCCTTGACCTCGACGGCGCTTGGAGCGCTCATGCCCATCTTGCGCGAGCGGTCGCTTGCCGGAACGCGCGTCGGTGATTCGATTCTCGCCTATGGTACGTGGGGCGAGCTCGGCCCCGTGCTCGCCATGTCGGTACTGCTGTCTGCCCGTACGGGCATCGAGACGCTGCTGATCTTGGGCTTATTTGCCGCCGTGTGTGTGCTGCTTGCCGTGGTCCCCGGCCGCTCCAAACGCATCGGCAGCCGTTTTTTCGCCTTTATTCAGGAGCGCGCCGATACCACATCGCAGACGTTCGTGCGCCTGACGGTGCTTATTTTGGTCACGCTCGTGGCGTTTTCCGCTATTTTTAGCCTCGATATCGTGTTGGGCGCTTTTGCCGCCGGCTTTGTCCTGCGCTACATCATCCCCGAGGGCAACCATACGCTCGAGACCAAGCTCGACGGCCTGGCCTACGGCTTTTTGATTCCGGTGTTCTTTACCGTATCGGGCGCGAAGATCGATCTGACGGCCGTGGCGTCGCGCCCGGGCTTGCTCGTGGGCTTTATCGTGGCGTTGCTGATCATTCGCGCCGTGCCCATTCTCATCTCTATGAGCATTTGTCCTGCGACGCGCGACGTTTCGGCGTATGGTCGCATTACCGTGGCCCTGTACTGCACCACGGCGCTGCCGATTATCGTTGCCGTGACGAGCGTTGCCGTCAACGCGGGCGCGCTGTCGCAAGATATTGCGTCGGTCATGGTTGCCGCCGGCGCCATCACGGTGTTCTTGATGCCGCTGCTCGCACAACTCTTCTACCGCGTGGTCGACGCCGCACCGGTCGCTGCCGTGGCAGAAGTTGCCGAGCATCCATCCGATGCGCTCGACATCCTGCGCGCCCATCACGATTTGGCGAGCCTGCTCGCACGCGAGCACGAGCTGCTGACCTCGCATGGTCACGGTCGCGTATTCGAGGGCCTGCCTACGCTCGATACGATAGCCGAGCGTCTTTCCGCCGAGGCAGCGAGCGGCCACATCGATGCCCGCATCGTGGACGCGGCGCACCTGCTTGCCGATAAGACCTATGGAGACGAGGTCGACCCGTCCAAGCTGACTCCGCGTGAGCGCCGCCGCCTGGAGCGCGCCAAGCTCGCCGTGCACGAATACCGCCGCCGCATGCTGGAGCTCTACGCGCGCGATGAAGCCCAGGACGACGACGGTAAGTAGTCGATACTCTCTCGGGGAAACCGCGTCCCACTTTGAAGGCTCGGAACGGGATGTGGTTTCGGCATCGGCCCCCATCGGGAAGCCACATCCCAGAATGGACGCTCAGAGCGGGATGCAGTTTCCGCTTTGGACCCCTGCCGGAAAGCACGTCCCAGTCTGAAGGTTCAAAATGGGATGTGGTTTCCGAAACAGGGGCCGTTGGGAAGCTGTGTCCCGGAATGGGCGCCCGGAGTGGGATACCGTTTCCGCAGGAGGCCCATTGCGGAAACGGTATCCCAGAATCGACGTTCAAAACGGGGTGCAGTTTCCGCAAGGAGGTCCTGGGGAAACCGTGCCCCGTTCTGAGCTGAAATACCGGGACGCAGCTTCCCCTGCAAACAGAACAAGGCGCGCTGTCTGCGGTTGATGCATGCAGCGCGCCTTTTGCGTTGGGCCTCGTTGAGGTTCGAAGTCGTGGCTTGCGACCTTTAGGAGCGGGCGGCTCCGTCGACGGGAAGCACGGCGCCCGTGACATAGGATGACATGTCGCTCGCTAGGAAAACAAAGGCGTTGGCGACATCCTCGGGCTCGCCCATGCGGCCGAGCGGAATAGTGGCGATGATGGGCTTAATAACCTCTTCGGGCAGGTTGGCGACCATGTCGGTCTTAGTCACGCCAGGGGCAACGGCGTTGACGCGGATGCCCGTGGGGGCGAGCTCGCGCGAGAGCGACTGGACCATGCCGTTGACGGCAAACTTGGACGTGGGGTAACCGACGCCGGAGGGCTGGCCGTACTTGGCGACCATCGAGCTCGTGGTAGTGATGGTGCCGCCGTGGCCGGCCTCGGTCATGATCTTGGCGGCAGCCTGGTGACCATTAAAGACGGCGACGACATTGAGATCCATGACCTTTGCAAACTCCTCGGCCGTGTAATCCAAAAGGGGCGAGCGCTGGGAGATGCCGGCGTTGTTGACGACCGTATCGAGACCGCCCATGTCGGCTGCGGCCTGCGTAAAGGCCTCGGTCACGGCCTCGAGTGAGGTGAGGTCGCAGGAACGGCCCCAGACCTTGGCGTCGGGATAGGCGGCTGTCAGCTTCTCAACGGCCGCGTCGGCAGTCTCCTGGCGCGAGCCAAAGACGGTGACGGCAGCGCCCTCCTCGATAAAACGGCAGGCGATCGCATAGCCGATACCGCGCGTGCCTCCGGTGATGATTGCTTTCTTGCCCTCGAGCAACATGGTGCTTCCTCTCATCGCGGGCGGACATACACGGCACAGCATAGCGGCGGCAAAATACAGCTGCCGTCGCATATCGGCAAACGGTATCCACGGTTGTTGACGAACGGTCAAGTTGTTCAAACGTTAGTCGACCACTTCGTGCAAAAGATGTAACTAAAAGGGGCTCTCATCCAATCGGACGGGAGCCCCTCATGCGTTATTTGATTTGCCGAGAATCGGGCTAGTTGGCCATGACGCCTTCGGTCCAGGCCTCGACGTCCTCGATGCGCAGGACGTTGGCGACCTCGGCCACACAGTCGACGCTGGCAAGCTCGGCGGCGGCAGCCTGGACGTCCTTCTCGAGCGCGCGGTGCGTCAGGAAGATGACCGAGCAGGCATCGCTGACACCCGACTTGCCGTCCTCGACCTGGTTGATGAGCGAGATCGAGATGTTGTGCTTGGCAAAGATGTCGACCGTCTCGGACAGGGCGCCCACGCGGTCGGCGACCTTCAGGCGCACATAGTACTTGGTCTGGAGCTCGTCCATGGGCTTAAAGGCGAGGTTGTGACCATAGGGCTCAATCTCGGGCAGCGGAGCCACGCCGCGGCTGATCTGCTCGGAGAGCGACAGGATGTCGCCCACGACGGCGCTCGCGGTGGGGAAGGAGCCCGCGCCGGCACCGTAGAACATGGTCTCGCCCACGGCGTCGCCTACCACGTAGACGGCGTTCATGGCGCCGTTGACCTTGGCGAGCATGTGATCGGCGGGGATCAGCGTGGGATGCACGCGAACGTCTACGCCGGCGTCGGTGTTGCGGGCGATGCCGAGCAGCTTAATGGTGTAGCCGAGCTCGCGGGCCTGGGCGATGTCCTCGGCGCCGATGGTACGGATACCCTGCTGGTACACATCATCGGTGGTCACGCGGGTGCCAAAGCCGATGGAGGCGAGGATCGCCGTCTTGCTGGCGGCGTCGAAGCCGTCGACGTCGGCGGACGGGTCGGCCTCGGCGTAGCCCTTGGCCTGGGCGTCGGCGAGCACGTCGGCGTAATCGGCGCCCTCGGCGTCCATGCGCGACAGGATGTAGTTGGTGGTGCCGTTGAGAATGCCGGCGATGGTCAGGATCTTGTTGCCCACCAAGTCGTGCTCGAGCGTGCTCACGATGGGGATGCCGCCGCCGCAGCTGGCCTCGCACTTAATCTGCACGCCGCATGCGCGCGCCTTCTCGGCGAGCGTCTCGACATGACGGCCCAGCAGGGCCTTGTTGGCAGAGACGACGTGCTTGCCGTTCTCGAAGGCGGTAGTAAAGATCTCGGTCGCGGGGTGCTCGCCGCCGATCAGCTCGACGACGATGTCGACGGCGGGGTCGGTGACGACGTCGTGCCAGTCGCTCGTAAAGGCCTCGCGCTCAATGCCTGCCGCCTCGGCCTGCTCCCAAGCAAGCGCGCAGGCGCGGGTCAGCTTAAGGTCGATGCCGTAGGCTGCCAGGTACTCATCGTGGTGGCTCTTGATCAAACGGGCCACGCCGCCGCCGACGGTTCCCAGACCGATCAGACCAACGTTCACGGTGCGCAGGGGTTCGCTCATAGATAGCTCCTTCGTGCATCTTATGGATGGATTAACCGCTTAAAGGTTGAGTGCATTCTAGCGTGAACCGAGGGCACGTGCTCGCCAGGCAACAGGAGTCGCACAAAACGGCACTCCCGAAACGCTGCGGAAACATTGGTAACATGATCGCTACAAACGAAACTCCGTAACAAACTGTCAACGTTTGCGCCATAAGGTTTGCCCTGTGCGACTGGGGCATGCAGGCGCTCGTCGGCGTGGAACGACGAGGGCCAGGTCGAAAAGCCCGCTACGGCCTATGTGATTCAGGATGGCAAGTACATCGCCGCCTAAGTGCATATAACGACACCGGTGGGGCCGTTTTATTCAGGGCAAGGACGCCTGTAACAGAACGGAAACATTACTTTCACACAATAAAGTGGCTAAACTGCATAAACCGACAGGAATACGCAGAATTATGGATAAATGGGCAAAACAAAAGAAAAGTTGAAATAATCGCCACTTTTCTCAACTAAAGCGTCTACTATTTTGCGAACGCCGAACACGGCGAAGGATGGCCTGTCGGGTAACCGAAACCCGACGAGATTTGAGAGGAGAGCCGCATGTCGAGCCTCACCGGTAAGTCATTGAACCCTGTTATGAATCGCAGGAGCGTTATCGCGAGCGCAGCAGGTCTGGGGGCGATGTCCATTCTAGCTGGCTGCTCCTCCAACGGCGGCGACAGCGGTTCCGCTTCGAGCGACGCTTCGTTTAAGATCGGCACCATCGGCCCGCTGACCGGCGCCAACGCGTCCTACGGCAAGTCCGTTACCCAGGGTGTCGAGCTTGGCTGCAAGGATTTCTCGACCAAGGAGCTGCCGCTTGCCAGCAAGGCCGAGGACGACCAGGCCGATGGTGAGAAGGCCGTCAACGCCTTCAACACCCTGCTCGACTGGGGCATGCAGGCCCTCGTCGGTCCGACCACCACGGGTGCGTCGGTTGCCGTTGCCGCAGAGTGCGGTAACGACCCCAAGACGTTCATGATCACCCCGTCCGCGTCCTCCGAGGACGTCACCGACGGCAAGGATTGCGTCTTCCAGGTTTGCTTCACCGACCCCAACCAGGGTGTCAACGCTGCCAAGTTCCTGGCGCAGAAGTATGCGGACGAGAAGTTCGTGCTGTTCTATAACTCCGGCGACGCCTATTCTTCGGGCATCGCAGATTCCTTTAAGGCCCAGGCCGCTGAGTCCAAGCTCGAGATTGTTGACGAGGAGACCTTTAAGGACGACTCCGCCACGAGCTTTACCAACCAGCTGACCAAGGCCAAGCAGGCCGGTGCCACCATGATCTTTGCGCCGATCTACTACACGCCGGCGTCCGTCCTGCTCAAGAACGCCAAGGACATGGGCTACGACGTCAAGATGATGGGCTGCGACGGCATGGACGGCATCCTGGGCGTTGAGGGCTTCGATACCTCTCTTGCCGAGGGTCTGCTGCTCATGACCCCGTTCTCTGCCGACGACGAGAAGAACGCCGACTTCGTCAACGCTTACAAGGATAAGTACGGCGATACCCCCGACCAGTTTGCCGCCGACGCCTACGACGGCGTGCACGCGGTGGCCGAGGCCCTCAAGGAGGCCGGTCTTGGAGTCGACGCCGATCCGACCGAGGCCGCCGAGAAGCTGTCCAAGGCTATGCTCAAGATTACCGTTGACGGTCTGACCGGCAAGCTCACCTGGAATGATAAGGGCCAGGTCCAGAAGGAGCCCACGGCTTACGTCATCACCGACGGCAAGTACGTACAGGCCTAATTGGCCGCCTTATATAGAGCGGTTTTGATCCCAAGCAGGGGAGGTTTTGGCCTTCCCTGCTTGCTTGGTATCTAGGGACGATGTAACGTCCCTGTTTCATACATCAACTGGAAACCTATTCGAAAGGGGGATGTGGAACATGACGGTCTTTATCCAATACCTGGTCAACGGCCTGTCCATGGGCAGCGTCTACGCCATCATCGCGTTGGGCTACACCATGGTCTACGGTATCGCCAAGATGCTCAACTTCGCTCACGGCGACGTTATCATGGTCGGTGCCTATGTCTCGTTCTGTGCCACGTCGTATCTCGGCCTCCCGGGCTGGGCATCTGTAGTTCTCTCTTGTGTGGCCTGCACGGTTCTCGGTGTTCTCATCGAGGGTCTGGCATACAAACCGCTGCGCCAGGCGGGCCCGCTGGCCGTTCTGATCACGGCTATCGGCGTGTCCTACTTCCTGCAGAACGCCGCGCAGCTTCTGTGGGGCGCCACGCCCAAGAACTTCACTTCGCTCGTCACCTTCCAGGTGCCGGAGTTCTTGGCCAAGTTCAACGTAAGCGCCGTCTCGCTTGTCACCATCGTCGCCTGCCTGGTTATCATGGCCGGCCTGATGTTCTTTACAGGCAAGACCAAGATGGGCAAAGCCATGCGCGCCGTGTCCGAGGACAAGGCCGCCGCTCAGCTCATGGGCATCAACGTCAACCGCACCATCTCTATGACGTTTGCCATCGGCTCTGCCCTTGCCGCCATCGCCGGCGTGCTGCTGTGCTCTTACTCGCCGGTGCTGCAGCCCACGACGGGTGCCATGCCTGGCATCAAGGCCTTCGACGCCGCCGTCTTCGGTGGCATCGGCTCCATCCCCGGCGCCTTTGTCGGTGGCATTCTTATCGGCATCATCGAGGCGATGGCGCAGGCCTACATTTCCACGAGCCTTGCCAACTCCATCGTCTTTGGTGTTTTGATCATCGTCCTGCTCGTCAAGCCTGCCGGCCTCTTGGGCAAGTACGTCCCCGAGAAGGTGTAGGTGAGCGTTATGAAGTTTCTTAAAGACAAGCAGACGCGTCACGACTTTGTTACGTACGCCATGTGCCTTGTGGCGTTCGCCATCGTGTTCTTTATGCAGTCTAACCACATGATTCCGCGCATGATCGCCGGTCAGCTGGTTCCCATCACGGCCTATATCGTCATGGCCATCTCCCTTAACCTCGTCGTCGGCATCGCGGGCGACTTGTCGCTGGGCCACGCGGGCTTTATGAGCGTCGGCGCCTATACGGGAATCGTCACCGCTGTCGCGCTGGAGAGCGCCGTTCCCTCCGATCCGGTGCGCCTGATCATCAGCATTGTGGTCGGCGCTATCGCCGCTGCCATCTTGGGCTTCTTGATCGGTATCCCGGTCCTGCGCCTGAGCGGCGACTATCTGGCCATCGTGACCCTGGCTTTTGGCGAGATCATCAAAGAGATCGTCACCTGCCTCATTGTGGGCGTCGACTCCCGCGGCCTGCACGTGATCTTTAACATCACGGGCAACTCTACGATCGACGACCTGCACCTGCTCGAGGACGGCACCGCCATCATCAAGGGTGCCCAGGGCGCCTCGGGCGTGTCGACGTACTCGACCTTCCTCGCCGGTGCCATCCTGGTCATGGTCGCACTCGTGATCGTGCTCAACCTGGTTCGCAGCCGTACCGGCCGTGCCATTATGGCCGTGCGCGATAACAAGATTGCAGCCGAGTCCGTAGGCATCTCCGTCACCGAGTACCGCATGATCGCCTTCGTGGTTTCCGCTGCCCTCGCCGGTGCTGCCGGAGCCCTCTTCGGCGGTAACTTCTCGCAGCTCTCCGCCACCAAGTTCGACTTCAACACGTCCATCCTCATTCTGGTGTTCGTGGTCCTGGGTGGTCTGGGCAATATGCGCGGCTCCGTCATCGCGGCGGCGCTGCTCACGGTGCTTCCCGAGCTGCTCCGTCAGTTCTCGGACTACCGCATGCTCATCTACGCCATCGTGCTGATCCTGGTCATGATTTTTACCAACAACCCGCAGCTCAAGGCGTTCTTCGGTCGCGTCAAGGACCGCTTTGCTTCCAAGAAGGAGGTGGCAGCCGATGCCCAGTAAATTTGAGTTCAAGAAGGGCAAGATGGTCCCGTATCCTTCTGGCGCCATCGTTCCCGACCGCGACCTGGGCGAGCGCCCGGCGCTCGAGTGCATCCACCTGGGCATTGAGTTCGGTGGCCTTAAGGCAGTCGACGACTTTAGCCTAACCATCGGCAAGACCGAGATCGCCGGTCTGATCGGCCCCAACGGTGCCGGTAAGACCACGGTCTTCAACCTGCTCACCAAGGTGTATCAGCCCACACACGGCACCATCCTGCTCGACGGCGAGGACACCTCGGGCAAGTCGGTCTACCAGGTCAACCGCATGGGCATCGCTCGTACCTTCCAGAACATCCGCCTGTTTAATACCATGACGGTGGAGGATAACGTTAAGGTCGGCCTGCATAACCAGGAGCGTTACTCCGGCTTTGAGGGCGTGCTGCGCCTGCCGATGTATTGGAAGCACGAGAAGGCTGCTCACGAGCGCGCCATGGAGCTGCTGTCCATCTTTGATATGGAGCATCTGGCAAACGAGCAGGCCGGCTCGCTGCCTTACGGCGCTCAGCGTCGTCTGGAGATCGTCCGTGCGCTTGCCACCAGCCCTAAGCTGCTGCTGCTCGACGAGCCTGCCGCCGGCATGAACCCGTCCGAGACCGCGGAACTCATGGAGAACATCGTTAAGATTCGTGACACCTTCGGCATTGCCATCATGCTTATCGAGCATGATATGTCGCTCGTTATGAACATCTGTGAGGGCATCTGCGTGCTCAACTTTGGTAAGGTCATCGCCAAGGGCACGGCCGAGGAAATCCAGAACAACGACGCTGTTATCGAGGCATATCTGGGCAAGCAGGATAAGGGGGAGAACTAAATGGCAGAGCCGATGCTTTCCGTCTACAACATCAACGTCTGGTACGGCGCCATCCACGCCATCAAGGACATCTCCTTTAACGTCAACGAGGGTGAGATCGTGGCCTTGATCGGTGCCAACGGCGCCGGTAAGTCCACGACGCTTAAAACCGTTTCGGGCCTGCTGCGTTCCAAGACCGGTTCCATCAAGTTTATGGGCGAGGACATTACCCATACGCCTGCCGACAAGCTGGTGGGCAAGGGCCTGGCTCAGGTCCCCGAGGGCCGTCGCGCCTTTTTGCAGATGACGGTCGAGGAGAACCTGGAGATGGGCGCCTACACGCAGCCCAAGTCCACGGTTGCTCCGGGCCTCGAGCGCGTCTACGAGCAGTTCCCGCGCCTGAAGGAACGCCGTCGCCAGGTCGCCGGCACCCTTTCGGGCGGTGAGCAGCAGATGCTCGTTATGGGGCGCGCCCTTATGAGTAACCCCAAGCTGCTCATGCTCGACGAGCCTTCCATGGGCCTGGCGCCGATTCTGATTGAGCAGATCTTCCAGATTGTCGAGGACCTGCACAAGGCCGGCACCACGGTGCTTCTGGTCGAGCAGAACGCGCAGATGGCGCTCTCGATCGCCACACGCGGCTACGTGCTCGAGACCGGCAAGATCACCATGACCGGCACCGGCCAAGAGCTGCTGCACGACGACAACGTCCGCAAAGCCTATCTGGGTGGTTAGGCGGTTCCGTCGTTCTACCGAACGGCGGACCAGTCGACGCTGCGCGGGCACCAGAGCGACAACTTGTCATTCAAAGAGGACGGCATGACCAGAAGGTCTATGCCGTCCTCTTTTCATGTCAATTTGTTCGCTCTGGCGCCCGCTCGCTGTCCGTCCTCTGCCTGCGGCGTTGCTTTGGTTCTGTCCCCCTTATGTTGCGGTGGAATAGGGACTAAATGGGAGCCTCAGAGGCCAAAACAGTCCCTATTCCACCGCAACTTCATGGGGATGTGTGACAATGCCCGTCGGAAAACATCTGCTGTCTTTGGGGGCCTATCTATGCTGTACGAGTTTTGTGCCGAGAACTTTGAGCGAGTGCCGGCGGCCATCGAGGCCGGTGCGGGGCGCATTGAGCTGTGTGACAACCTCGCCGTCGGTGGCACCACGCCTTCCGCCGGCGTTATCAGCGCTACAGTCAGCTACGCTCACGAGCATGACGCGCGGGTGATGTGCATGATCCGTCCGCGTGGCGGCGACTTTCACTACAACCAGGATGAGCTGCGCATGATGGAGATGGACTTGGGCCTTGCCGTGAGTGCCGGCGTTGACGGCCTGGTCTTTGGCTGCTGCAAGCCCTGTGCCGGCGGCTGGGCGCTCGACGAGCTCACCCTCGGCGCTCTCGTGATGGCTGCGGGCTGTGCGACCGAGGAGTGCAAGCGCGAGCCCCTTGACATCACCTTCCACATGGCATTTGACCAGCTCTCGCCCGAAGCTCAGCTCGATGCGATTGATACACTTGTCGACTGCGGCGTTACGCGCATCCTCACGCACGGTGGTGCTGCCGGTACGCCGATCGAGGATAATTTCGATCACCTGGCTCGTTTAATCGAGTATGCGGGCGATCGTTTGACCATCCTTCCCGGCGGCGGCATCACTACAGCAAATCGCGACGCGGTCGCGGCGGCGCTAGGCGTCTCCGAGCTCCACGGCACCAAGATCGTGCCGCTGGAGGTATAACCCGTGGCGCTCGTATTTGACGTTCAGCGGGCGAGCGGTAAGCCCGACGATAATCGTCGCCCTGGCACCGCGTGCCCCTTTTGTGACACGGAGGGGCTTGCCAACATCATCCAGCGCGATGGTGACTGCATCTGGCTCGAGAATAAGTTCAAGACCTTGCGGGCCACACGTCAGACCGTATTGATCGAGTCTGCCAATCACGACGCCGACCTGGTGACCTATGAACCGGATGAGCTGCATCATGTGATGCGGTTTGCCCTGGGCTGTTGGCAGCAGATGATCGATTCCCAACAGTACCGCAGTGTGCTCATGTACAAGAACAAAGGCCCGCTTTCGGGCGGCAGCCTCGTCCATCCGCATATGCAGATTGTGGGTCTGGAGCGGGAGGACGGTTATGCAGCACTAGCCCCCGCCAACTTCGAAGGCATCGATGTTTGGCGACACGGGAGGGTCGCGGTCAACATCTCAACCGAGCCGATCATGGGATTCTTTGAGGTCAACGTCTCGGCTCCACAGGGAATCGCCGCCAGCGACGACGCCCGCGACCAAGCCGAAGCGGACCTGTTTGCCGATGCGATTCAGGTAACTCTGCGCTATATCCTGCACGAGCACCACGGCGGTCGCGCGGAGTCGTACAACTTGTTCTTCTACCACATGGACGGCCGGACCATTGCCAAGGCGCTGCCACGTTGGGTGGTTTCGCCCTACTTTGTGGGCTATCGTTTGGCCCAGGTCAATGCCGAGACAACGCTCGATACCGATGCTGAGCGCCTACGCGCGCATCTGGAAACGCTCGTATAGCAAGGCTAACGCCCGCGCAATGCGGACGGTCTAGCGTGCCATCGCGTCGCGGCCGGCCTTGACCCGCTTGCGCTGTTTGGCGCGCTCCTCGCCGGTCAGGCGCTCAAAGAGATGCCCGATAATCGAGGCCAACACCTGTTGAAACAGCGTGCCGCACATGACGGGGAACACGACCTCGCCGGGAAAGTACCGTGTGGCGATGACGGCGCCCGAAGAGATGTTACGCATGCCGCAGGTAAAGCACATGGTGGTCGTCTCGCTATACGGCAGATGCAGGGCACGTGCGACCAGGATGCCGATGATAAAGCCACTGATGGCGAACGAAAGGATAAAGAGGGCGACTTCCAGGCGCACCGCGTTCATGTGCAGCACGTACTCGCTCATGGCGGTGGAGTTGGACGCGATAACACCCATCATCATGAACTTGCAGGCGGGCGAAAGCGCGGGGGAGAGTTTCTCGTGCCCCCATCCACGCGTGAGTTCGTTGATCACGATGCCGAGCACGGCGGGGATGGCGATCATAAAGGCCATGTCTTGCATCATGCTCGGCACATCGATCGAGACGGTGGCGCCCAGCAAGAGCTTGAGCGTAAGAGGAATCGTCACAGGTGAGATGACCGAGGACGTCAGGATGATGGTGAGCGCGAGCGGGCCGTTGCCGCCGAACATGCTAATCCACATAAAGGCAGTGACTGCCACAGGTACGCTGTACTCGAGCACGATGCCGCAGACAAGGTTGGGATTGGAGCCAAAGAATAACGATCCCATGGCATAGGCTGCGATAGGGATAAGCACCGCCGAGACGAGCAACGCCAAGACCAGGTGCAGCGGACGGCGGAACACCTCGGTTACCTGGTGGAAGGTGTTGCTGAGCGCACCCTGAAACGTCATAAAGGCAAACAGGGCGGGAACGATAGGCTTGAGTACGCCAATCTGCTGGGGAAAGAGCACACCGAGCGCCACGCAAATCGGAACGATGACCTGCATGTGCCCCGCGAGAAACTTGCCCAGTCCAACCCATTGCTTCATATACTCTTGTGACTCCCTTTGCTCGTGAATCCGTTTTGAATGGATATGCTAGACGCTCGCATGCGTTCGTGCGTCAGAAACGCTCGAATATTTCGAGGCTATTACCGGCATCGTTTACCGAAACCGCGGCGTGCTGCGGCGATTTGCGTCCGCGCTGCACGGTATAATAAATCCGTTCAACAGATCTGCCTGCCGAAGCGGGCATACACAGAGGACTCATCGCTATGAACCGTGAGAGGTATCGCGGCGACCTGCCCCTATCGGGGGTGGGCGCCTATGTCATCGCTTAAGACGACGCATCGCTGGGCGGTCGCTCAGCAAAACCCCGAGCTCGAAAAGGAGCTTTCGGCTGGCCTGGGCATACCCGGGCTGGTTGCGCGCATTATGGTTGCGCACGGCATTACATCCATCAAAGAGGGCCAGCTGTTTTTGACGCCTTCGCTCGATCGCGACTGGGCCGACCCGCTCGTTATCCCGGGCATGTCGGTCGTTGCCGACCGCGTCGAGCGTGCTATTCATAGCCACGAGCGCATCGCGGTCTTTGGCGATTTTGACGTTGACGGTATTACGTCGACCTGCCTGTTGACCGAGGCGCTGCGCACGTTTGGCGCCGATGTCACGCCGTTTATTCCGCATCGCTTTGACGAGGGCTACGGCCTGTCGCGTGCGGCGCTCGACCGCGTCAACGAGCTCGCCCAACCCAACCTGATCGTGACCGTCGATAACGGCATTGCCGCCAAGGAAGAGGTCTCCTATCTGGAGAGCCTGGGGATCGATTTGGTGGTCACGGACCATCACGAGCCCTCCGATCAGGTGCCGCAGGGCGTGCCCCTGACCGACCCTAAGCTCGAGGACAAGGGTCCCTCGCGCGAGCTTGCCGGTGCCGGCGTGGCGCTCAAGCTGGTGCAGGTCCTGGGCGAGCGCCTGGGCAAGCCGTCGTATTGGCGCTCGCTGATTGAGGTCGCGGCGCTGGGCACCGTGTCCGACATGATGCCGCTGACGCCCGAGAACCGCGCGCTGGTCGCCGAGGGCATCCAGCAGATGCGCGTGACCGCCCGCCCCGGCTATATCGCGCTGGCCGCGCTCGCCAAGGCGGACCTTTCCAGCATTACGGCCGATGGCCTGTCGTTTTCGCTCATCCCCCGCTTAAACGCCGCGGGCCGCATGGCCGATCCCAAGCTGGCGCTCGACCTGCTGCTTGCCCGCGATCCTATCGAGGCAAGCGCGCTGGCGGCCGAGCTCGAGGAGATCAACCGTCAGCGGCGCGAGATCGAGGCGGAGCTCACACGCGATGCCATGGCAAAGGTCGAGGAGACCTATGATGGCGGTCGCGCAATCGTCGTGGGTGGCGAGGGCTGGCACGAGGGCGTCAAGGGCATCGTGGCGAGCCGCCTGACCAACCGTTATCACGTGCCGGCGCTGCTGTTCTCGATCGAGGACGGCATTGCACGCGGCTCGGGTCGCTCGGTGGGCAAAATTAACCTGTTCGACGCCGTAGAACGCTGCTCCGATCTGCTGATTCGTCGCGGCGGGCATGCGGGTGCGGTGGGCGTGACCATCGAGGCGTCCAAGCTCGACGAGTTCCGTCGTCGCCTTTCCGCCGTGCTGTCCGAGCTTCCCGCCGAGGACTTTGAGGACGCTGACGAGGTTGCCGCCACCGTCGACCTCTCCGAGCTAAATATCGAGACCATCGAGCAGATCTCCCGTCTTGAGCCGTTTGGCCAGGGCAACAAGGTGCCGCTTCTGGCTGCCGAGGGCGTGACAATGTGCGATCGCGCTGTGGTGGGCAAAACCGGCGAGCATATGCGCTTCGTGGCGACCGATGGCGCCGCGAGTGTGCCGGCCATTATGTTCCGCGTGCCGCAGATCGATAAGCTCATCAATTGCGATAGCGCCGTCGATTTGGTGTTCGAGGCCGTGGCCGAGCATTGGCAAGGTCGCGTAAAGCCAAAGCTCATGATCAAGGATGTCTTGGTCCGCGATACCACGGCGCCCAGCGTTGATGACCCGGCATGTGAGCTTCGCCGCGGCGTGGAGCCTGCGGACGCCGGTCTTCGTTTGGAGTCCCGCAAGCGCCAAACGCTCGCCCAGCTTTCCTATACCGAGCTGACGCGCTCGCTTATCCATAACTTTATCGGCTCGAATCAGCCGCACCGCGCGCAGGTCGAGGCGCTCGATGCCCTGGCCGATCACCAAAGTGTTCTGGCCGTTATGGGAACGGGGCGCGGCAAGTCGCTTATCTTCCATGTGCATGCCGCGCGCGAGGCGGTCCTTCGCGGGCGTGCGAGCATCTTTGTCTATCCGCTGCGCGCGCTCGTTGCCGACCAGGCCTATCACCTCTCGTCGACGATGGCCGCGCTCGGCATTGGCGTGGGCGTGCTGACCGGCGAGACCGTGGAGGCGGCGCGCGATGACGTGTTTGCCGGCTTGGCTTCGGGCCGCACCGGCATCGTGCTCACGACGCCCGAATTCCTGTCCATTCACCGCGATCGCTTTGCGCGTTCGGGGCGCATCGGGTTTGTCGTTATTGACGAGGCACATCATGCCGGTCTTGCCAAGGGCGGCGACCGCAGTGCCTATCTCGACATGCCCGATATCCTCAAGGCCCTGGGCGACCCGGTCGTTCTGGCCACGACTGCCACCGCAACGGCTCCGGTTGTGGCCGAGCTCGCCCGCGTGCTGCCGATTACCCGCACGGTGGTCGACGAGACGGTGCGCGAGAACTTGCAGCTCGAGGATGACCGAGATCTTGCGAGCCGCGAGAACCGCCTGGTGTCAATCGTGGCGACGGGGGAGAAGACTGTCATCTACGTCAACTCGCGCGACCAGTCTGTGGCGCTTGCTAAGACGCTGCGCAAGCGGGTGCCCGATTGCGCGACCCGCATCGCGTTCTATAACGCGGGGCTTGCGCGCTCCGATCGTCGCCGTGTCGAGGAAGCGTTTCGAGACGGCAGCCTCGGCTGCATCGTTTCGACCTCTGCCTTTGGCGAGGGCGTCAACCTGCCCGATATTCGCCATGTCGTGCTCTACCACATGCCGTTTGGCAGCATTGAGTTCAACCAGATGAGCGGACGCGCCGGTCGCGACGGCCAACCTGCCGTGATTCACTTGCTCTATTCGTCACGTGACGCTCGCATTAACGAGCGCCTGCTCGACTGCTACGCGCCCGAGCGCGACGAGCTCGTCACGCTCTATCGAGCGCTGCAAACTATGTGGCGCTCCAACCGCGGCAAGACCGGAGATGACTCGTTTAGTGCGAGCGATATCGACATCGCGCAGATGTGCCTCGCCATCGATGCCCGCACGCCGGTCGACGAGCGCTCGGTGGCAAGCGGTCTGGGAATCTTTGAAGAGCTTGGTTTCTGTCGCGTTTCGGGGTTTGACGACACCCGTCGCATCGCGATGGCAGAAAACCCCGGCCGTGTGCAATTGAGCAGGTCAATCCGCTATTTGGAGGGCTTGCGCTCGCGCATGGAGTTCTCGGCTTTCCGGAGCTGGGCGCTCGATTCGTGCGCTTCTGATATGCTAGCCAAAGTTAACCGCCCGATCGTACCGCGGGCCTAGGGGAAGGGGACCTCGATGGATGCCGCAGCCCGTACCGCCCATGATTCCACCCTCCAGCCGTTCTCGGAGATGGAGCACTATAAGCATGCCGATGAGCTGCCGCCCGAGATTATGGCGGACAGCTACGACAAGCTGGAGCGCCTGTGCCTCAAATATATGAATGAGGACGACTTTTCTAAGGTGGAGCAGGCCTATTGCTTTGCTGCCGAGAAGCACTGCAACCAAAAGCGCCGCTCGGGTGAGATGTACATCAACCATCCCGTCGAGGTGGCCATCATTTTGGCCGACCTCAAGATGGACTGCGATGTGGTGTGCGCCGCGCTGCTGCACGATACCGTCGAGGACACCGAGACCTCGCTCGCCGATGTTTCCGGCCTGTTTGGCGATACAGTGGCCGAGCTCGTCGATGGCGTGACCAAGCTCACCAACATCGAAGTCGATAGCATGGACGAGAAGCAGGCGCTTACGCTGCGCAAGATGTTCCTCGCCATGTCCAAGGACATCCGCGTCATTATCGTTAAGCTTGCCGACCGTCTGCATAACATGCGTACGCTGGCGGCCCTTCGCGAGGACCGTCGTCTGTTTAAGGCCCGCGAGACCATGGACGTGTATGCGCCCCTGGCCGACCGTCTGGGCATGAGCTCTATTAAGTGGGAGCTCGAGGACCTGTCCTTCTTCTACCTTGAGCCCGATGCCTACCAGCGCATCGCACGCATGGTGGCTGAGTCGCGCGAGGTTCGCGAGCGCTATCTGGCCGAGACCATCAAGACGCTCACCGACGAGCTCAACCGCATTGGCCTGGAAGACTTCCAGATCAACGGCCGTTCCAAGCACTATTGGTCCATCTACCAAAAGATGAAGCGCAAGGGCAAAGAATTCTCCGAGATCTACGACCTGGTGGCACTGCGCGTCATCACGCATTCGGTGCGCGATTGCTACTCCACACTCGGTGCGGTACATACGCTGTGGCACCCCATGCCCGGTCGCTTTAAAGACTATATCGCCATGCCCAAGGTCAATAACTACCAGTCGCTCCATACGACGGTAATCGGCCCCACGGCCCGCCCGCTCGAGATTCAGATTCGAACCTACGAGATGCATGAGCAGGCCGAGTACGGCATTGCCGCCCACTGGCTCTATAAGAAGTCGGGTGGATCGTCTGCGTCTAAGACCAATGATGCCCAGCGTCTGGACGACCAGATTAACTGGCTCAAACATTCGCTCGATTGGGCTGCGTCTGATGAGATCACCGACGCCAAGGAATACCTGCATTCGCTGAAGGTCGACCTCTTCGATCAAGAGATCTTCGTCTTTACGCCCAAGGGCGAGGTCATGGCGCTTCGTGCCGGCTCCACGCCGCTCGACTTTGCCTACGCCGTTCACACCGAGGTGGGAAACCACTGCGTCGGCGCTAAGATCAACGGTGCGGTGGCCCCGCTCACGCACGAGATCAAGACGGGCGATCGCGTTGAAATCCTGACCAACAAGAGTTCCAAGCCGTCGCGTGATTGGCTCAAGATCGTTAAGACGCCTTCCGCCAAGTCAAAGATCCGCCGTTACTTCGCTGCCGCGACCAAAGACGATGACGCTGCTGCCGGCCGCGATATACTGGCCAAGGACCTGCGCAAGCGCGGGTATGGCATCTCTACGCCGCGATCCACGCGTGCGCTCAACGCCGTGGCGGAGCAGCTGAACTTCAAGCAGCTCGAGGACCTGTTTGCCGCCGTGGGCGCCGGTAAGGTTGCCCCGCGCGCCGTGGGTAACAAGGTCGAGCAGATTTTGGACCCCAAGCCCGAGGAGCAGCTCACCAAGGCCGAGGCTATCGCCGAGGTCGTGAAGCAGCCTGCCCGTGGCTCCAACCGCAAGCCGCAAAAGCGCGGCAAGAGCGCCAGCAACGGCATTATCGTCAAGGGCGAGAGCAACAGCGGCCTGCTGGTCCGTCTGGCGCATTGCTGCAATCCGGTGACGGGCGACGATATCGTCGGCTTCATCACGCGCGGTCGTGGCGTTTCGGTGCATCGCGCCAACTGCCCCAACGTCAAGGGTCTTATGGAGCATCCCGAGCGCATGATCGAAGTGGAGTGGGACGGCGCTGCCGACACCCTCTTCCAGGTCGAGATCGTGGTCGAGTGCCTGGACCGCATGGGCCTGCTCAAGGATGTCACCATTGCCATTGGCGATGCGGGCGGCAATATCCTTTCTGCCGCCACGTCGACCAACCGCGAGGGTATTGCAACCCTGCGCTTTATGGTCGAGATCTCGGACGCGAGTGGTCTGGATCCGCTGCTGGCTTCTATCAGCAGCGTTGACTCGGTCTACGACGCGCGTCGCCTGATGCCCGGCGAGGGTGGAGCCCAGCTTAAGCGCCGCGTTTAGTCGCGACGAACGTGCCACATTATCGATATTCGCTACACTCGAGGCATCGTTTGATGCCTCGAGTTCTATAGAGAGGAGAGGGACATGAGTGCTGTGTCCTTGGATGTAACTCCCAAGGGATCGGTCGAGATTGAGACGCTCGTAAACGGTCCCATTCAGACCAATAGCTATGCTGTTATTTCGGACAATGAGTGCGTGATTATCGACCCCGCATGGGAAGGCGAGCGTTTGGTGGAGCATATTCGAGCCGAGCATGCCGGTGTACGCGTGCTTGGCGCCGTATGCACTCATGGCCATGCCGATCATGTTGGTGGTGTTGCCGGCGTGCGAACCACCGTTGGCGAGGGCTGCCAGTATGAGCTGTGTGCCAAGGATGTGGCGGTGCCGCATGCGAATATCGAGGAACAGCGAGCTATGTGGGGCATTGAGACGCCCGACCCCGGGGAGCCGACGCGCCTGCTCGCCGAGGGCGATACTATCGAGGTGGGCGATATCTGCCTGCAGGTGATCGAGACGCCAGGGCATACGCCGGGCGGGATCGTCTTGTTTGCTGCCACCGAGCAGGGGAACATTGCCTTTGTGGGTGACACCCTGTTTCCGGGTGGGCACGGCCGTACCGATCTTTCTGGAGGCGACGAGGCGGCGATTCTGCGCTCGCTCTCCAAGCTCGCCTGGCTTCTCCCGCCCGATACCGTTTGCCTAGCCGGGCATGGCGATTCGACCACCATGGCACGCGAGCTCATGCAGAACCCTTTCATGCAGGTGTAGCTTTATAGTCAGCTTCTAAAGCACGAGAAGCGTCCAAACGTCAAGCTATTTTTCCCCAACGGGTCAATTTCGTAGGGCAAACGGTCAAAAAAGTCTGTTTGGACGATATTCGTGAACAAACGAACGTTTATGCTCGGGTGCGCCGTGGTAAAATCACAGGCGTTATCGGAGCAACCTTACAGGAGGTTTCTTTTATGCTCGTCAACGCAGCAGACATGCTCAAGAAGGCCGAGGCCGGCAAGTACGCTCTCGGTGCCTTCAACACCAACAACCTCGAGTGGACCCTGGCTATTCTCCAGGCCGCCGAGGAGGCCAAGTCTCCGCTGATCCTTCAGTGCACCGCTGGTGCCGCCAAGTGGATGGGCGGTTTCAAGGTCTGCGCCGACATGGTCAAGGCTGCCGTCGAGGCCACGGGCGTTACCGTTCCCGTCGCCCTTCACCTCGATCACGGTTCTTACGAGGACTGCTTCAAGTGCATCGAGGCCGGCTTCACGTCCATCATGTATGACGGCTCTCACGAGGAGACCTTCCAGCTTAACCTCGACCGCACCAAGGAGCTCGTTGAGCTTGCTCACTCCAAGGGCATGTCCATCGAGGCCGAGGTCGGCGGCATCGGCGGCACCGAGGACGGCGTGACCTCCAACGGCGAGCTCGCTGATCCTGCTGAGTGCAAGCAGATTGCTGACCTGGGCGTCGACTTCCTCGCCTGCGGCATCGGCAACATCCACGGCGTGTATCCCGCCGACTGGGCTGGCCTTTCCTTCGAGCGTCTGGGCGAGATTAAGGCTCAGACCGGCGACCTGCCCCTCGTCCTGCACGGTGGCACCGGCATCCCCGAGGATCAGATCAAGAAGGCCATCTCCCTGGGCATCTCCAAGATCAACGTCAACACCGACCTGCAGCTCGTCTTCGCCAAGGGCGTCCGCGAGTACATCGAGGCTGGCAAGGATCAGCAGGGCAAGGGCTTTGACCCCCGCAAGCTCCTCAAGCCTGGTCGCGACAACATCGTTGCCCGCACCAAGGAGCTCATGGAGGAGTTTGGCTCCGTCAACAAGGCGTAAGCGTCGCTAAACTTCCCGCCGGAAGCCCCGTTCCCCTACACTGTTTCCTTTGCGCTCACCTGGCTTCGCCAGAAGTCGCGCCAAGGAAACAGTTCCGGGGGACGGGGCTTCCTTTGTTTAACGCCGCAGGGTTACAAGTCTGAATTAAGATGGCTACTGGCTTCGCCAGAAGTCGCGCGATGGAATCAGCTCCGGGTGAACGGGGCCTCCTTTGTTAACTCGCTACAGGGTTACTGGGCTGATTTCATTTTTGCTACCGTTCGGCGGCGTTGATGGCTCCCTTGTTGGGGCTTTCTTTTTATCTCGCTACAATGGACTTCAAGAGTTCTAATGACTTGGAGTTTTGGTATGGCTGTTATTGATGTGCTGCCTTCGGACGGGAAGGTTATTGACGAGGGTCCTGTTGGTTGCTCTGTTGATGTTTGCTGTGATGACTTTCGTCATCTCGATATTGGACTGCCGCCCGAGATTCTTCGACTCAAGGATGCCGGCTATTTGACGCGGGCTGTTGCGGCTTGTGATCGCCTTTTGGAGCAGAACCCTGAACCTTCGCTGGCTGCTTGTGTTCGTGCCGAGCGGTATCGCATGCTCGAGACGCCGCTTCATTTTTCGGTGTCGCGTGATCAGGCTATTGCGATGATTCGCGAGGAGTGGCCAGAGTTTACCGAAGAGCAGTTTGATGACCTGATTAATCGTAAGCGTATCGATTGGCGCTTTATCGATGGCGAGCTGTTCGTACTCGACAACTTCCTCGATTCGCTTCGCGTGTACCCCAAGGAGGTTCCGGGCCTGCGTCCCGATTCTACGGACGGTATAGCACTGCGTAACCAGATGCTCAGGGAGATGGAGTCGCAAAACGGGTTGACTCGCGTCATCACGCTCAAGGCATCCGTGTCTGTCCCCGGGGCTCTGGAGGGAGAGGCTGTTCGCGCGTGGCTACCCGTTGCCGCCGCCTGTCGTCAACAGTCTCATATCGAGGTTCTCGATATGACGTCGGGGGGTACCGTTGCCTCTGAAAACGTTTCGGCTCGTACTGCCTCTTGGACATCTTCGACTGAACATTCATTCTCGGTGACCTATCGCTATCACATAGATGCCGCCTATTGCGATATCTATGGTGGCGCGCTCCCATCGCATACGTGCATGGACACGCCACTGCCCGAGGACACTTCCGAGGACCGTCCGCACATTGCGTTTACGCCGTACCTGCGACAGTTGACGGAGCGTGTTATTGACGGGCTCGTCGATCCGCTCGATCGCGCTCGTGCTATCTATGATTACCTGACGCAGCATATCGACTATCGCTATCAGCCACCGTACCTGCTTTTGGGATCTATTGCCGACGACTGTGCGCATTCGCTCCGCGGCGATTGCGGCGTTATGGCGCTCACGTTTATCACCATGTGCCGCATCGCGGGGGTGCCTGCTCGTTGGCAGAGCGGCCTATATGTTGCGCCCGATTCGGTGGGACCGCACGATTGGGCTGAGTTCTATACGCCACAGACCGGTTGGCTTAACGCCGACGTATCGTTTGGTTCCTCGGCACGCAGGATGGGGGAGGAGTGGCGTCGTCGTCACTACTTTGGCAATCTCGACCCGTGGCGTATGGTGGCCAACAACCGATTCCAGGCTGAATTTGTGCCTGCTTTCGATGGTATGCGCGAGGATCCCTATGACAACCAGATGGGCGAGGCCTCGGTTGACGGACGTGGATGTCGTAAGCGGGAGATGTTACGCAAGGTTGAGCTTATCGAAATGCTCGAAGTTCCATTTCCGGACTAATCAACAGAAAGCTGTGATAAACTAACTCACGCATTACGTGCCCGAGTGGCGGAATTGGCAGACGCAGTGGACTCAAAATCCACCGTTGGCAACAACGTGCGAGTTCGAGTCTCGCCTCGGGCACCATACATGCAGCTGAGCGTTCAAGGGGGTTAAGACCCCCTTTTTCGTGCCGAACTCGCGTGAGCGCGCGGAGCGTTAAGCAAACAGGCCCGTGGCCTGTTTGTAGCGGAGCGTGGCGAGGGCGCCATGCGCCCGAAGCCCGGGGCTTCGCGAAGCGAAGGCCCTTCGAGTCTCGCCTCGGGCACCATACATGCAGCTGAGCGTTCAAGGGGGTTAAGACCCCCTTTTTCGTGTACGTAATGTGATAGCGCACTATACGTGTTATTATTCGCAAGGCGTTGTTCCCGCAATGCCCTAAAGAGGAACCCGAGGGTTCCCACCTTTTGGCGCCAATGAGCAGCTGACTGGTCATACAACTTAGATTCCCTTCCTCGTATCGAGGATGTCTATGTGTACGACCTGGTTGCAAAGAAGCGCCGGGTTATTTTTTTATGAATGGAGGTAGGGAAAATAGCTAAGTCTGATGACACCCGCATCAACGACGAGATCACTGCATCTTCGTGCCGTTTGATTGGCGTCGATGGCTCTCAGCTCGGCCTGTTCGCCATCCGCGATGCCCAGCGCGTCGCTGACGATCAGGGTCTCGACCTGGTCGAGATCGCTCCCAACGCGGAGCCGCCGGTCTGCAAGGTCATGGACTACGGTAAGTTCAAGTACCAGCAGGCCATGAAGGCCAAGGCCGCTCGTAAGAACCAGTCTAAGGTCGAGGTCAAGGAAATGAAGTTCCGACCCAAGATCGACGTTGGCGATTACGAGACCAAGAAGGGCCACGTTCTGCGTTTCCTCAAGAAGGGCGCACGCGTTAAGATCACCATCATGTTCCGCGGCCGTGAGATGGCTCACCCGGAGCAGGGTCTTAACGTTCTCGAGCGTCTCGCCGAGGATCTCAAGCCTTACGCTACGGTCGAGTCCAAGCCTAAGATGGAAGGCCGTAACATGCTTATGCTGCTCGCCCCGATTAAGGGCGCCTTCGATGAGGATAAAGCGGCAAGCGATACCAAGTAACTAGTGTTCTGTAACCGATTAAGGAGTATTTCATGCCTAAGATGAAGTCCCACAGCGGCACCAAGAAGCGTTTCCGCAAGACTGGCACCGGCAAGCTTATGCGCGCCAAGGCTTTCAAGAGCCACATCCTGAGCAAGAAGTCCACCAAGCGTAAGCGTGGCTTCCGTCAGGAGACCGAGATCGCCGCTGCCGACCGCAAGGTCATCAAGTCGCGTCTCGCCTAAGTTCGCGTTCCCGTTTTTCGTTTTACCGTCTAGGAGTTGATAGAACATGGCACGTATTAAGCGCGCTGTTGCCGCCAAGAAGAAGCGCCGTACCGTTATGCACCGTGCGAAGGGTTACTACGGTGCCGCTTCGCGTACTTACAAGCATGCTAAAGAGCAGGTCCAGCACTCCCTGCAGTATCAGTATCGTGATCGCCGCAACAAGAAGCGCGAGATCCGCTCTCTCTGGATCACCCGTATCAACGCTGCCGCTCGCCTGAACGACATCTCTTACTCTCAGTTCATGCACGGCCTGAAGGTTGCCGGCATCGAGCTCGACCGTAAGGTCCTGGCTCAGATGGCTTACGAGGACATCGAGTCCTTCAACGAGCTGGCTGCCATTGCCAAGAAGGCTCTCGAGGCCTAATAGATTCTGTTGAATCGCTAGGGGAGTGTCGCACTGTGAGCGGCACTCCCTCTTTTTATCTAGAGCGCTGGTTTATATAGCAAAAGCGCGGGTAGATAGACACTTACAGGTGACCGATCTTTATATATCTCTTAACCGAAGGGTCATCATCTGATACGCGCAGTATTTCTGCACCAGCCTTTCTATTACTTATATAGGAAGCGATAAGTTGTGTAGGACTTGTGAAGAGTGGAATTGACGTCCCACATCGCTTCGCGGTCTGGCAATATATCTCCTTGCCGCGCGGCCCGGTGGAACCGGATGAGCCGCGGGGCGTGCACCTTGAGAACCGGATACTGCGAGGATGGACACACCAGATGTGTCGCATCCGGGCAGACATCGAACCATTTGAAATGGTCTAACTTGG
>CABRDE010000028.1:0-2590 GCA_902469665.1 uncultured Collinsella sp. | reverse complement strand
TGTTTTGCTTCAATGTTTGTTCGACAGGTTCGGCAGTGTTTTTCCGTAGTGTGGGCTGATGGTTTTCCCCGGTGTCGTCATCGTTTCCCGGTGATGTGATAGGCATCGGTGCCGCCGCCTGTATATTCCCGAGTTGCCAATCGGTTTTGATTCGGCCGGTTGCCGCCGGCCGGCGCTCGGGAAGGAAAGGAACATGGCGATACCGATGCCCATTGTGCAAGATATCAGGAGACTCGACCGGCAGGGAATGTCGCGCGCGCAGATAGCGCGGCGTCTTCACGTGGATCGCGGGACGGTCGCGAAGTACGCGGATATGGAGGATTGCTCGCCCAAGCCGAAGGCGGATCGCAGGTACGGGTCGAAGATCGACCCGTACGCGCATCTGGTGGACGAGTGGCTGGAGGCCGATCGTCTGCTGCCCAGGAAGCAGCGGCACACGATCAGGCGCGTGCACGACCGTCTGCTGGCGGAGACGGATTACGACGGCGAGTATTCGACCACGATGCGTTACGTGCACCGGTGGCGCGAGGCGAACCGCGGCGTGCCGGATCGCGAGGGGTACGTGCGGCTCGAGTGGGCGGCGGGCAGCATGCAGGTCGATTTCGGCGTGGCCCGGGCCCGGATCGCTGGCGAGATGGCGGACGTGCATTGCCTGGTGGTCTCGTTGCCGTATTCGAACATGCGGTTGTGCGTGGCGTTGCCGGGCGAGAACGCGGAGTGTCTGTGCCATGGCCTGATGCTCGTGTTCGAGCATATCGGGGGTGTTCCTCCCGTGATCGTGATGGACAACGCGACCGGTGCCGGCCGGCGCAACGCGAAGGGCGAGGTCGCGTTGACCGGGGTGTTCTCCGCGTTCGTGGCGCATTACCGGCTCGAGGTCCGGTTCTGCAACCCGTATTCGGGCAACGAGAAGGGCAGCGTGGAGAACGCGGTCGGGTTTTTGCGGCGCAATCTCATGGTGCCGCCCATGCGCGCGGAATCGTATGGGCAGTTGAGCCGTCTCCTGCTGGAGCGGTGCGACGGGCTCGCCAGGGACTCGTATTGCCCGAGGTTGCTGGACGTGCCCGTGGCCGAGGTGTTCGACGAGGAGAGGGCCGCGTTGATGCCGTTGCCGTCCACGGCGTTCGACCCGGTTCGCTGGGAAAGCCGGACGGCCGACAAGTACGGGCTGGTCGACATCGACTCGAACCGGTACCTCGCCGTCCCCGATTCGGCGCGTTCCAGGGTATTGGCCGCGATCCGGTGGGACACGGTCACGCTCACCTCGCCCGCCACCGGCGAGCTCTTCGCGGAGTATCCCAGACAGTACGGACGGTCGCGCAATGTGGAGGATCCCGCGCTCGTGCTTCCCCGGCTCGCGGTCAAACCCCGCGCGTGGCGGGAAAGCTCGATCCGCCCGGACGTGCCCGACGATATACGCGCGTGGCTTGATTCCATGGACGAAAAGACGTTGAGGGAGAGCCTCAAAGCGATCGGGGACGCGTGCCGGGCGGCCGGGTTCGATCCCGCGATGCAGGCGTGCGGCGAGATCCTGCGCTCGAACAGGGACATGGGCCTGCACGCGGACTCGCTCACCCCGATCGCGTTGCGCATGCGCGACGGCGAGTGGGAATACCCCGGCGGGATCGAGGAGCCCGACCTGAGCGGCTACGACCGGTTCATCACCGGCACGGACGACGGAGGGGAAGAACGGTGAGCGTCAGACCCGATCCGGTGATCCCGGAGACCCGACGCAGGCGCGCGTCCACGACCGAGAAAAGCGAACGCATCCTGAAGATGAGCCGCAGCCTGACCCTGACACGCAGCGTGCTCGCCGGCACGCTCGCCGAGGCCACGCCCAACCAGCTCGACTTCATCGAACGATGGTTCACGGCCGAACTCGACTCGCGCGAGCGATCCAAACGCCTGCGCCTGCTCAAACAGGCCGGCTTCCCCGCCGACAAGACCCTCGACGGCTATGACTGGACCAACCTGAAGATGCCCGCCGACTGGGGGCGCGCGCAGCTCGAGAACCTCGACTTCGTCGCCGGATGCGAGGACCTCGTGCTCTACGGGCCCGTCGGCACCGGCAAGAGCCACCTGGCCATCGCGATCGGACGGCTCGCCTGCGAGCGGGGCGTCCCGGTGCGCTTCTTCACCGCGACCGGACTGCTCATGCGTCTGCGCCGCGCCCAGCAGGAGAACCGGCTCGACCGGGAACTCGCGAGCATCGGCAAGGCCCGACTTCTCATCATCGACGAGTTCGGCTACCTGCCCATAGACGAGGAGGGCAGCAGGCTCCTCTTCCAGATCATTTCCGATTCCTACGAGACAAGGAGCATCATCTACACCACCAACATCGAATTCAGCGGATGGGGACGCGTGCTCGGCGACAAGAACATGGCCGCCGCCCTCATCGACCGCACCGTCCACCACGGACGGCTCATCAGATTCGAGGGCCGCTCCTACCGAAGCGAACACGCCCTCATGACCAAATAACCAACACAACGCAGACAGGCAGCGGCCGATACCGCACACCCTGCGGAAAACCCGCTGCCTACACTGCGGAAAAACACCGCTCACAAAGCGGACGCCAACTTGCTAAAACACA